>JAQYWI010000082.1 GCA_030145015.1 Desulfobacterales bacterium
CCTGGAGTGATGGAGTACAGGATCACAAGTTGACACCTTTTTGAGATCATTGTAGGCTATTTGAAAAATCGAAATGAAGCAACCGACGACAACTTTAACTGGAGGCTATATCATGAAAATTAGTGAATTTCAGGCTTTGCTTAAACCTGTGACCGATCTTGTCGCTGGAATGGCCATAGATTCTAAGCTGGGCGAGGAACTAAACCACCGTTTTCCACCTGGAGGTGAGATATTCGATACGATTGAGAAAGCGTGCCATGAAGCGATCGCGGATGGATGGATGTGTGCAAACGGGGAAGAAGGGCGGCGCTGGGGCCGGGTTATTGAACCATGCGAAGAGACAGGCGGGCTAAGCGTCGATGTTGTGGATTTGACCGATTTAGTGGGATCTCTGCACAGTCATCCCGGCGGCGAGGTCTGCATGGTGATGCCGATCACCCCGAAGGCCCAATTTGATGGTACTCCCCGCGGCTGGTGCGTATTTGAACCCGGGTCGGCACACCACCCCACGGTATCGAATGGGGAAGCCCTCGTATTGTATATGTTGCCGGACGGTAAAATTGACTTTGCCGAACCATACAAATAAAGTTGAGGTGAAGAAAACTGACGTTTTAACGCCAGGGCTGTGCAGACTCTAAATTCCCCTGGCTTACAGCTCAATTCCACCTTGCCAACCTTTGATGTCTCTATCAATTCGGTAAATATCAATAAGAAAGAGTTCCTGTGGCTGTAGATCTGATATGGATTCTAATAATTTGTGGTATTGTATTAACGACAATACCTCTGTTCTGCTTTTTCATATTTTCTGAGGTCAAGAAAATAAGACAGGAAATGCTTAAAATAGAATTTTCAATCAACCAGATGAAATCAAGTCTGGCGCATCAGACAGCGAAACTTGAAATGATGAATAAACATCTGGCGATTATTGGCTCTAAAGCGGCCCCGGAAAGATATAAGAAGAGATCCACAGGAAAAAATTGAAAAAATACTGGTGAATGGCGATTCTCCGGCATGCTTTTCCGCTCCCGCCGGAAAGGGAGATAATCGGTACTTGAATTTTCTTGACATAATTCCGATAAATCAAATTTTGATCCATCCCAAAGTTCGCACCTAAACTTTATTTCATCTCTGCGTGGTATTCCTGCAGGGATCTAACTTGCGGCACACCATCGCGGCGCGCTGCGATGCCTTTGGCTGCTGCGACAGCCGCCGCCGTCGTTGTAATGTAGGGTACTTTATATTTGATGGCGGCTTTACGTATATTTGAACTGTCCTGCTCACTCTTTCGGCCGCTCGGCGTGTTTACCAGAAGATTTATGGTCTCGTTCTTTATTGCATCCACAAGGTCCGGTCTTCCATACCCGAGTTTGCGCAAGGGCGTGTTTTCAATGCCGCGCTCTTCTAAAAAGTAGTGCGTGCCTTCGGTTGTCATTATCTTGAAACCCAGCTCTTTAAAAAGTCTGACAGCTTCCAATGCCGCATTTTTGTCTCGATCCGCAATGGTAAACAGTACGGATCCTTCTAAGGGCAGTGGGGTCTGGGTAGCTTCCTGGGCTTTAAAAAATGAGCGGCCATAGGAATGGGAGATACCTAAAACTTCGCCGGTAGATCTCATTTCCGGTCCCAGAATCGGATCAACCTCGGGAAACATGTTGAAGGGAAAAACCGCCTCTTTAATGCCGTAATGGGGTATGGGCAGATGCTTTAGCTCTAGATCCGCGATACGTTTGCCTAGCATGACTTGCATGGCAATCCTGGCCATGGATATGTTACAAACCTTGGATACTATAGGTACGGTTCGCGATGCGCGGGGGTTGGCTTCCAGCACATACACCGTATTTTCAAATATTGCGTATTGAATATTCATCAGCCCGACAACGTTTAGCTCGGTTGCAATCTTACGGGTATATTCGCTGATCGTTTCGATGTGTTTCGGGGCTATGCTTACCGGCGGAATAACGCATGCCGAATCACCGGAATGTATTCCAGCCAGTTCAATATGCTCCATTACGGCCGGCACGAAAGCATCCGTACCGTCGGCAATCGCGTCGGCTTCAGCCTCAATGGCATTATCCAGAAATTTATCGATAAGAATCGGCCTTTGGGGAGATATCTCTACCGCGGCCTCAAGATAGAATTTAAGGGATTCCTCATCTTGCACCACTTCCATACCACGGCCCCCCAAAACATATGAGGGCCTGACCATTAAAGGATATCCGATTTTGTCAGCGATTTTCTGAGCCTCATCTATGGTACTGGCCATGCCCGACTCGGGTTGGGGGATGTCCAGTTTACGCATGATGAGCCGGAAGCGATCCCGATCCTCGGCCAGGTCAATGGTTTCAGGAGATGTGCCCATGATCTTTACGCCCATCTCCTCCAGTTCAGTTGCAATATTCAGAGGTGTCTGTCCCCCAAATTGGACCACAACGCCTTCGGGTTTCTCCTTTTCATAGATGCTCAAAACATCTTCAACGGTAAGCGGCTCAAAATAGAGTTTATCCGATGTGTCGTAATCCGTAGATACTGTTTCAGGGTTACAGTTAATCATAATCGATTCATAACCTGCATCGCGGATGGCCAGCGCAGCATGCACACAGCAGTAATCAAACTCAATGCCCTGACCAATACGGTTGGGTCCACCCCCCAGAATCATTATTTTTTTGCGATCACTGACCGGAACCTGGTCAGGCGCATTATAGGTGGAATAGTAATAGGATGCGTTTTCAACACCGCTTACCGGTACCGGTTCCCAGGCCTGATGCATGCCCAATGCCTTGCGCTGTTCACGGATTTGCTTTTCCGGCAGGTTGCGCAACGTGGCCAGGTAGCGATCTGCAAAACCGTCCTTTTTGGCTTTAATCAGCAGATCATCCGGCAATGCTTGATCCTTGTAAGCTAATATTTTTTCCTCAAGTTCGACGAGCTCCCGCATCTGCTCAATGAACCAGGGTTTGATATGGGTCTTTTCGTACAGTTCCTGCACGTCTGCACCTTTGCGAAGGGCTTCATACATGAGAAACTGGCGTTCGCTGGTAGCAAAGCCCAGTCGGCCCATGAGTTTTTCAAGAGACAACGTATTGAAATTTTTTGCGAAACCAAGACCGTAGCGGTTGGTTTCAAGGCTTCGAATCGCTTTCTGGAATGCCTCCTTATATGTTTTACCCAGACTCATGACCTCGCCGACCGCCCGCATCTGGGTACCCAATTTATCTTCAGCCCCCTCAAATTTTTCAAAGCCCCAGCGGGCGAATTTGACGACCACATATTCACCTGATGGGGTGTATTTCTCCAGGGTTCCATCCCTCCAGTAAGGTATTTCATCCATGGTCATACCGCCGGCGAGCAGAGCAGAAACTCTGGCAATTGGAAATCCGGTCGCCTTGGATGCCAGGGCCGAAGAACGGGACGTGCGGGGGTTAATCTCAATAACAACGACCCGGCCGCTCTTTGGATCATGGGCAAACTGTATATTGGTTCCGCCAATCACCTCAATCGCTTCGACGATGTCATAGGAATATTTCTGCAAGCGTTCCTGAAGTTCCGGGCTTATGGTCAACATAGGGGCCGTACAAAAGCTGTCGCCGGTATGGACGCCCATGGCGTCGACATTTTCGATAAAGCAAACCGTTATCATCTGGTTTTTAGAATCTCGAACCACTTCCAGTTCGAGCTCCTCCCAGCCCAGGACCGATTCCTCAACCAGGATCTGATTGACAAGACTCGCGGCCAAACCGCGGGCGGCGATCACTCTTAATTCCTCGATATTATAGACCAAACCACCTCCGGTTCCCCCCATGGTATAGGCCGGACGAATAACAACTGGAAAACCCAGATCTTCTGCTGCCGTCTCGGCATCTTCAACCGTGTTGACGATCTTGCTGCTCGGCATTTCGATACCCAGTTTTTCCATCGTGGCCTTAAACGCCAGGCGGTCTTCACCCCGCTCGATGGCATCCACATTCACACCGATGATCCGGACACCATATTCTTCCAATACGCCTGCTCGCGAAAGCTCGGAAGACAGATTCAGACCTGATTGTCCTCCCAGGTTGGGCAGGAGTGCATCGGGTCGTTCCTTGGCTATAATCTGGGTCAGGGTTTTCAGATTCAGAGGTTCGATGTAGGTCACATCGGCCATACCCGGATCGGTCATGATCGTTGCCGGATTGGAATTAACCAGCACAATCTCATATCCCATGGATCGCAGTGCTTTACATGCCTGTGTGCCGGAATAGTCAAATTCACAGGCCTGCCCGATCACGATAGGACCTGAACCGATGATGAGGATCTTGTGGATGTCATCTCGTTTGGGCATAATCTCTCCTTTAAGTGAGTTTCAAATAATTTCGTTTCGGCGGTAGCTTGATATCCGTCAATGCTCGCGAGAGGAATATAGAAAACTGGATATCGCGTGTCAATAACATTTGCCCCTTCTTTTCCGGTCGCCGGCTGTATGGGAGCGTTAGATTTGCATCTGATTAAAACTCTATAAAACACATACCTTAGTTTCTGTTATAAAGGCCAGTAATCCTGGATTACTGAAAAACTATCAGATATCTCCAGCAAATTACAGTTTAATAAATGGAAAATTTTCTTGACAGAGTATACCACAAAGTGGCATTAAACAATCACGGCTCGTCCCCATTGTGCTGAAATAATCATTCACTTTTCGATCTATCCGCCCCTTTGAAGCGACACCTACTGCTGCAATAGTTTCTGGTTTCCCCTAAACTTTCACATGAAAATTGGATAAAAATTAAAAAAATGACCATCAAAACTCTAAATAAAGAGTGAGGTGCAATATGAGAGAAGCAACGGGCGCAATTACCGTCACGATGACAGAACTAGGGTTAGAGCTCGGTGATCTTCGTCAAGCAATTAGCAAGGAATATGAAGAAGTGGCTAATAATCCTGAGCGGGGATTCCATTTTCATACTGGCAGGCCCTTAACCAGAATATTGGGTTATAAGGAGGAATGGTTGGAAGGAATTCCTGAATCGGCTATTGAATCTTTTGCCGGCACCGGTAATCCTTTTAGCCTCGGAGAAATCCGGCCCGGCGAGAAAGTTATCGATATCGGATGCGGCGCCGGGATTGACAGCCTGATTGCCGCTAAAAAAGTGGGGCCGGACGGAAAGGTGATTGGAATTGATATGACTGAAGCAATGCTGGATAAAGCCCGCCAGGCCTGTGAGGAAGCAGGCCTTAGCCAGGTGGAATTTCGGTATGGACATGCCGAAAATTTACCTGTGTCGGACGGTTGGGCAGACCTTGTGATTTCCAATGGCGTCATCAATTTGACTCCGGACAAAGCGGTAACCTTTCGTGAGATAGCAAGGGCGCTTAAACCCGAAGGTCGATTACAGATTGGAGATATCCTGGTGCAAAAAAAAGTACCCGATAGTGCAAAGCGCAAGATCGACCTGTGGACGGGTTGAATTGCCGGTGCTCTTCTGGAAGAAGAGCTTAAAACTGCTGTCATCTCTGCTGGTTTTACAGACTTTGAAATTACCTGGCGTGATGAGGTATTTAACGGAGCGCCACAATCGAGCAGCGCTGCTGACTTCGGAACCCTCGGCATCAACTTCAGGGCTCGAAAGGCATAAGGTTAGAGTTTTGAGATTTACGGAGAGATATCCATAACCTGACAGGCCCCCCGCGCTTTAACCCAAATATATGGGGGATGTTCGGTGGAGAAACCCCTAAATACCTTACAAAAGAAGGCACGAGGCGGACGCTATGGAACTAAAAATTTTTATCGAGCGGGCTCTTGACGGGCTCCAACAACACTACTACAGCGCGTTGAAAGGACTTACAGCCCTGGAGCTCTCCTGGCAGCCAGGCCCCAACGCAAACTCCGTCGGTTTTATCTTTTGGCACGTCACGAGGGTTGAAGACAGGTTGGTTGTCCATTTTGCCCAGGGAAAACCCGAGGTCTGGTTACGCGATGGCTGGCACCAGCGATGGGGTATTCCTGCGGAAACAACGGGTTTGGAATATCCACCTGAACAGGTGGCGAATTTTCCTGTCCCAGCGCTGAAAGAGATGCAGATGTATTTCGAAGCGGTACGGCAGGAAACACGAACCTACTTGCAGACGTTAGATAGCATCGGCTTTGAAGACTGTCCTTCTCGCACGCCGTATCCTGAGAGTAGCAGGGCCGTGGCCTTCTTTCGAAACTACACGGTGGGGCACATGTTTGGTCAATTGATTGGTGAAGCAAACCAACACCTGGGGCAGGTCGCCTATATTCGCGGACTGCAACTGCATCCTGGCACATCCTAAAATCGAATAAAGGGGGCCATCCGGAATAAAAGACCAAACAATTCAATTAGTATTTCCCCGAAACGGTGCAATTTTTTTTGCGTTGTAAACCTTTCCTTTGTCATTCAATTAATCGGTATTATTAAATTTTATTAAGTTCTTTTCAATACCCCATCCGCTTGCGGCGGGGTTTCCGCTAGTTCTCTCTCCCTGAGGGAGAGGGCTAAAGTGAGGGGGAATATAATAGGATAATTCCTTTTACATACCCCGACCGCTTGCGGCGGGGTGGTTAATTAAAAGTATACAAACCACGTCAACCTTTGTTGCTCCCTTCTGACAACTTCTTCTGTAAAGGATTCTCCTACAATAAATGCGGTCTAAAAATTTGTGATTTAAACCCTTTTTACAGAGCAAAACATATCCTATTGAAATTACAACAATATATTTTTGGGGCATCCACCCCATGTTAATGTTTCATAAAGCTCTAAGGTTACAGTGCAATGGATATCATCGTTGTTGGTATGACAGTTGCTATTTATTGAGTCAAAATGGTTTAAAGAGGAGTTTAGCCGTGAAGAAAAACTTGCCAATAGATTTCAGTATCTTTGAGTTTCTCATACTAATCTTTTTGGCTATCGCTTCTCTTTATTTTCGATGGGAATAATTATTCGTTATTTGATACGCTTAAGATAACTTGTCGCTTTTCGGCCTGGGATGTCGTTCTGGGGTCCTGAAGTTTCGTTTTCCGGCTTAAGCTGGCAGAGAATATTCGCACTTTGCGTCGGATGCCTTGAGCCGTGAATTGTGCGTCCCTCCTTAATCAAATGTGAATATTTCAACGACGTGCATTCCTTTCACAACAAATGATAGATATTTAAAAGCCAAAAATTGTTGTGATATCTTAAAAAAAATATGATACCCACAAGTAGGTCCTGAACTTGTATTTCTCAATAAATCTGAACTTTGGCGGTAATTCGCTTTTTGGGACGATAACATATGGCATATAAAGACGGATAACATTACATGGTTGATGATATCCGGATTCGTAAAATCACTTATTGTGCAGGAGAAATGGAATGAACACTGATTACGAAAAGGGTTACAGACAGTTCGCCGAGATGGTTGGGGAGGAAAATATTGAATCGCTGGTCGCGCGTTTTCGGTCTGTTTGTCCGGATTTCGAGAAGGAAGTTATCTCTGTTTTAGGTGGCAGGATATGGACGCGTGGCGGCATCGATCTCAAGACGAGATCGCTTTGCAGTATTTGCGTATTGGCGGCATTAGGACGACACAATGCTTTGAAATTAAATTTCAAGATGGCTTTACGCAACGGTGCACAAGTACAAGAAATATTTGAAGCGATCTTTCAAGTCGCAGCATACGCTGGTTTCGCAGCCGCGTGGGATGCACTGGAAAAGCTGGCTGAAGTATTGAACGAGGAGACTGAATAGCCAAAGGACCGGCCTGGCAGGAAAAACGCTGCATATTTTCATAAAAGGCTGTGTTATATTGTTTTGCGGCTGGCCTGCAGGTGAACCCAACCTCTACAGGTATCGCCAGCTTATGTAAGATTTAAGTGGCCCTTATTCACTCAGATCAACTATCCGATTGCATTTGACCTTGACATCCGAAATCCCTTCGAAGGTTCCGGCCACATCCCTGATCTGCTTTACCAATTTTTCTTCAGCACGGACGGGCGCTTTTGTTTCGACAAAGGCAGTGTGGTTGTCAACACAGACCGTAATGTCCGCCCACACGTCGATCAGCGCTTTCTCGATGGCTGCGGACAGGGCAAGGTCTTCGATCATGCGCTGCGATTCAGGAGTTGTTTTGAATTGCTCCTTGGAGACGCAGCCGCAGATCATATCAACCGTGTCTTCCACCGTCAGTTGCTTGATATAAACGACCAGATCGTACAGGCTGGAATCGGCGGTATCGATCCCGTAAAGAGCCTGGCTCCATTTGCGCCGTTCTTCATCGTCTTTTTCCAGAATGCGACGGGCTTCGTCGGCATCGATGCCCTTGCGCTCCATTTCCAGCCGGATGCGATCTTCCATATCCGCCAACACCCTGACCTTGAGCGCATGGGGGACATTTTTCACAAAAAATTGGCCGGCCAGGCCGTGATACACGACGTTATCCTGCTTCAAATGGTTCAAGAGCGCGGATTTGATGAAGGCGATGTATTTCTCCTTTTTGCGGTTCAGGCGCGCCAGAATACCGGGAGCGTCATGAATGGCGCGCACCAGCTTTATTTCAGGTACATTGTGTTCCTTCGACACCTCAAGAAGCAGATCCCTGGAGATGCAATCGTAGTCCAGCTTGGCGGCAACTTTTTCAGCGATTTCTTTGCCGCGGCTGTATGACCCTCTAGAAATGGTAATAACGGGCATATCTTCCTCCTCACAGAATCCAATTATGGGTCACATAGATGCAGACATGCAGCGCACCGCTTATCAGTGACCGTGAATAAGCGGCATCGTTTGAGCCAGCGGCCCGTCAATACAAGGCGGCCCGCATCCGATCCAGACACCTGGTCGACATTTATGGCAGGACCTTTATGCATATACTAATTATATCTATATTTTTTTAACATTCAAGCGCTTTAGGGAAATATACCACTTTCCAACCGAAGCCGCACGTTACGCCGCAAAGTTGAGCGTTAAAGTTACCTGCTATATATATCGGTAATGTAAGTGCACCTTCAAAACTGCAGGTTGCTCCAAGGAAGTACATCTATCAACTATCCAGAATTCGTGTGATATCCACTCCATATTCCAACAGCTCTCCTGCATTAAAAACCAGAACAGGGTAAACACTGTCTGCAGCCGCCATTAGTCCGGAATTAATACCAGATCAATTTCTGCGTTGCTTGAACCCTCTGCGGGATAATGCTGGGTGCTCAAGGTATTGAAACCGTCGGCAGTTACGCGAATATGAATATGCGGTGGGCGCCTCAAATACGACGGTGGCAGGTGGCTTTCAAACCCGTATTCGCCGGATTCATTTGTCAGTACCGTGGCCCGATAATCATCTATATATTCTCCGTCAGGACCCGCCATCCATAATTCAATGCGTGCTTCTTTGATGGGTGCGCAATCCTTTGAGGATAAAACCTTTCCGTTTAATTCATAGCTCTTTCCCACACCATCTCGCAAAGGTGCCCCGGGTTTATAAAAGGGGCCCAATGCGTCAGGGGGTGTAGGCGTGCAGCCGATATTGTATTCCGACTGGAACGCCTCCAGGGGAAGAGACAGGGGAGAATTATCTAAGACAGGATTTTTTGCATCCGGCATTGCGCCGTATAGATAGCGAATCTGAGCTTTATCATCTAATGGACGCTCGAGGACTACCCGGATCGTTTGGGGATCATGGCGGTATACTTTTGCTATGGGCACAGAAATACCATTGGCGATTACTTCCCAGCCGGTGATTCCTTCGGCAGGTATGAAGTCACTGCCGCCATTGTGCTTGATGGCAATCTCTATGGTGCGGTTGTCTATTTGCTTTACGTTCGTTACGCCCGGGCCCCGGTGGTATATCTCTTGCCCTAAGACATACAAAACCGTTTGAGCCACCCTGTTTCCCATCGAAATGTATGCTTTTGGTGTGAGGTGCTGTCTACCGTGATTCTTGAGATCAAGAGTTGTAGCTGCTAAATAGCAGTCGGCAACATTCTCGACAACATGCCGTTGGGCATTGCGGATATCCTGGTGGGGTCCGTTTTTGCCTCCGGGCCGTTTAATCATCATAACGACAAGAAAGGGCAAGTTTTCACGACCCGAACCGTTGGCGATATCTGATCTGACTTGATTTGTGATGAAATGCTCAAGGGAGTCCGCATATTCGTTTTTCGTTACGGTTCCACGCGCAGCGTCCGCTTCTCCCTGTATCCAGATTACAAATTCCGCCGTTCCGCCTGCATCTGATACACCGGTAATAAAACGATCATAGATCGAATCCGGCGACGTGTCTTCCCAGTAGCCGGTTCCCCAGTCGGCTTCTTTTCTTAATCCCGATCCATTTACAGAATAATCCATCAGCCCGACCGGGATACCCAGCCGGTCGATTATCCTGTTGCCAAATGCAATGGCAGCATTGCCTGTCAGGCCGAATTTTGACCAACCGCTATCATTAAATTTCCTCAGGAGTCTGTGTGCGGTTAAATCTTTACCTGTGTAAAACCATTCTTTCATGTTCGACTGCCCCAGGCAGGCGATTAACATTCCCACGCCCCATTTATGTTTGCCATTGATCGCAACCGAGTGATCGGCATGACTGCGGACCTGGATGTTATACCACCCACCCTGGGGCACATCCGCAAGTCCACCCACAAAAATTCCGTTTCGGGGTGCATCATCGATAACGGTCCAGGCCAGGATCTCTTCCGAAGTATTGCTTCTGACGATCCGGGCTTCGATGGCTTCCACATGCCCCCTGTAAGTTCCCGAAACCACGATTTCCGTGCTTTGACCGTTACGCTGAAAAATACGACCGTCTTCAAAGTCGGTCAGAGCAATCGAAGGTATTTTTGAGATCGGCTCCGCGGCGGTCCCGGAAACGATTGCGCCCGTATCGGTCTCGTCCGGCATGTTATCCGGCATCGCCTTCGAATCTTCGGTAGCGGTCTTCGGTATGGGAATAGATGCTTTTGATTTTTCTGGTTTAAGATCATTTTTGCCATTCGGATTTACCCCTTCGAGCCGAAGCCTTTTTAGCCTCAACAACTCCGCATCTATAGAAGGGGCTTTTTCGGAATTGGCCTCAGGGTTGCGGCTTTGCAATTCCGGGACTGAAATGTCGGTTTCCGGCTGCGATTTGGGTAAATGCGCATCTGTTTCTGCATGCGGCCGAGACGCTTTTTCCTTTGAATCGGTTTTGGCAACCCGGGTCTTCTTTTGCAAAGGCTCGGGGGAAGTCGGATTGTCAGTAAACGTGAGTATCTCAGCTGAGCGTAAAATTAAGACTCCGGCCTTATTGCCCGGATGAATGTTCAGGTTCAATGATGATGTTTTTTTAAAGGGAAGGGGCAAATATAACTCTGTGATTCCCGACTTGAGTGATTTCGGAACAATCAGGGGAGACGCCGTCATGTATTTAACCGTCATGATGTCCGAGTGGGAGGTTTCAATCGTTAGCTTGAGCACTTTGAAGACGTTATCATCTGAGGCAGGTATTGATTTAAACTTAAAGACGGATTGAATGCCGACTGATTTTATCTCTAAGCCATCAGCCCTGTTGCTTAAAGAAATGTTTGCGCCCGGTATAATCGTCTGAAGATCGAGCAGATACCTGATAGGGACGAGGGCTTCGGGTTCAAATATTGAAAGGATTTTATCAATTTCGATGCGTATTGTCCCCAGTTCGGATTCAGCCCGTTCCAGCAAAATGAGATCGCCGGCGCTTAAATCTTCACCGTACTGCCTTGAAGGAAGGCTGTCAGCCCGGATTACATCGAGTCGGCTGAATAATTGTGCCAGGTAAGGAATTAGATTCTTTAGAAAACCGTCACCATAGATAATCCCATGGGAAAGCCCGGGCTGTTCGGCCCGCGACAGATGCATTACAGGTACTTCTTCCGCACCGGCCAGAAAACCCATCAATCGTTTGTCCAGATCATCATAAGCGACTGTGACATTACGCTTGTAATCGAATACCACTTTCTCCTTGTGGTCTTTGATTATCTGCGCCTGGATTGCCTCAGAAGCAACCATTGCGCCCAGACCATTCCAGATGCTGCCGGTTCGGTCGTAGAGCAGCGCATGATTATTTTTTGCCTGGCTCAGGGACTGGTCAAGTCTCACAAAACTCTTTAATCCGTGTGCTTCGATGGCTTCGAGGAACAGATCGTATCGGCTATGGCTACATGCTGAACTCTGCGGTAATGGCCCGACAAACTCGGGATAAATAGTGGACTTGCCCGGAGCCACAATGAAGAAGAAGCGGCGACCGGTGGCTTCGATCATCTTTTCAATGGCGCGAAGCTCCAAAACCAATCGTTCGATATCTTGCGTTTCATTGCAGGCTTCTTTGCGATAGTCATCGATGGATTGACGGCTATAAAGCCATCCATTGCTGCCGACATGAACACCTTTGACGTCGGTCATGTGGAATATGCGGTAATCCAACCATCTTTTGGTAAGAATGAGCGGACTTCGCAAAGAAAAACTGTCATTAAAATATTGGTCGAAAGACAGGTAGTACGCGTTGTCGAAAAGAGCGCGACTATCAAACCGGGGAGGTTTTAACCCGATACGATCCACTTGCAGGCCGAAATCGGGGCCGATAACCCACACCACAGCCGGTGTTAAAAGAAGGAAGACAAATATGAGTATAAATATCTTTCGCATCGTATGTTTAAAACCGATAGTAAATAAAAGGGCTGCTGGCACCGCCAACAATCAGCGCTGCACAATATGGGAGCACAAACAGAATCATTAGGGCGCCCGCAAGCAACGGGAGCGGATCTTTTTTGTTTATCAAAATTTTTATCAAAGAAAAATCACCGGGCAGGAAGAATACCGACAAAGCCGCCGTCAGGATAAGAAGGTTTCGGTAGTTCAATGCCAGGCTCAACTCGTAAGAAATCGGCAAATCGGTTACCGTGAACATAGTGCTTAAGAATCCGATCGCCCGGGCGATATCTTCCGAGCGGAAAAGCACCCAGCCGATGATAACGATTAACAGCGTTATGACACGGCGCAAAATTTTGTGTGTCTCCCGGGAAACTTCACGCATCCCGGTGATCCGTTCCAGGACCAGGAACCCACCGTGGTAAATTCCCCAGAACAGGAATGTCCAATTTGCTCCATGCCAGAGCCCGCATAGGATACAAACGGTTGCCATGTTTAGACAGGTTCTTGTTGTTGTCCGACGGTTGCCGCCAAGGGGAATATACAGGTAGTCTCTGAACCAGCGGCTCAATGTGATGTGCCAGCGACGCCAAAAGTCGGTGATGCTCACGGCCGAATAGGGACGCTTGAAATTTTCGGGAAATGCAAACCCAAACAGCATACCCAGGCCAATGGCCATGTCGGAGTAGGCGGAGAAATCGAAATAAATTTGAAGCGTGTAAGTCATCGCACCGAGCCAGGCGACTTTTGTATCAAGCAATTCCAGGTTAAGGTCAAAAATAACGTCTGTGATCTGGCCGCAGGCATTAGCGATCACTACTTTTTTTACCAGCCCCCAGCAAAAGCGTATGATTCCATTGTAAAAATTGTCCCACGATTCCCGGCGTTCTTTAAGCTGGCTTTTTATATAACTAAAGCGGACGATCGGCCCGGCGATTAACTGCGGGAACATGGCAATGTAAAGGGCGAAGTCGATAATGTTCTCGAGCGCACGGCTCTTTCCCCGATAAACATCGATGATATAACTGAGTTTTTGAAATGTAAAAAAAGAAATCCCGATGGGTAGAATAACCGCATTCCACTCGATTGGGAAAAATTTAAATCCTGAAAGAAGGCTATTTAGCTCGGCGACAAAAAAGTTGGCGTATTTAAAATAGGCCAGGAGTCCTAAATTAAGAAGCAGTGAGAAACTAAGCCACACCCTTTTGTATTTGACCTTGCGGTCGATCAGACGCCCGAACACATAGTCTGCCAGAGTGGACAGGATTAGGATCAAAAGAAAACCGGCGGCGCCGTAAAGGTAAAACAGGTAGCTGAAAAAAAGAAGGACTAGATTGCGCAGTTTTTTGGAGGACAGCAATTGCTGTCCATAATAACTTATGATTACCGCGGGGAGAAAGCCGAACAGAAAAATAGTGGTTGAGAATACCATATTCGTGGAAAATAACCTAGTGTTATGTCCTTTATGTAATCTGCAAAACTCGGATTCGTTTTATTGATCTTCCTATTCCAAGGAACCTTAAATTAAATCCCAAATAACAAAAAACAAATTTCAAACAAATCTCAAAATACAATGACTCAAATTCTAAACTTGTTTGAATCATTGAAAATTCGAATTTGGATATTGTTTGTTATTTGTTAATTGGTGCTTGGAATTTTCTCAATCATGGACACGACTGAACTTAGATTTCCATTACTTTTTTATATTTATGAGGCGTAAAACTGGACTTTAAGCATCAGGGTTGATTCAATCCGAAAACGTGTTCCTTGCCCGTCCTTCCTTTGATCGCGACAGTCCCGAGGTCCTTTATCTTGAGATCGTTGCGGATCAGTTCTGCCGTTTGCGAGCATATCACTATTTTTTCGGATAATTCTTTGTTGGCAAGTCCGGATAAACGGAAGGCCAAATTCGTGCAATCACCAACCAACGCCAAATCGGCCGCGCGCGAACCATAGTGTGACATCGTCACCTTACCGGTTGTTATTCCCCAGCCCATCTGCAGATTATCAGCTGCAATATTTTTACCGCTTAATTTGGTGCGGATCTCGTTTATCGTCTGCGTCTGCTGGATTGCGGCTTCACAGGCCAAAACGGCCTGTTTGCTTATCGGTTCAACGGCATGATCCCAAAATGCGTAGACAGCGTCGCCGGCGTAATCTTTAATGGTTCCTTTAAAATTGTACACAATGGCGCTGAAAGTATCAAATATTACCTTCATCAAGGCGTAGACATCGGAAGACGCATTTTCCTGGGAGAAAGTGGAAAACTCCCTGACATCGGCGACAACATTGGTCACCATTATTTCGGTCGGGGTCACCCGGGTGCCGTCAGTTAATATCGCAGCATCTGTTACATGGGTCACACTTTCAGGGCAAAACACGCGCAAAGAGAATTCGCCTAAACTAATGGTATCTCCATCCGCAAGTTCATTGGATGCACCGGCTGCCAATCGAGTACCGTTTACCCAGGTACCATTTTTACCTCTGTCGGTAATTTGAAGCTGTTCTGCCCGGCGGCTGATTACGGCATGATCCCTGGATACCTGTGCATCTTGCACTAAAATCCTTTTTTGAGGGTCGACCCCCTTGCAGCTTCGTCCGATAAAGACCGTATCGACGATTTCTAAATATTGAGTTCGATGATTCTCATCGACCCATTCTAAATAAGGTTTTGGCATGATTCCACTTTCAAGGCAGGTGATGGCTTATAAATTAATGTAGTAGTTTAAGAATAAGACCGAAGCGTCTGGTATTTTATAAAATACACTATATTATGGTTACCAGAGCGACTGTGATGTTGTCGATTCCACCGGCAACTTTAGCTGCCTCGATGAGTTCTTCGGCCTTGTGGGAAATATCAGTATCGGCACAAAGAATCTCCCGAATCTGCTCATCCGGGATCATATCGGTTAAACCGTCCGAACAGAGAAGAAACATATCTTCTGCAAAAATTTTCCCGATGATCAGATCAAGGGCAAGCTCCTCCTTGATACCTACGGCCCGGAAGATGACATTGCGCAGCGGATGTTCTTTAATTTGGTCTGAAGATATTAATCCCTCCTCAAACTGCTGCTGGACCATGGTGTGGTCTTGAGTGAGCTGTTCGAGATGGCCTTTTCTTAAACGATAGGTGCGGCTGTCTCCGATATGACCGACAATAAAACCCTCATCAGAGAAAGCCAAAAGTTCGGCCGTACATCCCATGCCTTTGTGGCTCGTATTCTGAATTACATGCTCTAAAATATTTTCATTTGAATCACGAAAGGCTTTTTGAATCCGATATAAGACCTCTTTCTGGGAACGATCGGCATTTCCTGCAAAAATTTCTTGAGTTGTATCGGCAAAAATTTTGCTGGCAAGCTCGCCTGCGGCGGCACCACCCATACCGTCTGCTGTAAGGCAAAAATCCAGCTCGGAGCTCACAACAAAGGCATCCTCATTATTTTTACGTTTAAGCCCGATATCGGTTTTGCCGAAAAAAATCTTCTGGTGCATATTAAGCGCCTTCAGTTTCCTTAAAATTCGTTTTCATAAAATCTGCAAGATCGGAGGCACCGAACGTTATTTTACGTTCCTTTCTAAATATCGTCAGATCGTCATATAAATCAGAAACGCTCTGATATCTCAGATCCTTTTGCTTTTCCAGACATTTCATGACAATGCGGTTTAACTCTTCATGAACCTCAGGGACCAAATTGCTTACAGGTTCAATATCCATTTTCGGAATGGAGCGAATCGCCTCAACATCGCTGCCAAACCTGTATACTCTCTTTCCGGTAAGTGTTTCATAAAAGACAAGCCCCAGGGCGTAAATATCCGCTTGGTGGTCGATCGATTCTCCCAGGGCCTGTTCGGGCGACAAGTAGGCCATTTTCCCTTTAACAACACCCGCCTGGGTTAAGCTCGGCTCGGACTTGGCCTTGGAGATTCCAAAGTCACTTATTTTCACCTCTCCCTGATAAGAAATCAGCAGGTTTTGGGGGCTGATATCGCGATGGACGATATGAAAAGGTTCCCCGGTATTGTCATCCCGTTTGGTGTGAGAATAATCCAGGCCTTTGCAGATTCGAGAAATAATAAAAATAGCCTTGTCAATGGGCAGACCCTGTTTCAAACCTGCGATAACTTCCCCCAAATTCTTTCCATCGATATATTCCATTGCAATAAAATACGCATTTTCAATTTTCCCGTAATCGAAGATCTGAACAATATTTGGGTGCTGCAATAGAGCAGCCAGCCTGGCTTCGCGGGTAAACATTTTGATAAAATCCTGATTCCCGGCAAGATGAGGCAGGATTCGCTTAATGGCCACCCTTCTTTTAAACCCGTCCCGGCGAACGTAATCTGCCAGAAATAGTTCGGCCATTCCACCCCGGGCAACCTTTTTATGTAGAAGGTAGGGACCGATGCGGTCCATTGTTTCGATTTCCTGTCTTAACTTAAGCGCCTTGGCCTTGCCACGGTGATCCAATAAGAATAAACTGCCCCCCAGCAAAATGATCGTCAGCACGACACCGGATAAATATAAAACCCGCAATCGATTGAGGTCGCTATTCAGATTCGCGGCAGAAAGAGCGATACAAACTTTACCGATCTCGACATCTGAAAAAATAATATTTTTATAAAAAACGACAACCGCTGTTTTGTCTGTTGAAATTCCTGAAGTAATCTTGATTCCGTCAAGCGCATCGATCGGCTTTTCATTTGGAAGAGGCTCGAATTTTCGATTCATCATGTCCGCGTTTGTGTGAGCCAGGATGTTGTTTTTGTGATCCGTTATTGCAGCAAATTTCAGATCGCTAATATCCTGCAATTCTTTGACAGCGACATTGAGCGATAAGATGTCTTTTTCCAAAACGAAAGGCTCGCTTTTGGACTCGAGATTTTGGGTCTCAGAAAGTCCTTGCCGGAAAAACGCATCACTTCTGCGTTCAAACGCATAGTGATAAAATATATAACCGCTAAAATTGATGAGAAGCCAGATAGCCAGACAAATGGCGAATTGTTTTCGGTTACGTTCGATAAATTTTATGTTCGATATGCGCTTCATGCCTCTCGCAAATTTGGTGAAGGTGCTTGTTGAAATTTCCTTCATTTTTACTACTGTGGTTGCGGCAATTTCGGTAACAAACATGCAGCACCTCCTTCTCCCTCGCTATCATTTATCAGGCGGTCAGTTTTTTAATAATCTCGGTACAGCGCAATATGATCTGGCGCCTAATCCGTGAGAGATCTTCCTTCCCAGCCCGTTCCGGCAAATCAGGCCCTTTAGAGTCAGCATTGCCCCCGGGATTCCAGATCTGTTTCGAGGGCCCGCGGGTCAAAAATTTGTCGAGGCCTGATTGATCGAATAATTGGCCCGAAAACGGGTGTTGCGTTCCGCATAATGGGCAGATAATAGGGGCTTTCTGTAAAGCTGGATCGATTGCGGTGCGCGACTGATTAAGATTTAGATATTTCAAGAGAAACGTCTTGATCGGTTGATAACGAAATACCGCGATCAAAAACAATAATATCAGACTGCTTAAGACGGCGATGAAAATAAATTGTTTTCGAATCTGGACTGTTTTGGGGGCAGATAGGCCGATAAAAATTTCTCCAATTTTTGTACCGGCGTAAGTTACGTCTGAGACAAAGTTAAGAATTTTAGCGTGGCTGGCAAATCCACCTTCCCACATCGCTACTTTTTCAATGGAACGGGCCGCTTCAGTCCTATCCGGCATAAGATGTCCGGTGCCGGTAAAGGCGACAACCTTATTGCGATGATCAACTACCGATGCGTAAATCACATCCGTTCGATTGGCGGCATCGGTCAGCAATGTGGCAATTGATTGAGAGTTTTTTTCTAATAGAGGCAGGCTGACAAGGTTCGAAAACGCAAGCGTTATTTCGACCCCCGTTTCTCTTAATTTGTTTTTATGGTGGTTTACCCGCAGGGTAATAATTGAGTACGCAATAAGCATTGCCAGCCACCAGACAACCACAACAAGTATCAAATGGCGCGTGTTTAAACGGTTGCCGAATCGCTGAATTGAATCCATTTGGTCATCATCTCCCTATCTATCTATATTTGCCGTTTTGAATCGATACAGTTGGATCTGTCTGGAAAGGGCAACACTTAATTTCACCTTTACTAAATTATTATGGCCAAAAATCAAAGTCAAGCAAATTAACTGTTGGAAATTTCTACAATTTGCGCGCGTAAAACCTCAATGACGATTCAATATTGCATCGTTAATCGTTAAATATGATATTTAAATTGACAAGCAAGCGAAAAACAGATTAATGATAAGAGGTTAACTGAACCGCATCTTTTGACTCAGGTTGTCTCCGAGGGCTGCAATGTTTCCTTATCTTATTTCTCAATCTCCAGTGGAGCGGCGCTTAAGTTTCAATAAAATTATATTATTTATCGTGCTTTTAGGAATAAGTTCGATTGTTTTTAATGCCTGTGCACCCACTCGAGCGACCACGCAACCTTCAGATAAAAGGCTTTTTCGCTCCGAGGACTATGTTGTCTATTTTTTGCAGGACAGCGAAACTCCTGCGGAGCTGGCTGAAAAATTTTTAGGGACCAAAAATAAGTCCTGGATGATTGAGGAAGCCAATCCCGGCGTTCGCTTCGGACGCGGCAGCGCTATTGTGATTCCGCTGAAAGATCGGAATAGGGGAGGAATAAGCTCTGATGGGTTTCAAACCATACCGATATTGACTTACCATCGGTTTGCCGAGGACTGCGATTCCCCTCTGTGTATGCCGGCAAAGTCTTTTGATCTTCAAATGAGGTATCTAAAGGAAAATGGGTATCGCGTGATAACCGCCGAAGAACTCCTTTCCTTTCTTAAATATCGCCAGGGGCTTCCCCAAAAATCTGTGCTCATCACCATGGATGATGGATATCGATCGGTCTACGATATTGCTTATCCGATCCTGGATAAATATGGATTTAAAGCGACTATATTCATCTACATAGATTTTGTCGGCGTTTCCAAAATGGCCATCACATGGGACCAGCTCAAAGAAATGCAAGCCAAAGGCTTCACGATCGGTTCGCACACCATTTATCACAGTGATCTCACCAAAACAAAAGATGGAGAAACAGAGCAGGAATATATTGCCCGGGTTAAAGAAGAACTCTACGGTTCTAAAAAAATCATGGATCGAAAATTAGGGCAGGACACGTATTTCCTGGCTTACCCGTTCGGCCGTTATGATCAGCAGTCGGTTCAGATAGCCAGCGAAGCCGGGTACAAAATAGCCATGTCCGTAAAAAGAGGCGGCAACGCCTTTTTTGCAAATCCTTTGACTTTACGTAGAGATCAGATATTGGAAAAGGACATGCAAACGTTCATTTCCAGGCTGAAAACCTTCAATCATGTTTCCTTAAAGCGAGAAAAACCATGAAAAATAAAGCAGTCATTATCGGTGCTATCTTTTTAGTCGTCTTGATTGCCGGGTGTGCACAATTCGGTACCAAATCTCCGGCTCAACTTGCAAAAGAATATACGGCCAAAGCAAAGGAGTACGAAGAAAAGGGTGATCTGGTTGAAGCCTTAAAGCAATACAAACTCGTTCTCACGGTGGAACCTGAAAATAAACTGGCTCAAGAAAAAAGCGCAGCGCTTGAACCGCAACTCAACAAGCTGGCTGAGGAGCACTATCAGAACGGCTTAAAATACTATCGCCAGGGCCAATACCCGCCAGCACGTAAAGAGTTTTTAACTGCATTGCGATATAACCCCGAACATATGCAAGCCAAAGAAAAGCTGACCGTTGCGAGAAAAGAAATCGAGCATGTTAAACGCTATATTACACACACGCTTCAAGCGGATGAGACCATCGCAACCCTGGCCGAACGTTACTACGGAGATTATCGCAAGTTTCATTTAATAGCAGAATACAACGAACTCGAGGATGCCACTAAGGTCAAAGTCGGCCAGGAAATTAAAATACCCGTCATCGAAGGAACTCCGATTATTGCAGATCCAGCGACAATTCAGACCGATAGCGGCGAGTCCTCTGAAGCATTACCCGGTGAAATTATAACTGTTAAACGCTTCATTATCCATACCGTTCAGCCTGAGGAGAGTCTTTCAAAACTGGCAAAGATGTATTACGGCGATCTTAGCAAATTCGACGTCATCGCTAAATTTAATAGTATCGAAGACGGAACCAGCTTAAAAGTCGGACAGGAGCTCAAGATTCCCGAAGTCGAAGGCCTTCCTTTTTTGGTAAAAGGTGAGACAGTAGAAACGAAAACAGCCGTGATACCGAAGGAACCGGCTGTAAGCAAGGCGGTTCCGCAGAAAGAAGAAGTCATTGAGGATCAGACAGTTAACTATCGGGAGCTTGGCATTGAACTTTATAAAAACAAAGAATATGCAGGTGCAATCACCGAATTCGAAAAAGTTTTAAACGTAAATCCTGCTGATAAAGTTGCAATTAATTACATTGCGCTCGCTTATTTTGATAAAGGACGGCAATCTTTCGAGAAAAAAGCCTACCCCCAAGCGACAAAGGAATTTGAAGCTTCTCTGAAATACAACCAGGACTGTTCTGACTGCCGGAAATACATTGATACAATTCAGGAAAAAAATGTCGCAAACGTTCGTCAGGATGCAATCGCGCTATATAACCAAAAAAAATATAAAGAGGCGATTGTTAAATTTGAAGCCATTGCAAAAAAGAGCCCCAAAGATTCACAGATAAACGGATACCTTGCTAAATCTCATTTTGAACAGGGGCTGGTTCTTTTTGGCAAAGAAGATTATTTGGCGGCCAGGGATGAATTCAAGACCTCGCTGCAATACGATAAAAATTGCGATCAATGCGAAAAGAATATCCAAAAATGCGAAGCTACCTACAAGGAAGCTCACTACGATAAGGGACTCGCATACTTTGGAGATCAAAAATTAGCCGATGCCATTCGAGAGTGGGAGTCTGTCTCTGCACTCGACCCGAATTACAAAGATGTAAACAGGAATCTCACCAAAGCCAGAACCCTTTTAGAGCGTCTGGAAAGCATAAAGCGAAGCAAGACCGAGGAAAATAAACAGTAAATCTATTTTCGCATATTCGGCGTCAAATCTTAATTTCACCTTCTTGTTTTACACCCTGAAAGGCTTTAGCCGCATTTAAGAATTCAGCGATTAAGGGATGAGGCTTCTCAGAGCTTGAAGAAGACTGCGGCAGAAATAGGGTAGCCACAAAGAAGCGATGATCAGATAGCTCAACAACCCTTGCATCCCCATTATCATCGACACCCACGATTTTTAAATTTTGCGCATTCATTTCTTTATGATAGGCTTCGTTAAAACCATACTTACAATTAAATTTCTCTTTTACTTTTTCTTTTTTATAAATTTTATACGCCAATGTATCTGGAGAAATATGTACGATTTGTGTTTCTCCGATAAGCGAGCAGGAAAGCGGGTTAATTACCGGTCTTGATGAATTAGGAGACTCCTCTCCGTGTTCTGCATCTCTCATTCCGAGTACGTTTCGAAAATACTCTAACAGAGTATATTGAAAACCCCCTCACGTTCCAATGAACGGCCAACCTTTTTCACGAGCAAATTGAATAGCCCTTATTGTACCAATTTTACTTTTGTATAGGCCGCCCGGAGCACACCAAAGTGCATCAAAATTTACCAGATACATTATTTTGGTATCATTTTCGAGTGGTTGAGTTAACAGCCATTCAATATCCAAGTTTATCGATAGTGCTTCGACTGCATGATTTAAGGCCTGGTTTGTTGCATTGTGAGAAGGGCGATCCGGGTGAAATTCCCCTATGATGCCTATTTTAAGTTTTGGGTCCATATCTCCAGGGCGATTCGGTTAGAGTAGAAAAAGCTATAAAGCGCCATAGCAGG
>JAQYWI010000007.1 GCA_030145015.1 Desulfobacterales bacterium
GGATCTGCGGGGGTGAAAGTCGGCAACGACTGATCTACCCAACAACCTGTCGTTTCGATGTTAAGGGAGAAATTCAAGTGGAGACCCCATGAGAATGAGAGTACCGATGCGAAGCACAGGGGCGGACCAACCCGTAGTAGTGACGAAGTTTCTGTAATGGGAATGGAGCGAAGGGGTTGCATCGATCAGCTTTACGATTTGGTCAACCAACAAATGGGAGGAGCCATTGGGTAAAGCAAAGCCGTTCAGTATTTCCAAACGGGCTGTATTTGAAGCGTACAAAAGGGTAAAGGCGAACAAAGGGGCAGCCGGTGTAGACGGGGAGTCGATTGCTGATTTTGAGAAAGATTTAAAGAACAATCTTTACAAGATCTGGAATCGCATGTCTTCGGGCAGTTACTTTCCGCCAGCGGTACTATTGGTTGAGATCGCTAAAAAGGGCGGTGGTCTAAGAGAACTGGGTGTTCCGACGGTATCTGATCGGATCGCACAGATGGTAGCTAAAATGTATTTTGAGCCGAGTGTTGATCCCTTTTTCCATCCGGACTCATACGGCTATCGACCCGAAAAGTCAGCGATTGAGGCCATTGGTGTAGCGAGGAAAAGATGTTGGCGCTACAACTGGGTTGTTGATCTTGACATTAAGGGTTTTTTCGACAACATCGACCATGAGCTGTTGATGCGTGCGGTTCGCAAACACACGGATAGCAAATGGCTATTGCTCTATATTGAGCGGTGGCTAAAGGCTCCAGTGCAGGTAGCGGATGGCACACTGGTCAACCGTGAGAAAGGCTCACCGCAAGGTTCGGTGATCAGTCCGCTTCTTGCCAACCTGTTTTTGCACTATGCATTTGACGAATGGATGAGGCGTAGCTACGACAACATACCGTTTGAGCGTTATGCCGACGACATCGTGGTGCATTGCAGGAGCAAGGAGCAAGCCGAATGGATTAAGATGGTCATTGAAAAACGCCTCAAGCAGTGTCGGCTGGAGCTTCATCCTGATAAGACCAAGATTGTTTACTGTAAGGACACATTCAGGAAAGGGAACTATCCAAACGAGAAATTCGACTTTCTGGGATACACTTTTCGATCCCGATTATCGAAAAGCCGTCATGGAAAATTCTTTGTAAGCTTCCTCCCAGCCGTGAGCGATGAAGCGGCTAAATCCATGCGGGAAACCATCAGAAGCTGGCGGCTGCACCGAATGACCGACAAGTCTATCAAAGACCTGGCCTTCATGTTCAATCCAATTATCCGGGGCTGGGTGAATTATTATGGACAGTTTTATAAGTCGGCGCTTCGCCCTATTTTAAATCAACTCAATGGTTCATTGCAACGGTGGGCCATGCGGAAATACAAAAAGTTACGCCGGCGTAGGCGCAGAGCTTTTTATTGGCTTGGGCGCATCGCGAAGAAGATGTCGTATCTGTTCGCGCACTGGCAATTAGCACGACAATCGGCTGGTCGATAGGAGCCGGATGAACCGAGAGGTTCACGTCCGTGTCTGTGAGAGACTGAGGGGGAGGTTCCCATGGTCTACTCGACTCAAAGGTAGGCAGAGAAAAAGACCGACCACAACATATGGGGTTCGGCATAATTTGTAAAAATCAATAATACCTTTCGTAGTGTTCGCTAACAAAGAGGCATGAACGATGGCGCACTATGGCAAGAAGTCTGCTGTTTTGCGTAGTGGAAATGAGACATCCTTGACACATCCAGCAAATCATATAGGCACACTTTAACAAAACTAAATCACTGTTGATTTTACGCTTATCCCCATAATTGTATGGCACCACCATAAGGATATCGTTTCTATTCTAAGTATTCATTGGAATTTAAGAATGTGGTATGCTCTCAAAAATATGCTACACATTCAATTCTCCGCTGAATCCTCGAATTTCGTAGTGATTTTGTGCTTCAGATAGTGTATCCACGAGATTGATAAGTTCCAAACCCTGATCATTTTTTGCGCTATAAAGGAGACTCGTTATGTTTTGTTACCAGTGTGAACAAACCGCTAAGGGCACAGGTTGCACCGTACAGGGTGTTTGTGGAAAATTGCCGGAAATTGCAGCTTTGCAAGATTTGCTTCTTTATTCATTAATGGGACTGTCACAAGTGGCCGTGGAAGGGCGAAAAGTTGGTGTCTCTGATAATGATGTAAATGTTTTTACGGTCAAGGCAGCCTTCTCCACCCTAACAAATGTTGATTTCGACCCTGATCGATTTGTGGAGTTGATCCAGCAATCCATTCGTTTGCGTGAGAAATTAAAAATTCAAGTTGAGGGTGCAGGCGGTAATAATGGATGGTCTGACGGCCCTGCCGTTTTCCAACCAAAAACCAGCATAGAAGAGTTGGTGAAACAAGGGGAACAAGTCGGCATAAAATCCTACCCAGGCGATAACCCGGATGTCCTATCTTTAAAACATACTGTGCTCTATGGCATTAAGGGGGTAAGCGCTTACGCGGACCATGCGCTAATTTTGGGACAGGAAGATGAAAGTGTTTACGTATATGTACATGAGGGCCT
The DNA here is from genome assembly GCA_030145015.1 of Desulfobacterales bacterium. Next base: position 2,535 of record JAQYWI010000007.1, read on the forward strand.
GGCTGCTATTCAGGGAGATAGCCTGGGGGTTGAAGACTGGGTCCAGATGGCGCTCAGGTGCGGGAAAGCCGCCTATAAAGCTATGGAGCTTCTTGATGCAGGCAATACAGGGAAATTTGGTCATCCTGTACCGACAAAGGTTCCGTTGGGCCATAAGAAGGGAAAAGCCATTCTTGTTTCAGGGCACGACATGAACGATCTTGAAGCACTTTTAAAACAAACAGAAGGAAAAGGCATTAATATATACTCCCACGGCGAAATGCTCTCGACACATGGCTACCCCAAGTTAAAGGCATATCCACATTTCTACGGTCAATTTGGTACGGCCTGGCAAAAACAGACTAAAGAATTTGCCGATTTTCCGGGTGCCATTTTGATGACCACCAATTGTATCCAGCGACCCAAAATTGACTATAAAGACAATCTATTTTCCAGTGGAATGGTCGGCTGGCCGGGTATTACCCATATCCCGGACCTTAATTTTCAGCCGGTTATCGATAGAGCTTTAGAGCTTCCAGGTTTTGAGGAGGATTATGTCACACAGGAGGTAACTGTTGGTTTTGCCCGCAATGCCGTTCTAAACGTTGCCGACAAGGTCATCGAAGCCGTTAAATCAGGTGATATAAAACATTTCTTTCTGGTGGCTGGTTGTGATGGCGCCAAACCCGGACGAAATTACTACACTGAGTTCGTGGAAAAGGTTCCCAAGAACTGCATTGTATTGACACTTGCCTGCGGTAAATACCGCTTTTTTGACCAGGATCTGGGCGATATCGGCGGCATACCGCGTCTTTTAGATGCCGGACAGTGCAATGATGCTTATTCAGCTGTTCAAATCGCCCTGGCACTTTCAAACGCATTTAATGTTGGGATCAATGAATTGCCGCTTTCTATGATTATTTCCTGGTATGAGCAAAAGGCTGTTTGCGTATTACTGGCGCTGCTTCATCTCGGCATCAAAGATATCCGTTTAGGGCCTTCTCTGCCAGCTTTTATTACACCGAATGTTCTGCAAACTCTGGTAGATAATTTTGACATTAAACCGATTTCGTCAGCTGACGAAGATCTTAAAACCATTTTAGGATAATAATTCTATTCGTGAATTTCAACTGTAACTCAAAAGTAAGTCTCACCAAATAAAAGCGGCTGATAATTTGCAACATCCCGTAGTTGCACGATTGAACATACAGCCTACAGTTAGGGAAAATAGCGGGAAAACGAGCTTTTATTCCGCAAATGGATTGAAAATTAGTCACCAATGGCAATAAAATATTTCTGCCTGCGGTATTATTTTGAAAGTTTGAGTATTCTTATCTGTTCAACCGAAGGCTACGGCTATCATTGTTAAGTCTGATTTAACAATCAGAGTCGAGGACTGACATTAAAATCCCACATTTTTTTATTTAGCGGCCTATACAAGATATTGTGGCTATGAAATCTGTTACAAAACCGGTGATTACTCCAACATATCGCAGATCAGCCACAATTACAGATATCAACTATAAAAACCAAGTATCTTGCGTCTTCATGTTTTCAGATACTCGTAATTAATCAAAGATTTTTCATCACTCAATGCACCTGTAATATCATATCGTCCATCCGAATTTTTTCTCGCTTATAATTTTGCAGATTAGCCAGGGCGAATATACACTTTTTTCAGCTAATATTTTTGTTGGACTTCCTGATGGTGAAATCTGGGAGGACTGAAAATTTGTTAGATGTGCTGACGCAATAAGAAATTTTGCGATTTTGTAGATTGGGTTAAATCGGCTGAAATTTTACCGAACCAAAACTTAGGGTATCATGACAAAAAACCAAATATTAGTTGATCACGATATATTAAGAATATCCAAACGTTTTCTATAGTATAGATATCTTTATGGGTGGTTGTTAAGGCAAGTAAATCAAAAATTTAATTATTTTAAAATCATCTCCGTTCACTGACAACTTAGACGAACTCGGTCGAGTCGACGAGTCGAACCCTCCCAACCTTGAATCCAGAACCTCTGAACCCAGAAGCCTTTGCTAAGAACCCAGGATCTTCCGCATGGTATCACCATCGATATTTCCGCCGCTGATAATCACCCCCACGCGGCCCTGTGGCTGTATCACGCCGCTTAACAGAGCCGCCACACCCAGGGCGCCCGAGGGTTCGACCACCAGCTTCATGCGGAAAAATAAAAATTTGACCGCCTTGATAATGGCCGCCTCCGAAACGGTTTTCATGTCGTCCACATATTTCAAAACAAAAGGGAAGGTCACGTGCTCACCCAAAGAAGGTGTCCGGGTTCCATCGGCAATCGTAGGCGGATTTTCAACTGTGTGCAGTGTGCCGGTTTTAAAAGAACGGGTGGCGTCATCTGCCAATTCCGGCTCGATGCCGATCACCTGGCATGCGGGGGCTGCCCCCTTAGCGGCGATGGCGGATCCACTTAACAAACCACCGCCACCGCATGGGACCAGCAGCATATCCAGCGAATCGATCTCTTCAAAAAGTTCAAGCGCCGCTGTCCCCTGGCCGGCGACGATGTCAACGTGGTCATAGGGCGGTATCAAAATATACCCATGCTTTCTTTCGAGATCCTCAGAAATTTTTTCGCGGGTGTTTTCCAGGGGATTATATTCAACGATGCGTGCCCCATAAGCTTCGGTGGCGGCGCGCTTGGTGGTCGGCGCATCATCAGGCATCACAATCGTCGTTTGAATGCCCAAAAGCCGCCCGACCAGGGCGATGGCCTGGGCATGATTTCCGGAAGAATGAGTAATAACACCCCGTTTGGCATCTTTATCGGAAAGCTGGGACATGGCATTGTAAGCACCTCTGAACTTGAAGGCGCCGACTCGCTGAAAATTTTCACATTTAAGATAGACCTCCGCCCCCGCGCTTTGATTCAGGGTTCGCGAGCTCATAATGGGTGTGATATGGGCATGACCGCGGAGACGCTTGCTTGCTGCCTGGACGAATTCGAACATGTTGTCTGTATTTTTAGACATAATTTAGCCGCCGTTTGCCGATAGATTTTAGGTTTTGAAGGGAATTGCAGATCTGCAAATTTGGGGAATAATAGCAGTTTTGAGATTGTTTTACCAGTCGGATGGGGGCAACACCTTCCAGGGGTAGTCGTCTTTGGTAACACGGGCCCAGAAGAGGTTTCCGGAATTACGCCACGGATCCAGCACAATTCCTTTAAAGAAACTCTGTCCTCTGGCGCTAACCACGACACAGTTGTGTTCGCGCAGTTCACTGCCGCGATGTGCCACCCCCCAATAGAGCTGGAGGCTTTTTAAATCCAGCGCCTGAAGTCGTTTCATCAGGTCTTCAGTCCAGTGATAGCACAACCCGCGGTCTTTTAGGCCCAGAGCGATCAGAAGATTGTGGGCGACAGCCGGACGCACGAGTTGGTATTCTTCAGCCAGAACCGCAGATTCTCGAACGGCTGTTTCAGCCACCATCATCGCCTCTGTTTTGTCGACCGTCTCGCTTAAGGCAACCAGTACGTGTTCCAGTTGTTTGACCTTTTCGCGGTAGAATTGGGCGTCTGCCTGGATACCTGATGTTGTGGCGTTAAATGAACCGTTGCCCGGATAATAAACTTTTGCTTTGGCACAGCCGGACACGGCGATGAGCAAGCAGAGTGCAACGATATGTCTTAATCTTATTTTCATGTTTCAAATACGGATTCCTAAATCTACAAGTTGCTTTGTTATCACCGGTTCCCATCCGCGGTTCGCTTTCGGATTTGCCGGGCTGGGGTGGGTAATCACACCTATTTTCACCTTGTGGCCACTTAATGCAACCCGGGCCCTTTTTTCTGCGAACTTGCCGACGCCGACCACATAGCGTGGTTTTAGGTGTTCGATCGTTCTTCGGAGGGCATGATCGCAGACTGCCTGCAGCGGGTTGCGTTCCGCTACGCGGATTTGGTCCGGCGTGCGGTTGCGACCGCTGTCTTCAATGAAAAGCAGGGGGCAATAGTTGCCCACAAAGAAGCGCTTGAAAAATCGTTCGGGTGTTTGAAACGTTTTTTTTGCCCATCCCCAAAGTCGCTTACCGCTGACCTCTCTTTTGGTGCATGCGAATCCTGACACCGGTCTCTTGGGGTGCATATCGGCGGGGGTGCCAACCGGAGCGTTAATTTTCATCCAGTCTCTGACCGCATTGACTTCGCCAAAAGGAACACCGGTTTGGGCCATGCCCCATGGCCCCGGATTCATCCCCAAAAAAACAACCTCTTTGGGCGTGGAGGCATATTTTGCGTGGTATTGTCGATAAGGTTTGCGCGCGTACTCAAGCGGATTATAAACGTGGGTGACGGGCGGACCGAATCGTAAGGGACGCAGCGCATTAACCATATCGGCAACAATCGCTTCAAGACAATCCAGATCAGAATTCATACAGCTCACGTTTCTGCGTTTTTTTTATCACACCGGGAAGATCCAGCCATAAGGTAAGTCGAATTGAATAATTAGAACCCATCTCAAAAATGTCTTTTGGCCCAATATCTTTGTTGGTGCCTCGCTTCAAATCCTCGACATACAACAGTATGCCTCCGGTTTGCGACCCACACGGGGTAAAAGATCAGGCGGGGAATCCAGCAACGCTGGAAAACTCGGCCCCGCCGCGATCTTGAACCAAAATCCTATTTTTGAGATATGTTCTAGTCAAATTGCTTTAAACAAACTCAAATGCTGAACTGAAATTATCGCCCGGATTGGCCCCCGGGTGAAAAGTCGTGCGATCATGGTAGGTTAACGGTTATTTTTTCGTTTTTCGCGGCAGCCTTTATCGGTCAAACAATAAAGTAGTCATTTTTGACTACATTCTAAGCCGCTGAAATGGTTAAAAAAGCGCCACAAGTAACTGTAATAACGCTATTTATTGATTTACTTGTAACTGCACATTATTTCCATTAATTATTTTCTTTTTTATTGTTTCCATAGTTTATACATTCTGAGTGTCAATCATTGTCACTTGAAAAAGTAGAAAAGCCGCTCAATCGGGAGCGGCTTTTGTATTTCTAAAATTTATGGCTATTTGATCGCATCCAGCGAAGCGGTGCATGACCAGATACGCCTATTCCACTTCCTATGTGGTATCTTGTCATTTTTACGACCGTATTTAACCTGATTAGCCGTCCATCCTAAATAATCCGCTATCGCTTCATCGCTGCAAATATCCCACGCTTCGATATTGGCATCCAGCGAATTTTCCATAATCGCTACCGGCTGGCGCTTATTTTCTCTTGGCTCCTGCGGCAGCCGACCTTCCAGAAACATCTGTTTGATTGCCTGATCCTTCGGCCATGCCAATTCCGCTAAATCATCATGCCTAATCAAGCTGCTGACGCGCTTTTCAAGTCGATTTGTGATTTTGCTTATTGATTCAATTTTTTTTGTCATTTTCAACTTAGCTATACTTATTTATCCTGAAAGATAGTCTAAAGTAGACAAAAAATCAAGAGGAAAGAAATGAATCAGGGGATTAAAATACTCCGCACAAAAAAAGGCTTGTCGCAAACCAAACTTGCTGAGCGTTTAGGCACATACCAAAAGCGCATTTCACGCATAGAGCGTGGCGAAACAACGGCAACCGCAGATGAACTCAAAAAATTAAAAGAGGTATTGTTAAATGGATAGGCTTTTACGTCCAAGAGAAGCAGCGGATCAGCTCGCGTGCGCGACTTCCACCATTTACAAATATGTTGATAAAGGCTTGCTGGCCGCGGTCAAGATACCGGCTGTTGATGCCAAAGGCACAAAAAATCAGAAGCATCTGGTCAGGATCAAAGCAAAGGACTTGCAGCTTTTCATAGATAGCTTCCACAGCGGAAGCTAAACACCATTAACCATAATCAAGGGAGGACTCAAAAATGGCTATCAACGAAGCGTGTAAATTTGAAATCAAAGAAGAAGTCGACAAGGCGATATTAGAAAATCGAGTATCTCAGGCCGAAGCGTTGCGAGGGATGCAAAGATTTTATAAGGCGATTGGCCTTGAAGTTAAATTTAGTACACTAAAGTCGAAATATCATCGTGCAAGTGGATCGGTTGCAAATGCAACCAAAAAATCAAACAACGGCAAGAAATCAGTTACTTATGAATCGGGAAAGAACTCCACAACGAATCCACCGGCAAAGCGCGGCGGCAAGCGTAAAAGTGCAGGCAGGCCTAAGGTCGATAAATCAAGGATCATATCAACGGATTTTAAGGGCGCATTTAATATTCTCTTTAGAGAAATAGAAAAAGCCAAAAGCGGTAATTGGGAAGGCACCACACAGGAAGCCGCATTGCATCACGTAAAAATATTATACAATCTTGTGACCTTATAAATAAAGCATTGTAGATAGAACAACAAAGTAGCAGCAAAATGCTTTAAATCCGCTATCTGGCAATATCAGAAGCGCACCATAAGACGATCACACTACAAAGGGGGTAAGTAATGATAAACGGGAGAAGATGCACATGGAAACAGATTTTCAAAGCAATGGTTCTTTGACATTTCCAGATGAAGTAATGACCGGTGCAGCTGGATATTTCGCCGATTGTTACGGTGACATATTAGAACCGCCGCGCGAATTTTTCTTTATGGCATATCTGACATGTCTGGGCAATGTGTTATCGCCATATCTTAGCATCAACAGCAGCTTAACTACTCAGCCGCGATTGTATACATTACTTATAGGTGAATCGGCAACTGATCGCAAATCAACTGCTATCGATAAAGTCTCCAGCCATTTTAGTGAAGTCGTATCAGGATTTAAAGTTTCGCATGGTGTCGGCAGCGCCGAAGGTTTAACAAAAATATTGAAAAATTCAAGTCCTTCATATACCGGCGCGGTCGGATGCTTACTGCTATTTGACGAGTTTAAAAGTTTTGTGAACAAATGCAAAATTCAAGGCGCGGTATTGCTGCCTTGCGTGAATACACTATTTGAAAAAACCATCTATGAGAACGCAACAAAAAAGCACGATATTAGCATCAAAGATGCCTATTTATCGATGCTGGCAGCAACTACGATCCAGACCTATGAGCGTATTTATGATTCAGAGTTTATCGATATTGGTTTTCCTAATCGCGTTTTTATCGTGCCGGCAACTGCCACAAGTAAGCATCCGATACCAAAGAAGCTGCCAAGCGATGAGGCAACTATAATGAGAAAAAATTTAATAGATTGTCTAAAGCATGTCGGCAGCGGTCTTGAGCTTGAACTCACTAAAAATGCTTACGCACTTTATGCCAGCTGGTATGAAAATATCGAAACATCGATACACGCAAAGCGTCTTGATACTTATTCCTTGCGCTTAATGATGCTCCTATCGGTTAATAATTTGATAGATAAAATTGATGCTGAAATCGTAAAGCAAGCTATTAAGCTGTGCAACTGGCAACTGGTAGTGCGCAAACTGCATGATCCTGTGGACGCTGATACTAAAATCGGACAAATGGAAGAAAAGATGCGGCGGCTTTTAAATCAAGATCCACTAAGTGATAGAGAATTAAAGCGGCGAACCAATTATAACAGATACGGTTTGTGGTATTTCGACTCAGCAAGAAAAAATCTGCAAAGGCACCATGAGATTGAATGGAATAAAGAATCAAAAAAATGGCAGCTTAAAAATTAAATGTCATCACTTCTGTCATCATTAAAAAATGGCGCTTAAGTTATTGAAATTACAGATTGTCATCGAAATATATAAGGGGGTTGAGAGTCACATGTCTCACCTATCTCTCTATATATATGAGTTTTTCAAGTCAATTCATTGGATTAACTATCAAATTTTAGTGATGACACTTGTGATGACACTTTTTGGCGTGCCGTGGGGTTGTGCATCTTCTCCGGCGGCGGGATCAACTATCTGGGCGGGCTGATAGTTATAAATAAAAGGAACTAAAATGTATCAGAGCAAAAAACGGTGTCCGTTGACAAAAAAATCTTGCGCCAGCGATTGCGGGTGGTTTGATGATATTGCGGATTGCGGGATGCTGAGCGCGGTTAAGGATTTGAGCTTAGCAATGCAAGAGTTATTAGCGCACAGGCGACAATCGCAGTCAATCAATGCCAGTAAACGCACGAATAGCGGCTATTCAGAATATAATTAGTTGATAGCCCATGAACAGTTCGCGCCGTTAAAGTTGAGTCCTCAGCGGCGCTCGCGGTGGCCGGTGTAATGGTGGCATCGGTCACCGCAATTCAAAAGGAGTCACAATGGAAAACGGCGAAAACCTTGAATTTTTCAATCAAAAATTTATCAAAGAAATGCGGCGAGTATCCAGCACCGACGCTAGGGCGGTCAGCCTGAAAATGATGATGCTTCAAGTAGTCGATCGCTGCGCGCGGCTTGAGCGCACAATGCAAAAACAAATTGAGCAACTAAAGGAGCGAAAATGATTTTTGATAACAATTTTTTGGACGGACTGAAAGAAACCGGCATAAATAGCCACAATTTGAAAATGATGATTATGGCGCTGGCCGTTAAGTGCAGCGAATTGGAAAAGGAGTTGAAACATGGAAACACCGAAAGCGATACGGCGCGCACAGATAGCGCTGATTAAACAGGCTGAAGCAATCGCATCCGAAAAGAAAATTTCATTTAGCGATGCGATGCTTTCAGTCATAGAAACGCCGTCAAATCCTGAGCAAGTTATAAAAGCATTTACGAAGCTACCTGTCAGCCGAGGTCAATCGAATCCAGAGAAAGCGGAATTGGAAAGCTATTTTGACGCGGCCTCTTGATTAGCGTGCAACAGCATATTATCTGCTATTTTTGACGCTCTAATTCGCCGCAAACACACGTCATTTAAAGATTTGAATGGTAGGGTATGCCTAAAACAAAAAAACCAGCAAGAAAGCGCAGACTGCGCAATTTAAATGACCTCGTGCGCGCCGGTGCTTGGCTTTTTAACGCAATCGCTAATGATGAGATCGATCCGAGTAAATCAGGGAAACTTGTATATGCTTTGAACTGTCAAAGAGCGACCTTACTTGCAATTCAAAATTTAGAAATTGAAAAGCAGCAACTTAATGAATTTAGTGAAAGGCTAAGAAAAATTGAAGAGAAGCTTGGAATCGCGCATAAATAAAGTAGAACAAAAAATGGGCGTTCAGCACCAAAAGATGTATCTGAATTGGAACACAAAACCTGGGGATAAAGAAAAAGAAGAACAGTTTAGAAAAGAGAACCCAGACGCCTTTATTATTTCAGTTGAATGGGTTTAAAAGTGTGCGCCGTGGCGGTGGGCGCAATTAATACGCCGCTTCTCTGACATGAGCGCGCTGGCCGCGTTGTAGCCAGCCGTCGCTGGTAGCGAGCGGCGTCCTGAAATCGCTGCATCGACACCCGCGGGCAACCCTGGGTATGTCGGCTCCAAGTAACGGCTTTGCCGGTGTGCCGTTAAACACCGGCGGTATATTCACCTGCGCCGGTGGCAGTTTCCAGTAGCTGCCACCGGAGCAACACAAAAAATTTAACGAAAGGATTTATTATGCTCGATGCACCAAAAAGCCATGTGGACAAAATTATGGAAGCAAAGAATTGGACAGAAAAAATAACAACAGCGGAATGCCAAGCATTGATGAAAGCCCACAAAGATGTACTTCAACAAGAAATTTCTTTTTTGGACAATCAAGGCTACGTCGTGACCGAAAAAAGATTTCCGCGCTGGTGCCTAAACCGGTACCATTTGTATCAGTTTTTGCGCAAAAATGACCGCGTACCAAAATGCACTCACGCCGAAAAAGTCCTTAAAAAATCAGCAATGAAAGGAAAGTAAATTATGCCAAATCCGTTTGATAAATTATCTGCAAAAGAACGACACTATAAAAGTTTAGAAGCAAGCGCGGAGCTTGCTGAAAAGGCTTCATTAATCGCTTTGGAAAAAGATTGGAGTTATGAGAAATCCGCTAATTACGTGCGCAAGATGGATTCACGTTTGGCCGAACTCGAAAAACATGGGTATATTTCCGAGCAGCCATCTCGTAATTATTCAATGAGCAGCTATGAAGCGGCCAATACCCTTGCGGGTATGGCAAAATCATTGATGCGCGAGGAAAAAATCAGCTATGCGGAAGCGGTGAACCGGATTTTAAGCGATCCGCAAAACGCCGAAATCGCGCGCTGTTATAGCGAAAACGATTGAAATGCGAAACGAGCTATTCATGCGACAACAATAAAACAATCAAAAAACCTGCTTAAGGTGCGGGCTTATAAATACGTGTGGCATAAATTGACTGTCATGCTTGGTTCTTTGAAAACTTGAAGGGCAGAGTCGCTCAGACCCTGCCCTTATTCCCTTCGGTTGTTGTGATATAAAACGAGTATCACAAGTTTTTCAGGGATTCAAAAGTGCCGATATGTTGGAGATACCGCAGGTTTTAGAACTGTAAAGGGACTGTGTTTTATAACAGAAACCTAAACCTTTTGGTGAAGCAGTCTATGCACAATATAAGGAGTCAAATCACTATTAAATTGGTGACCTTTATAAATTTGAACGGATTTTTCTTGCACGTGCTTCTAAGTTTTCAGCTTCATCTTCTTTTCCAATTTGCCTGTAAAGCCCCGCCATACTATCGCAGGTAGTCGCCACATCGGGATGATTCTTACCAAAAGCTTTCTCATAAATTGCCAGTGCTCGCTTGAAAAGAGGCTCAGACTCGTCATATCTGCCTTGAGTTTGATAAAGTAACGCCAGATTGTTCAGGGATTGCGCCACATCTGGACTATATCGTCCTAGGATTTCTTCCCTGATTTTCAGTGATCGTCTGTAGAGTGGCTCGGCCTGGGCATACTTACCCTGGAGATCATAAAGCTCCGCCAGATTGTTCAAGAAAGTGACCACACCAAAATTATCTTCTCCAAATGTTTTTTCCTTTATTTTCAGTACTCGCTCGTAAAGGGGTTCGGCCTCCGCATATTTGCTCTGAGTTTGATAAAGTAACGCCAGATTGTTCAGGGTTTGCGCCACATTTGGACTATATGGCCCTAGGATTTTTTCTCTGATTTTCAGTGATCGTCTGTAGAGTGGCTCGGCCTGGGCATACTTACCCTGGAGATCATAAAGCTCCGCCAGATTGTTCAAACAAGTCGCCACATCGGGACGATTCTCACCAAAAGCTTTCTCATAAATTGCCAGTGCTCGCTTGAAAAGAGGCTCAGACTCGTCATATCTGCCTTGAGTTTGATAAAGTAACGCCAGATTGTTCAGGGATTGCGCCACATTGGGATGATCGGGTTCAAACGTCTTTTCTGCAATTGTCAATTCCTTTTTACCTACATGTTCTGCCTCTGTATACTGTCCTTCTTCATAAAGCATACGAAACCTTCTGTCCAACTCCCTCCACAACTCCTTCTGGGCATGGGCTGCAATGGCGAAGGAAATGATCAGGAGTACTATTAATAGTGCCATTAATAATACTTTCATCTTCCAATTCTCTTTTTCTTTTGTGGGGTTTTGCACATGCTTGGCACCAAGGTTTTCATTGGATAAGCTATATCCATTCACATAGGAAAGTTGTGATGTTTTGCCATTAGCTAGCATAGCTCCAAGTTGAGATATATTGAGAATATCTGTACTTTGCCAAAATTACAGATATCAAACTATATCCCATGTATCCCAATAACAAAACCCCACCTCTCAATTTGAGAAATGGGGTCTTGGAAATAAGGACATAACAACCTCCGGTAATGGGTTATTATTTAGTTTTCTTATATTTTTTTAGAAGGTCTTTCAAAGCTTCAATGTATAGGTCAGTTAAAGAGCGGTCTTTTTCAACGGCGAGAAATTTGATGTCTTTCAACAGAGCAGCATCAATAAGAAATGTAACCTTTTTTTTATCCATAAAATACTAATAAATTACATTTTGCTGTATTGCAATGAAAAATCTTGACTGGGTATACGCAATACTGTATGTACAGTAATACGGCATAACTAAACCCCCAAACCAGAGAAAAATTTAATAAACAGAATGCCCGAAGATACTTGTAGCCGCGAGGTTGCAAGCGCTTCTCTGGAGCGGGGAAGTCTTCGGGCTTTTTTATTTTGAAAGGAGGTGAAATGCCTAAAACTGGCTCCATCAGAGGCTGCGGGTAAGGTTTTTTTTCTTTCCGAATACCAAGGCAAGCCAGAAATAAGCGGCATCAATCACGGTGCCGCTATAAAAAGGAGCGCAACACGCTATTGACTAATATGCAAACAATCGGCAACCGAGCGCAAGCGGATCACAGCTTGCGCAAACACAAAACACCATAACTGACAGGGAGGACTCAATGCAAAACATTCGCAGGATTCAAAATCGAAATGGAACCGTGTCATGGCAAATTGATTTTACAGACAAAAGCGGCAAGCGCCACCGCAAAAGCTACCAGACGCGAACCGCAGCGAAAAACGCGCTGGCGCATTTTCACTTTAAAATTGCAGATCAGAATTTTGTTGATCCGAACCGCTACGCCCGTTTTCGCTTAAATGATCTGGTTAAAAAGTATATCGAAGTGTACGCCAGCAAAGAGCTCAGTTTTGCCAGTAAGCACTTTTTTCTTGAACGCATCCTTGCATACTTTGACGATGGTAAGTGGCTGCTTTCATCGATCACCTATGCCGATCTGCAAAAATTCCAACAGCATTTGATTGAATCAAACCGCCATAAGCACTCGCGTAGCGAGAAGCCAGATCGCAAGCTTGCACCGGCGACTATCAACCGCCACATGGCGACCCTGCGCAGACTATTTAACGCTGCTGTAACCGAATGGGATATGATGCGCGTCAGTCCATTTAGCGGCAAAAAGTCGCTGATGCTAAAAGAAAACAACACCAAAAAGCGCTTTTTGTCAGCAGATGAAATCCAGCGGTTACTGGCTAACAGCGAGCCGTATTTGCAAGATATTATCGTTGGAGCGATCAATTCCGGTATGCGGCGCACCGAATTATTGACACTGACTTGGCAGCAGATCAAATGGGATGAAAACCGGATCGAACTACCGAAAACAAAATCCGGTAAGGCGCAAGATGTTATTTTAAATCAGCCACTGATTGACCTATTTAAAAGGATTCGCCAGCGGCCAGTAGTCGATAGCAAATATGTTTTTATCTGGCAGGATTGGGAAGGCAACTGGAAGCCGGTTCGATGCGTTAAGACCGCATTTCGGACGGCTTGCGAGAAGTCTGGCATACTATATGGCCGCGATATTAAAGATGGCGCGACATTTCACACGCTGCGCCACACCTACGGATCGCATCTGGTGATGCGCGGCGCAAGCATTTATGAAGTACGCGACTTGATGCGACACGCCGATGTTAAAACAACCACGCGCTATGCGCATCTATCGGATGAAGCTAAACTCGCGGCTGCCGCGCGTTTAAACGGACTGACAGGCTAAATACCATGCGTGTCACTTACTGTCACTTGAAGGGCGATTTTTGGCTATTTTGGCGTGATTTTGGGGGAAAATTGAAATGGCAGGATTTTATAACTATTTGTAATCATTTTTTATTCTTATTAGTTCGCTTTTCATGGCATCCTTTGTCGGTCAAACAATAGGACGGTTGGTTGTCCGGTCCGCAAAAAAAAGACCCTTCCATCGGCTCCAGAAACCCTTCCGTAACCAGGTTATTCAAATCTTTTCTTTTTCCTAAATGGTTCCCCGGATAATACACTCCCCTTTTCATTTTAACTAATATCTCTTGATCCATCTGCTTCCTCTTGGACTTATCGGGTCTGAATATTCAGGGTCTATTAATACCTAAAATGAACGTTTATTTTAGGTGATATACATACATGCGGTCATTATGTAAACTGCTTTGCGGGCGCAAGATCTTGTTGGGGATATGCTCGGGCAGCGGAAAATTACTGGAGACGATAATCGCTCCCGGTTTAAGTCCGGATTTAAGTTTAGCAGCCAATTTTTTCATCACATCCGGATAAAGATAGCAAAAAACCACATCTGCCCCCGATAGGTCTGCTTCCCAGAAATTTTGACGTTTAATTTTAATTTTGCTGCGCCCGATAGAAAATAATCGAGCTTTTAGGTAGGCCAGCGGGTTGATTTCATAGCCGATGGTCTGAATCCCATACCGCTTCCGCGCTTCTCGAAGCACGCGTCCGTCGCCGCACCCTAAATCGACCAGCATTTGGTCGGCTTGCATGGGCACCGCATCAATAAATGCGGCGATTTTTATACGAGAAGTTGAAACATAAAGTGCGCCCTGGGTAATCGGTAAAACCAGGACAATGCTCAGGACATATATGATTTTCAGGGCAAACAGGCCCCCGGCCAAAATAATGAATATCCAGATCCAAGCGGCCATGTCTGTCTCTTGCGATGTTTTCAGAAAAAATCGACAATCGCTTTATCTCAATCATATCCTTGTTGTGGTGTCAAGTCCCTATCCAATGAATATCTTCGGCTAAGCCTGCCAATTTAAAGGCCGCAGGAAAATCTGGTATTCAATATTGATTGTATTTTCAGAGATTTCTCAACATGCGGGCCATGCCTGGCGAACCGATTTCGGCTTCAAAATCCGGATGGCGTTTTTCATCTACAATTTTAAATCCATATTCCCTGTTCGGTATTCTGCGGTTTAACCACCGGTACTATCCGGCGCGGGCACCGTTGGGAACCGGTCTTTCCGGAACGGCCAGAACCGGAGTGATATCGTCGGCATAACCGATATCAAACAACATGCCCTCGGACACTTCACCCATTATTTCCCTGGGCTCAAGATTGACCACAAATAAAGCCTGCAAACCGACCACCTCGCTGGGCTGCACGCGTTCCGTTTTGATGCCGGCCAATATATTGAGTTGATGATCACCAAAATTAACGCGCAGCTTTACCAATTTATCGGCACCTTTAACACCTTCAATTTCTTCGATGGTTCCCACTCGAATATCGATCTTCTCAAATTCTTTGAATGAAATCGTCGGCTTCACCGGCGCTACATCGATTTTTTCCATAGTTTATGCCTTTCTTTTTTTGATATTATGCGAATCGTCCTCGTCGTCGTTCTCGTACTCGTCATCGAGTGAAACCCGATAATACTCATTGCTAACTCGCAATTTCCGGGTACGAGGACGAGCACGAGGACGAGTACGATGCCCGACGCCTAATGCCTTATTCCTTGTTCGGTGTTCTGCAGTTCATCCCCTCCCGGCTTTATGCCGATTGTCTTTGAATTAAAAAACGGTGCTTAACAGCGCTCCCACTCCAAAAGCCAGGATGACGACGCCTGATATTTTATTGACCCATGCAAGTTTACGCTCATTTATCTTGTTACGCAAAATGCCGGTAGCGCTGCTTAAAATCAGCCACCAGGCTCCTGATCCAATAAAGACACCGATGACCATCAGGCCGGCAGATGTATACTGGATGGATTCACTAACCATGCCCAGACCGGCGAATACACCGGCAAAGAATAGGATTGTCATCGGGTTGGTCAGGGTAAGGAAAAAGGTGGTTCCGTAGGACGAAATGATGGTGCGGTTAGCTAAAGAAAAAACCTGGCTTTGGGGCTGCGATAAAAATGTCTTGATTCCCAGATAACATAAAAAGAGTCCGCCGATAAGGCGAATCCATATGGACTGCTCCACCAGAAAATTGGAGATAAAAGTTAAACCAAAAGCGGCAATGAAGCCGTATATCGCATCGGCGGTTGCCGCACCCAGTCCGGTAACCAAGCCTTGAACATTGCCGCCGGCCAAAGTTCGCTGAATACACAGAATGCCGATGGGTCCCACCGGTGCTGCTATGGAGAAGCCAATGATAAAACCTTTAAAAAACAATCCCGATTCCATCATTTGTTCTCAGCGCTTACAACGGGCAGACTCGGGCTTTCGTTAACCACCAACTGAAACACATCCGGCCGGGCATAATGCCCGACGACATCAAAATCAAATTTGCTGCGGGCAATCTCACCCAGGTCGAGGGTGGCAAATAAGATGCCTTCTTGATCAAAGAGCGGACCGGCCAAAACTTTACCCAGCGGAGAGATAATTGTACTGCCGCCGCGGCACAATACTTCAGGTTGATCGCTTAACTCCTTTAGCTCTTTTAAATCAGCCGGATACATTTCTTTGGTCATATATTGATTACATCCCAGCACAAAGCAGCGTCCCTCGCAGGCAATGTGGCGCAATGTTGATTGCCAGGTATCCCGTGCATCCGCTGTGGGGGCCAGATACAATTCGACGCCTTTGTTATACATGGCCATTCTGGCCAGCGGCATGTAATTTTCCCAGCAAATCAACCCGCCAATATTGCCGAATTCTGTTTCAATAACCGTCAGGGTGCTTCCATCGCCTTCGCCCCAGATCAAACGTTCCGCCGCAGTGGGTTTAAGTTTCTGATGTTTCCCCAAAAGCCGGCCGTCAGGGCCAAAATAAAGTAAGGTACAATACAATGTCCCGCTGCTGCGCATCGCATCGCGTTCGATGACACCTATCGCTAAATAGATTTTTGCTTTTCTGGCGGCATCGCCCAATTTCTCTGTTGCCGGGCCGGGGACGTCGACTGTGTTTTCCCAGTAGGATTGCCAGATCTTTCTGCCCTCAAGAGTACGACTGCCTACGACCGTGCCGAAGGACAATCCACGCGGATAGGCCGGAACAAACGCTTCGGGAAACAAAACGAGTTGGGCCCCTTGCTCAGCGGCCTGGTTGATTAGATCACAGGCTTTTTCAATTGTGGCTTGCCGGTTGAACAAGACCGGTGATGCCTGCACGACAGCTACGTTTATTTCTTTAATGTTTGCGGTCATTTTCCCTCACTTTTTTTGCCAGACCAGATGGTGATGAACAAAAAGTCCATGAATCAGTCTTTCATAGAAAAGCTGTTCAAATCCGTGCGTCTGAAATGCGCGTCGAACGCCAGCAATGCAATAAAGGCTCTGGTTCTTAACCAGAGGCTGAAATAGCGTGCGGATTAATTTCGGGAAGGCAAGATCAAGCCATATAAAGTACCCGCCCGCTCGCAAAACTCTCGCAATCTCTTTCGTCGCTGTTTTCCATTCCGGGATGTGGTGAAACACGTTTTGAGATACGACCAGGTCGAAACTGGCGTCCTGAAATGATAGATTTGCAGCATCTTCAACGCTGTAATGCAAGTGCGCATTCTGCGGTTGCATGTTGCGGGCGATTTGAATCTGCTCGGCGTCATAATCTGTGCCGCATACGTTCATTTGATAGTTTGCGGCCAGATAAGCAGCCACGCTGCCGATCCCGCAGCCCAGCTCCAATACGTCCTGAATCGCCTCGGAGGGAAGTTCCTGGAGGCGTTGGCGAACCCTGGCGATGTTGCGCTCGGCCTTTTTGCTGCGATTTACAAACCATTTTTCCAGCCGCGTCATTTCCATAAGTTTGCGATGCCTCCGGTATCTCAGTCGCGTTTATCTATCCGCATCACCTTTTCCAAAGCGAAATTACGTTTTGATAATCCGTTATCGTAAACTCAAAGATGTCCGCTTGCATGTGTATGTGTATTTTACGTTGCCGGTATGTGAGTTGTGGTTACATCGGCCAAAAGCCGGCCTGTGTCGCCGGTCACCCGGGTACGCACGACTTTCACGCGTTTGCCGTTGCGCACGAACCGCGCTTCTGCTTTGATCCGCCCTTCGCGTTGATTGCCCAGCAGGCTGGTGCTTAAATTTATTGCCAGGGGGAAGCCTTTTCCATCCGGACCGATCTCGACATCCCCCAGCGCCAATACCGTGGCGGTGACATCCGCAAGCCACAACATGGCCCCGGCGTGAACGGTGCCAAAAGGGTTAAGAATTCCTTCCTTTACCGGCATGGTGCTGATCACGTAATCGTCTCTGCGCTCTTCGATGAAGAATTCGATCTCACCGGTTTTTCTGCTTTCTTCAATCTTGTCATAGATGTTTTTCATTTTTTTGTATCTTCGTTATAATATATTTTTGGGGTTAGCGCGTATAAATATCAACCACATGGCCATCGGAGGTTTCGCATATCCCAAAGCCACCGCTTTTAAATCCGACGATGGTATCGGACAGCCTGAATTTGCATTTCATAGTCTTCCCGCGGTCTCCAAACAAAAAAGCCTCCGTGTTTCCTTGAAATTGATCAACTGTCGGGAATTCATGGCCTAAAGGGGCGTTCGATTTTGCCGCCGTTGACTCCTCAATGTTCCTGCCGATAAAAAGTTCCCCATCCGGCATTTTCACCTGGAGTTCAGCTGATCCAAATTTTTCTTCCTGGTATGCAAAGTAAATTCGCTTACCAGTGTATCTGTCGATTCCCCTCATCGTTCCCGAACATGCCATTGATGCAATGACCAAAGTTGTGAAGATGAAAAATAGGACCGGCTTTCTCATTTTTTAGTCCTTTCTGTTTGGATCTGAATCTGCTCGCGGGCTTTTAACAACCATGAAAGTATAATTAGAAACATCAGAACTTAAGATTTCTGTATTGTTTATAGAGCAAATATCCCCCCCACACAAGAGCGCATATCATCAAAATCGTTCCCAGCTTGTCAGCAATATGGGCCAGAGTATGATCGTAGTTGGACAAACCCGATTTATGGAGAATAAATTCCCAATCGTGAAATCCATAGGGTGAAGTGCGACCTGTATTGCCGCCGAGTAGCGGCAGGGTGAGAGATCTGGCATCATTAATATAGGGCGCCAGGTCCATAAAGCTTTCTCCGAACCACCACAGGGCAAATGCGGCTGCGAATGTGTCTCTGGTTTTTAACAGAAACACTGCAAAACATACCAGCGGCATTAACAATTGGCCGAGACTGCCGCCAAGAGAGGTCATAAATCTTCCGAAAGGTCGAAAAAAGATGTGCCCGGCTTCATGGAAAGGAAGGTTGATCAGATGCCAGAAAGAGTCCATCACATAATGGGTCTCCAATGGAGTCAGGATAAATTTTAATCCCCATATAAAAATAATGATAAAGACCAGCACCCGTCCGCCGAATATAAGAGGATTGGCTTCCGGCTTAACGTAAAAAAATAAATCTTTAATAAATTCCCGTGTTTGTTCCGGCTGTGCTTTCCGTTGGGTTTCAACAGAAATTAAAGTGGGATTATTCTCTTTAAGTTTCAAGTGCTTATCAAAAATAACACCACATTTTAGGCATTCCACATCTTGATCTGATTGTTCAAAACCGCATTTTGGACACTTCATAAGAGACCGTTAATTAAAACTTTTGCAACAATTTTAACTGATTAGAATTATATCGCAATCTTATAAAAATGGCAAAAAATCGTGGTTTAGGGTGAAATCTGCGAGAAATTGGAGTCAACGACCACCCGCAAAGCGGGTGGTATGGATTTTACCGCCATAGGCGGTAAAAGACAGGGGCGCGAAGTGCCCAATCGTTGAAAACAACCCGGTTTGGAAAACCCAATTAAAAAAGGCAGCGCCGTTGCGACGCTGCCTTACTGTGTATATTTTTTCGAACTGATGAGCCTTAAGTCTATTTGGAAAGCGATCAATCCAGGTACAATGTATTCTGGTTTGGGGCTGCACTTTCCCCACTGTGGCGCTTAATTTTATTTTCGCTCACTTTTCTTTTTCGTCGCTCCCTTAAAATTATAATGACCATAACGACGATGACGCCGATTTCCGAAATCAAAAAAAGGCTTTTAGAGATGAAATCCACCATGTTGGTCTCCTCTTAATTATATGTATGATATCGGAAACAAATGGCTAAACTTTAGCTCTAATTGAAGCCTCCAACATTGGATTTCGCTCAGCGTTCATAATAATGATTAGAAGTGGTTTCAAAACCCCATCTAAGGCCCAATGGCTGCGTTGCCCCGCAAAGCGGGATTTGCGCCAATTCTGTTGCACTAAGGTGCATCACAGGCCTCCGATAAATGCTCACATACCCATGTATGCTGCGCGTTATCGATCGGCCTGCGCCTTGATGCATACATTAATCTGATTAGATCAGACATGTAATCCCGCTTCAGCGGGGCCCTTGAACCTGATCTGAGGTTTTGAAACCACCTCTAAGGTTTGCCAGACCGGGGTACCATCCGACCGCTTCGTTTTAGATAAGATGCACCTTTGATGCATTGCTTGATTTGGAGCCGATTAAGAAAGGCGTACGGTGATTGGTTTTTAAATAAACTTTATACCAATTCCATACGTTAGAACGGAATCTTCATCCACCAATTCCTTGCACCACCTAACAGTCGATTTGTAGATTTTTAGGGTGGACTTGAAGGGCGGGCTATCAAATTTAATGTTGATCCGGGTTCCGGGTCTGAAAGCAACTTCTGATTCTAATAACATTCCGTCGTTGCTAAAATCTTTCGTTTGAGCATAAGTCCACACTCCCGATTTCGTTTCTTCCAAAATGACCGTGGCTTTATGCCAATAGCGCCTGCTTTTTCTAAATCCGGTTGCGGCACTCAATTGTGAATCGGATGATTGCCAAATATCATCTATTTGAGCAGAGCCCGGTTCAACGTGGCTGGTTTTTTCCTCGAGGTGGACTTTTTGTTTAATTCTTGATGCGCTTTTTGTAGAGAAATCTTGGTTGCAGTCAGGACAGTCGTTACCCTTCATTCTGCTTTTGACCGTAGCTTCCCATTCATGACCTTCTTCACAAATCCACCACACTTTTTTACTAAAACCTGGAGGCAAATTCCTTATGTTCAAACCGCTGTTTTTGCTGATATGCCATTCTCTTAAAAGGTCTGTGTCGGTTATTAATATATCATTATTATCAGCCGGCGTAGGCTTATTGCAAAAAGGACATCCGCTGCCTCTGTTTCTGCTATATATCGCGGCTTCCCATGCATGCCCCTCTGCGCATATCCACCACACTTTTTTCCCGGAACCCGGTGTGACATTCCTCGGATTTAAATCCCCGTTTCGGGACGGGTGCCATTCCTTCGAAAGGTCGGGATTTATGATATGAAGGTTATATAGCTCGGTGGCTTTGGGCATATCTGCACGTTAAACTTTCCAGTTAAATACCAGCCTGGGTGCGCTGTGATATAAATTAGAGATTTTAATTACGACTATCGATTATAAAGTTAATAGGAGAAGGTTTTTAAAATAGCAAGAGCTTTCTAATGACAATTAACGATTAATTGCATTTAACCTATTAGAGGAATAATTATCCGTTGAGTCAACGACCACCCGCACAGCGGGTGGCTTGGATTTTACCGCCATAGGCGGTAAAAGACAGGGGCGCGAAGTGCCCCAATCGTTGCGGGTTTGGAAAACCCAATCGATGTCAAGGACTTGGATGGCCGACAATTTTTACCGGTGACGTGTTTGAATAGAAAGGTTAATAGTTCTGATTTGTTAGAATAAGATTAGAACCTATCTCAATCCGCGGCAGGCGGATTGAGATAGGTTCGAGAAATGAGGCTTTTTCGGACGATTCTCATTGCCCTGATTTCAACACCCGGTTTGCATATTCTACAAAGCGCGGGTCCCACATATTTTCTATCGGCATCTTATTATCCAGCAATCCTGTAGCCAACGCCCAATCCTGAAAATCAAGCTTGCTTTGAGGATTAATCTGCCCGTCATTGCGTATCTGGGGCCAGCAGGCTGCGCTAAGAAGATCTTTATCCAGCCGGGTATGCTTAGACATAATTTCTAAATTGCGGGCGGTTTTACCCTGATTGTACTGGCGCACACCCTTGAGATATGCGACCATAAATCGCCGTCCGGCCTCAGGGTTTTTCTTTAAAAAGCTGGGACCGTATCGTACAAATGCGTAATCAAAGTCAGGAATTACGTCCTGAACACGTTTCCAGAGAACACCGTGTCCGGATCTTATAATACGGGTAAGCCAGGGTTCTGTGGTAACCATGAAGTCAATGCGGCGTTTTGCCAGAGCGTCCATTTGAGCCGGTGGGGGGACAACTATTTTTTCAATTTCATCCGGCTTTAAACCGACCTGGCTTAGGAGTTTATCCAGAAAGTATTCCTCAAATGATCTGATCTTCACATCGAAACGGCGGCCTCTCATCAGCTGTTAATCTGCCAGCTTTGCGGATTCCGCTATATCTTTTCTGGCGATCAGTCCGAATGAAGGACAACCGGCTGGAGCAAAATGGCCCTTTTCGGCCACCACTCGAATATTGGCGCCCCGGCGAATAGCATTCAAATAGCCCGCGGTATAAATGCCCCCCCACACGTCGATTTCTCCACGGGCCATCGCCTGGACAGCCATCGCCTCTGACACCCTCACAAATTCAATCTGAAATCCCTGCTCGGCAAAAAAGTCTTCTTCCTCGGCAATAAAATAAGGCCCGAATGAAAGAAAGGGGGCCAAAAACACTTTTAACGTGACAGGCTTTGAAGTCTGCTGCTCCGCTCCAGTAACGATGGCAGGCTGGGAGACGAGCAAAATGGATAGAATCAGAATTAATAAAAAGCTTCTGAACGAGCTAATCATAATAGTTCTCCTTAATATTACAGAGATAAAAGGAATGTCATCAGAATTTTTAGGGGTTGATATATAAAGCGTTGTTGGAGAAATCTGCGGTATTTTCGCGCAAATAGTCTGAAGCTAAAATTTACATATCTAATTGTTTAGATTGAAGGCCACCTAAAAATCTGCTGCAATATAGCGGATAAAGAAAATCCATGTCAACATACAATTCTCAATTTTTACAGTGTTTTACAGCATTTTACAGTATTTTACAGGGCGAGGGAATTATTTCATAAAACTCAACCAACAATGCGCAAGGCAAGATACGGCACCAGGTTGAACAAAATGATACCTATTTTAAAAATCCCCATACCTGCATAGTGAATGGCATCAAACTTATCAACAGATAAATCAAACCATTTACTATGAAACCGATAAATCCAATCGTGTGCCAGAGTGAAAAATAGAAACCACCATAGCAGTAATCCCCAGTTTATTACGGTACACCATGCCAGAGCACTGCGTATTACTTCAATTGTCATAATTCCCCCTGCCTTTGAGCCCTATTTATTTATACTTCTTCACATTTTTTTTCTTCTGCGTGAACCTCGATTGCCAAAACAATTATAATGACAAGAATGATAGAAAAAGAAACGCTTCCCTGGCTGCTCGTCACTGCTCACTTGATCCATGCGGCTTGTCTCTGGCTCGGCCAGGAGCTAGAAGCCAGTAGCCAGGAGCCTGCCACTTGACACCTAAAATAAAACCGTGTTTTGTAAATTACTTGAAGGACGCAACACCAGAGCCTATCTCTTTGATATCCCCACCACATTCGGCAGGGGCCATGAAATCGCACGATCATTGCTTTGATTTGAGCTTGTTTCATAACTTCCGGCAAACTCAAATTCTTTTTTCCCAACGTTTATGTACAGCTGGGCCTGGGGTCCGCCCTCGGTATACATGACGCGTGAGATATTGAGAGGCAGCTTTTTGAGGATATTAATCAGATCATGTGTGCTGTACCAAGATCGCACATGAATGAATAAAATATTATCCTGTCCATCGATGCCGATAGCCGCTGTACTCCATCTTCGTTGCTGCTGCTTCCAGACATTTTCCCCTGTGCATGATATCATGCGTATGCTCTGTACCAGGGTCGCGTACTTTTGCTTCCAGAATTGGAAATCTTCACACTGGCGGTCGATAATTCTGGCTCGCGGGACATCGGAGCTCTGCCTGGTAAATGCGAGGATCGTCATATCTTTTGATAGTCTGGGGTTATTGGTGTGGGTCTTGGTGCGCATCAGGGATACACTGGTTTTGTAATCTGTCTGGAACATACTGGGGTTAATCGCGGCGATTAATCCGTTTTGGCGGCACCATTGTTTGGGTGTTAAAGGAACCCCATTTTTTATAGCCGAGGCATTCAGCAACCTGAACCGGTAATATTTCGGATCGATTCGCAGCACCCGCACCTGTGAATCGCCCACCGCAGCCGGCTGGGGCGCAAGAAACGTACCCAATTCAAGCCCTTTGGCCAGCTGCTGCCAACCCGTATCCTGCCCGGGTTTTTGGCCTGAGCCTTTTTGCTGGGCCTCACCTGTGATTGCGGAGGAGAAAAAGAATAACAGGATGAGTAATGATCTTAAAGCCAGTTTCATAATGGATTGCTGTTGGTTTGTACATATCATGGTATTGAAAATTGCATAAGAGACACCCCGCTAGCAACCGCAGCCGCAGCCACAGTCATGGTCATGTGATGCCATATCAGCCAATGCTTTGATGACTTCCTTGTTATCCGGCTGTTCAATCTTCAGAATTTGAATTTTCAGATAGAGAAGATCATGTTTTTCGAAAAGACTCATGATGGGTAGATGCAGATGTTCAAACATCCGCTGCGTTTCTTGTTTCTTTAACGGCATTGAAATCTCTTCGCCTGTGGCCTTATTTACCAATTGGTATTCAAAGGGACACATGCCGCTGGGGCCTATACCGAATATGAATTCGAACTCACAGGCGGGCAGGCTGAGATTCATATCGTTGGCCGTTGTCCCTGCTTCCAGACGAAGGGTTACCTTTTTTAAATTTTTAGCTTTTTTCATCTTTTTTAGACAGGATTAACAGGATTTATTGGATTATTTCTCTTCGTCACTTTCCTGATGAAAGTGACGAAACTCAATCTGTCTTCGTCAGAAAATATTCTATTCCAAATGCTTTGGGGGCTTGCCGATTTTGTCTCCCAATGCTCGCTCCCGGCTTTTAACGATCTGGTCGGAGATTTCAACAATGGCATTTTTGATCCACATCGATGTTTGTGATCCTTCGGTATAATTGGCTTCGCCGAAGGAGTGGACGCGTTTTTGCTTCTGCAGGTTATTGACCTGGGCAAATTCTTCTTTGGAGCCGGGTTGATAAACGGCAAACGTTCTTCCGCCAAAGCGGTTTATTAACGAGAAAACCGGGATATCGCTGGGGCCGTCGGCAATATAAACCATGTTTTGAAACGGTACGCGGCGATCTTCATCCGGAATCATGGCGTTTACATCAATATCCGGGAATTTGTTGCTTCCTTTGTTGATTTCAAAAACTGCCCTGGTCTTGGTTGTATTGTCAAGGGCATATGCAATCTGGGAGATAATTTTTGGATCCTGCAACGTTCTTTTCACGCCTGCATCCAGATAACCGGGCGGGGGCGTATTTTCCACAAATTCACATCCCCAGACACCGTCAACAAAAGGCGCGATTTTGCTGCCCAAAATCATTTGTCTTAAACCGGTAGAGACAATGTAATGTTCCAGCTCGATGTCATGCTGTTCGTATTCCGATTCCAAAGTAACGCAACGCTTTAGTTTATTAAAAAATCCCGGCAAACCATCGTAAAGCTCAATTTTAGCGCCCAGTTCCTTTAGTCTGGTATTGTTTAGTCCTTTGAATTTACCCTGTTTCGTATAGGTTAAAAGGTGATTCAAGTAAAGCGTGTCAGTTGAAATGAGATCGAGCCCGTCTTTTTTGTAATAGTTGGGTAATTGATCAACTTCTTTCCAGAATTTTTTGGGATTTACTTTATACAATTCAAAAATCGGTGCCTGCATGTAGCCGGGGCTCAATGTTTTGTCAAAGTCCCAGATGCAGGCGATAATATTCTGTAAAAAAAGCGGCTGGGTCATCATGGATTCCTTGAAAATAGAATTTACAGCTTAATTACTTAGTATAAATTATGTTCCGGATCAAATTATAATTTGACTTAACATAGAGTCACATTAAAAAGGTGTCAGGTTTCGGGTGTCAGAAGCCAGAAGACAGATGTCGGAGGTCAGAGCGTATAGTTAAATAGTTGAATAGTTGAATAGTCAATTTGTCAGAGGATTCAAGATTTAGTTAAATCGTCAAATAGTTGAGTCGTCAAATCGTCAAATGGTGTAAATCCTATAACGAATTAACCATTCGACCAATTAACGAATCGGCTAAACTCACGGGCCAGCAGCATAGGCCAGAATTCTGACACCTGAACACTGAAACCTGACACCTGTGATCCTGACGGTGAAAGATGTTTGCAGGTTAGGAAGTCTTTGGTATATACTAACTTTAAATCCCATCAAAATTATTTTCTAAGAGAAAGGTGAATTTATGGTTGAAAAAGTTGTGATCATGGGGGCCGCCGGTAGAGATTTTCATAATTTCAACGTATATTTCAAAGATAATAAACGTTACAACGTGATCGCTTTTACTGCTGCACAGATTCCGGATATTGCCGGTCGTTTGTATCCTCCGGAGATATCCGGTAACCTCTACCCCGAGGGCATACCCATCCACCCTGAAGGTCAGCTGGCCGAGTTAATTCGAAAACATAAAGTGGATCTTGTAGCGTTTTCCTACAGCGATGTCCCCCATGTGGAAGTGATGCACAAAGCATCTTTGGCCATGGCCGAAGGTGCGGATTTTATCCTCATTGGTGCCACCTATACCATGCTCAAATCCAAAAAGCCGGTTGTGGCGGTTTGCGCGGTGCGCACCGGGTGCGGCAAATCCCAAACGACCCGTCGCGTCTGTGAAATCGTCAAAGGGCTGGGGAAAAAGGCGGTTGTGGTGCGTCATCCCATGCCTTACGGGGATTTGAGAAATCAAATCGTTCAGCGCTATTCGACGTATGAAGACTTTGAGAAGCATCAGTGTACGATTGAAGAAAGAGAAGAGTACGAGCCGCTGGTCGAGCAGGGCATTGTTGTGTATGCCGGCATCGATTACGGACAAATTTTGAAGGCTGCCGAAAAAGAGGCGGATGTCGTTATCTGGGACGGCGGCAACAACGATACCCCCTTCTATAAACCGGATTTACATATTGTACTGTTTGATCCGCACCGGGCAGGCCACGAATTGCTGTATTATCCAGGGGAAACCAACATGATTATGGCAGATATCGCTATCATCAATAAGG
The DNA here is from genome assembly GCA_030145015.1 of Desulfobacterales bacterium. The sequence continues at coordinate 29,326 of JAQYWI010000007.1, forward strand.
TGGATTCAGCTCCAGCGCAAAAGGTGTGGCAGGTAAGAAAAAATATCGAAAAATATGCACCCGAAGCTAAGATCATCCTGGCGGAATCGTCTCTGGTGGTTACAAACCCGGAAATGATTCAGGGTAAACGGGTCCTGGTAATTGAAGACGGACCCACCCTGACTCACGGCGAAATGCCCTTTGGCGCCGGGGTGGTTGCTGCCGAAACGTTCAAGGCTGCAGAAATCGTTGACCCGCGTCCTTTTGCGCAGGGTTCTCTGAAAGAAACCTATAGCGTTTATCCGCATATTGGCAACGTGATACCAGCCATGGGGTATACACCGGATCAAATCAGTGATCTGGAAAAAACGATCGATAAAGCCGATTGCGATCTGGTGGTGTTTGCCACCCCGATCCATCTGCCGTTGGTGTTGAAAATTAAAAAACCGACGCTGCGTGTACGCTATGAATACCGGGACCACGGCAGCCCGACACTCGCGGAGCTTATAACAGCACGTCTGAAATGATCTATTTTAATTAAGGTTTCGGGTGTCAGTGTTCAGGTGTCAGGCAATTAGCTCATAGCTGACAGCTCATGGGCCATAGTGAGAAGGCTCAAGGCTGGAAGGCTGGGAAGCTGGAAAGCAAAATTATTTTCAAGCCTTTCAGCCTTATAGCCTCCAAGCTTCCAAGCATCCCAGCCTGTGAAGCTATCAGCTACGAGCTATGAGCTATCTGCCTGACACCTGAAACCTTTCTTTTTAGCCTCTGAAGCCAAAATTTTTCGAAGGACAGGAAAAAGGAACATGCAAGAGACCCAAAAGCCCACCCTTTTAGTGGCCTTGGGTGGTAATGCCCTCATTCGCAAGGGGGAAGAAGGCACCGTGTCGCAGCAATTTAAAAACCTGGCCGTGCCGGTTCGTCAAATCGCCACGCTTTCCCAGAATTATAGAATTATCATCACCCATGGCAACGGCCCCCAGGTGGGCAACCTTTTATTACAGCAGGAAAGCTGCCGGGAAGTACCCAAATTACCGCTTGAAATTCTGGTAGCACAGACCCAGGGACAAATCGGCTACATGATTGAATCTACCCTGGACAGCGAACTGATGGACCTGGGTATCCACGTCAAGCCCTTGATCAGCCTGATCACTTACGTTGTGGTCGACGAAAATGACCCCGCCTTTTCAAACCCGTCCAAACCGATCGGACCGGCTTATAAACGCAAAAAAGATGCACCGTCGGGTTATCCGGTAATCAAGACCGCTAAAGGCTTCCGGCGCGTGGTCGTTTCCCCGAAACCGGTGACGATCATTGAAAAACGCGAAATTAAAAAACTGATTAATACGGATTTTATTGTGATCTGTTGTGGCGGCGGCGGCATACCGGTGGTACGGGAGGGCAGGGCCTTTCAGGGGGTTGATGCCGTGATCGATAAGGATCTGGCCAGCGCCAGACTGGCTGAGGAAGTGGGCGTTGATATCTTCTTGATTGCGACAGATGTGCCTGGTGTCGCGCTGAATTACGGCACGCCCGATGAAAAATTTTTACGCAAGATCGATATCAAAACGGCAGAGCGTTATATAACAGAAGGCCATTTCCCTGCCGGAACCATGGCGCCGAAGGTAGAAGCCGCCATTCAGTTTATCCGCAACAAGGGTAAAAGAGCGGTGATTACATCGATCGAAGCGATAGCGTCGGCCATAAAAGAAGAAGCGGGCACAGAAATAAAGGCTTAAAGATTAAAAAAAAGTTGCGATTTCTTTTCTGTCAGTTTAACGGCCCTCCAGTCGTAAGTGCAACCATGTAATATATTGCTACTTGATAGGAAAACAATTACCACTTCTAATTCGGTTGGATGAAGTGGTATTTTTTTTCCGCTAGACGGTAAAAAATTACATAACCTATTGAAATTAAAAAAATTATTGACAACGCATGTTATGCCTGATAACAAATCCAAATTATAAATTCCGACGACTCGTTTTACGACTATATACATTAATCAATCAGCTAATGGAGAGGACAAGAATCCCCTCCTGGGATCCTTTCGTTTAAATTTCCCGGCGCAAGCCTCCAAGGGGTGCTCCATATATGCTCTTTGGAGGCTTTTTTTATTCGCCTTCGCCTGAATATCCTGTCCGCTTCAGGCGGATTGCCGGGGTTATCGGTCTTCGCCTCTGGTTGCGTCCCGACAGGGAAGTCTGGGCGAACCGCTTTATAAACCGTCCGAAGAGAAGCTACCGAATGGGTCAATATCCTGAACAAAGAGATGATGCTCGCATTCGCTATAAATCACCCGTCAAGGTCGAAGATTTGGTGTCTGGCATTACCCTTGGAGCAAGGATGGTTAACTATAGTAGAACCGGGTTGAGCTTTGAGACGAACGAACACCTGCATCAAGGCGCAGAAATTTACATAGGGATAGAAAATTCACCTTATGCCTCCCCCGCCTCCAGGTCTTATGAGTGTTACCGGGCAAAAATAATTTGGCGCAGGGAATTAGAGACTGTTTTTTTTAAATATGGTTATGGCGTTAGATATATTTTTACCAGTGATGAAGAGATTTCGCAAAGTAATGAATTAAAAGGAAGGAAAGATTTAAGGAAACACCCAAGGCAATCCTATTCTATATCCATACGTTTCGATACTCAGAAACAAATCTTGCAGGGTTTAACCAAGAATATCAGTTCCTCCGGAGTTTTTATTAAAACCGATGATACACCCAATGCTAGGGAGATTCTTACTTTGTTTATTCCCTTAAAAGGGGAGCAGAAGGCTGAGATTAAAGGCAGAGTCGTATGGTCTAATCATGTGGGGTGTGGCGTTAAATTTTTGAGTATTGTTAAAAAATAGTCACCTCCAAAGAGACCCTATCTTTTTGATGTCGTTGGCGGATAGGCCTTTTGACCGGATCATTTCAAAAATTCCTTTTGGTCTCAAAAGCGGCTGCGCGGTCGCATGATTTTTTCAACCAGAGCCAGCGTTTTGATCCCCTTAAGTTAGATAATACACTTCCCTTAGCCCCCGTTACCATCCAGCAACCGACCATCACATGGTAATTTCAAATTTTCAATTTGTCGCCAATAATCCGGTATCGAAACGTTTTTTTCTACAACCCCTTATGCCGCAATTCCGCAATTCGGAACCTTATAATGGAAAGCGGTAAAAATTCAAAATTCGATTTCCCGCAATATTGGATTGATTTTTAGGTGTGGCTATATTAAAATTTTTTAGTATAAGGAGCGAAGTATCCACAGATCCTATCTGTGGCCGATCAGAGGTAAAAGATAAGAAGCAGTATAAAAGGGGAGCAACAAGGAGCACAGGATGACCCATTGCATCTTGCTGAACGCAGATTACACGTTTTTAAATGTGGTTCATTGGAAACGCGCTGTCTGTTTGCAGGCCAAAGGTAAAGTCGAAGTAATAAAAGACTCTGCCAAAACAGTGAGAAGTTCCAGCGGTGCCGTATTCAAAGTTCCGGCTGTAATGCGGTTGATTAAGTTAATCCGAACCCTTTATCGCACCGGGGTGGCCTTTTGTAAAAAGAATGTTTTTATCAGAGATGGGTTTAAGTGTGCATATTGCGGAACAGCGAGACTGCGACTCACTATTGACCACATTATTCCAAAATCAAGGGGTGGTACTTCCAGTTTCGAGAATTGTGTTGCGGCGTGTAAACCCTGCAACATTAAAAAGGGTTATCAAACCCCCACAGAGGCAAAAATGTATCTCAACGTACGACCTGTCCAGCCGACAATTTCCGAATTTTTAAGATTAAAACTCCAAAAACTCGGCATTAATGATATTCTGCGAGACCTTGGTGTTTATTAAGCGCAGAATTTGAAGATAATTCGGCAAATCTACGCTGAATGCATCCTTCCCTGTATCCAGATCACGTTTTTGAGCCAACGACCACCCGCAAAGCGGGTGGCTTGGATTTTACCGCCATAGGCGGGAAAAGACAGGGGCACGAAGTGCCCCAATCGTTGAAAACAACGCGGTGGGACCGTGGATTCTCGTGCGTATCAATGACCATACCTCTCTGTGAGAGGGATGTTTGGTTTTCCGGCTGTAGGACGGAAAAACAAGCGAACGTTAGTTCGCAATCATTGTGTTTGTGATCGGGTGCGCAGCGCCCGATCGGTATACAAACAACCACCCGGTTTGGAAAACCCAATAACAGACAAATCTAAATAAAATGCGGGTCTAAATCAACCAGATAAGAGGAAACTTATGAAAATTATCGTTGCGGGAACCGGATATGTCGGACTTGTCCAGGCGGCCGTTTGTTCGGAATACGGCCATGAAGTTTACGCCTATGACGTCGATAAAGACAAAATTGAGGCATTTTCGACCGGTCAGGCCGATGAAATTGAGAAATTTGTCATGGAACCCGGATTGTCCAATATTATTCGTGAAACTCATGGGAAATCTCTGTTTTTTTCCGATGATTTGAATTCAATTATCGAAGGCACCGATGCCATATTTTTATGTCTGCCAACTCCATCAAATTTGGACGGCTCTACGAATCTTACCTATTTTGATGCAGCCACCGAAGAATTAGCGCAGATCCTTGCCAAAAGAAAAGATAAACGCCGCGTCGTTATCATCAGTAAGAGTACCGTGCCGATCAAGACCGTCCGTCGGTTGGAAGGCATTATGAAAAATGCGGGAGTTGAAAATTTTGGGGTGGCGTCCAATCCTGAGTTTTTGGCGGAAGGCACGGCTGTCGATCAGGCGCGCCGGCCGGATCGGGTGGTGGTTGGCTGCGATCATGAAGCTGATTTTAAGATACTCCGGCGCGTGTACTCCCAATTTGTAAACCATGTTCGCATTAAATATATCGAGACCACCCCCGAGACTGCCGAAGCCATCAAATACGTGGCCAACACCATGCTGTTGACTTATATTTCTTTCTGGAACGGAGTCGGGGCCAAGCTTGGCGAAAAAATATCCAATGTGAATATTGACGATCTCAGGATGGGCGTAACGGCGGATGACAGAATCAGCACCTGGGGCTCCTTTGTCAGCAACGGGGCTGGCGGAAGCTGCTTTGGCAAAGACATTGCGTCCTTAATTTATCAATTGCGACGGCTGAATGTAAGCACCAAGATGCTGGAAGCTTCTTTTGAGGTCAATGAATACCAAAAAGTATACCTGGTTGACCGGGCCATCAATGAAGCCGATTTCAAATTTAACAACAAAACGGTTGCCGTTTTGGGTCTGGCATTTAAAAAGCACACAAATGACATGCGCGATGCATCCTCAATTAAAGTCGTTGAGGCCTTGCTGGGTAAAGGCGTCTCCCAGATCAACGCCTATGATCCTTTGGCAAATGAGTCTGCCCAGCAGGAGTTTGACCCTACAAAAAACGGTTTGTTTGAAAAAATAAAATACTTTGATTCCGCGAGAGAAGCAGTCAAGGGAACTGAGGCTCTTTTTATATCTTCTGACTGTGAAGAATTTCGCGGATTTTCACGAACCATCGAAGACACCGTAAAACCGCCTTATTTGATCATGGACGGACGCCGCATGATTCCGGATTACAACGAACTGGTGGCCAAGAACTATACGTATCTTGCTGTCGGCTCTGTCGTCAAGATGTCGCAGTAAAACCACAGCTTTTGACGTGGTATTATTTAAACGAATAGGAATTAAGCTTTATGAAGGGAATTATTTTAGCAGGGGGTTCCGGATCCAGGCTTTTCCCAATAACCCGGGGTGTCAGCAAGCAGCTTTTGCCGGTTTACGATAAGCCCATGATTTATTATCCGTTGTCGGTATTAATGCTGGCCGGGATCCGTGAAATTCTTGTCATTTCCACCCCCGATGACCTGCCCGCATTCAAGCGGATTCTTGGGGATGGCTCTCAATTGGGATTGGCGTTATCGTATCAGGAACAGCCCCGGCCGGAAGGTCTAGCCCAGGCCTTTATCATTGGAGAAAAATTTATCGGGAGTGATACGGTATGTCTGATTCTGGGGGATAATATCTTTTACGGACCCAATCTTACCAAAATCCTGGCAAGGGCCGTCCAGCTTGATAAGGGCGGTTTAATTCTCGGTTACATGGTAAAAGACCCTCAACGTTATGGGGTGGTGAATTTTGATTCCAGCGGCCAGGTTCTCGGAATAGAAGAAAAGCCTCAAAAACCGAAATCCAACTATGCCGTGCCGGGCTTATATTTTTACGACAATTCTGTCATCGAAATTGCCAAAAACCTCAAGCCTTCGCACCGCGGCGAACTCGAGATTACCGATGTAAACATGAGCTACTTGCATCGGGGGGATCTGCGGGTCGAACTTTTGGGGCGCGGGTATGCCTGGCTGGATACCGGCACCCATGAAGCCCTGCAACAGGCGGCCAGCTATGTTCAGGCGATTCAGGAACGGCAGGGGCTTAAAATTGCGTGTGTAGAAGAGATTGCCTACCGCCGGGGGTACATAACCAGAGATCAGCTTCAACACCTGGCAGTCGAGCTGACCCAAAACGACTACGGGCAGTATTTGATGGAAATAACAAATGATGCCGAGTGACCTAGTTGAATATTTTTCAAGCCGGATTCCGCAGGGACCCCATTTCCAAATATGACCTTTTAATCTTCTTATCTTACCCTCTCTGATTGTATTTCCTTGACACTATGGTCGATTCTGATTAATTATCTGTTCTTTACTTTATAGCGGTATAAATCCTATTTTGGAGGAATGCATGGATTACAAAAAGACCCTTAATCTTCCGATGACCAAGTTCCCGATGAAGGCGAATCTGTCGAAACGTGAACCGGAACAGCTCAAAAAATGGGAAGAAACGCGTTTGCACGATCAGGTCAGAAATTCTTCAAAAGGACGCGAACAATTTATTTTGCATGACGGTCCCCCTTATGCGAACGGCAATATACATATCGGGACCGCGTTGAATAAAATTTTAAAGGACATCATTGTTCGATCAAGGCAGATGGCAGGTTATGATGCTGTTTATGTGCCGGGATGGGACTGTCATGGGCTTCCAATCGAACATAATGTGGATAAAGAGATCGGGGAGAAAAAGAAAGAACTTACTTTGGCGGACGTCCGACGGCTTTGCAGGGCCTATGCTGAAAGATTTATCGATATTCAGCGCGACGAATTTAAAAGGCTGGGTGTTATGGGGGAATGGGAAGATCCCTATTTAACCATGAACTATAAGTATGAAGCCATTATCGCCCGTGAATGCGGAAAGTTTGCACAGGACGGAAGTTTGTTTCGCAGTAAGAAACCCATCTATTGGTGTTATAGATGTCAAACAGCCCTCGCCGAGGCGGAGATTGAATATCAGGACGAATCGGCGCCGTCGATTTTTGTTAAATTTTTGATGAAAGATGATCTCGGCAAGGACTATCCGGAATTAAAGGGTAAAGCCATATATGTCGTGATCTGGACCACCACGCCCTGGACGCTTCCGGCGAATCTGGCCATCGCGCTGCATCCTGAATTTGAATATGTGGCCGTCGATGTGGGAAATGATGAAGTCTTCATACTGGCGCGCGAATTGATGGAATATGGCATGCAAACCTTTGGTATTTCGGATTACGCGGTGATCGCCGAGATCGATCCGAAATCCCTTGAGCATAAACGCAGCCGCCATCCGATGGTGGATCGGGATTCCATTATCATCCTGGGCGATCATGTCACGCTGGAAGCCGGTACCGGCTGTGTTCACACCGCACCCGGCCATGGCCGCGAGGACTATGAGGTGGGTCTTGAGTATGGATTAGAAGTGTATTCGCCGGTCGATGACAATGGATGTTTTACAGACGACGTTGAAGATTTCAAAGGTCAGTTTGTTTTTGATGCCAATGCCAATATCAACGCTAAATTAAATGAAATCGGTGCAATGGTCGCAGAGGGCAGCATCGAACACAACTATCCGCATTGCTGGCGTTGTAAGCAGCCGGTGATTTTCCGGGCAACGCCGCAATGGTTCATTTCCATGGACAAAACCGACTTGCGCCGCAATTCGCTCGAATCTATCGACAAGGTAAACTGGATTCCTAGTTGGGGCCGGGATCGAATTTACGGCATGATCGAAAATCGTCCGGACTGGTGTGTTTCGCGGCAACGGGCCTGGGGAGTTCCCATTACTGTTTTTTATTGCCAGGACTGTGAAGCAATTCTCCTGGATCAAAAGATTATGGAGAAGGTCTACTCTCAATTTGAACAGCACGGAGCAGATATCTGGTTTGAAAAGGATATTTCTTATTTTCTTCAGGATGACGTTAAGTGTTCATCTTGCGGCGGCAAAAACTTTGTCAAAGAGAATGACATCCTTGACGTCTGGTTTGATTCAGGGGTGAGCCATGCTGCGGTGCTGGAGCCCAGAGAAAACCTGCGATGGCCGGCGGATCTATATCTGGAGGGCAGTGACCAGCACCGGGGCTGGTTTCACAGCGCACTTTTGACTGCGGTCGGTACCCGCAAACAGGCGCCTTACAAGGCCGTGTTAACCCACGGCTTTGTCGTCGACGCCGATGGAAGAAAAATGTCTAAATCGATGGGCAATGTCGTGGCCCCCAGCGAGGTGATCGACAAATATGGAGCTGAGATCTTGCGCTTGTGGGTGTCGGCAACGGATTACAGAGAAGATATTCGTATTTCAGAAAATATTTTGAAACAGTTAAGCGATGCCTACCGACGAATCCGAAATACCAGCCGGTTTATGCTCGGCAATTTGTTTGACTTTGACCCGGCCACCGATGAAGTCGCTTACGAGGCTATGCCCGAAATCGACCGGTTTGCGCTTCACAGACTGCAGCGCCTGGTGCAAAAGACGCTCTCTGCATATGATACCTACGAGTATCATATTATCTATCATGCCCTATATAATTATTGCACGCTTGATCTTTCCGCATTTTATCTGGATGTACTTAAAGACAGGCTATACACCTCCCCGCCGAAATCCGAAGCCCGTAAAAGCGCTCAGACCGTTATGCATATTTTACTGGATTCGCTTGCGCGCTTAATGGCACCGCTTCTTCCCTTTACGGCCGAGGAAATCTGGGAGCACATGCCGGACAGTGGTGACAAAGCGCCAAGCGTTCATCTGACTGCGCTGCCCGTGGCAAACAGCAAATGGAAAAATGAGAACCTGGCCCAACATTGGGGAAAAATTTTAGACGTACGGGCAGAAGTCACCAAGGCGCTGGAAGAAGCCCGGGCCGCAAAACAGATTGGTCATCCTCTTGATGCAGCGGTTACCATCTCCCTTAAAGAGGATGATTATAGCGCGCTTCAACCCTATGCCGGCGATTTAAGATCCATTTTCATCGTTTCAAAGGTTTCTCTGCTGAAAGATGAAAAAATTGATGACGGTTATGAGAGTGAAAATGTAGAAGGTCTATTCATTCGAATTGGAGACGCGCCCGGTGAGAAGTGTGAACGCTGCTGGGTCCATGAAACCACTGTGGGTACGGATAGCGAGCACCCATCCATCTGCGAGCGTTGTCAGAAGGCCATATTAGCTCATAGCTGATAGCTCATAGGTTTGAAGCTGGGAGGCCAGAAAGCTATGAAGCTTGGATGCTTGATACTTTAGAAAGTTCTAAGGCCGGAAAGCTCGCAGGATCTTTAGCCTTCAAGCATCCCAGCTTCCCAGCTTTGAGCTATTTGCCTGACACCTGACACCCGAAACCTATATAATAGAAGCAATGCTAAAAAACAAATACATCAAGCTGGTGGTTTTTGCCGGAATTATCGTTTTGCTGGATCAGGTCACCAAGGCGCTTATCATCGATCACATTTCTTTTAATCAGACGATTCCCGTCATGCGGGGTTTCTTCAATATCACCCATATTCACAATCCGGGCGGCGCCTTTGGTCTTATGGCGGACCTGAGTCCGGCCTTACGAAGCATTATTTTTCTTTTTATTTCATCTTTGGCCGTGGGGTTAATTTTTTATTTTTATAAAAAAACACCGCCGAATTATCCCTGGCTGGCGGCTGCATTTGCGCTGATTTTTGGAGGTGCCATCGGAAACCTGATCGACCGGTTGCGGTTTGGATTCGTGATCGATTTTCTTGACTTTTATATTGGAAACTTGCATTGGCCCGCATTTAATGTTGCCGACAGTGCGATCTCCGTTGGAATCGGTATATTTGTGTTTCATCTATTGTTTAAAAAGATGCCGGAATAGGTTCCGGCTGTGATGGCCGCTGGCTTCTGGCCTGTGAATTTAGTCGATTTGTTAATGGGTCAAATGGTCAAATAGTTTACCTTTCGTTAATTCGTTATAGGATTTAAACCATTTGACGATTTGACTACTCAACTACTTGACCTTTTAACTAAATCTTGAATCCTCTGACCAATTGACTATTCAACTAATCAACCTTTTAACGATACCCTCTGTCTTCTGATAATCTGCAACGGACAACAGACCACAAACAACGGACAGATTTAAATAATGCCCGAAATAAATCATAAATTGCTCAAAAAGTATTTAAAGGATTTGACAGGTGATCCCGCCAAACAGTTTTCGCCAGTCTATCTTATTTTTGGAGAGGAGCTGCTGGTTAAAACCGCTTATGATGATCTTTTAGGGATGTTGCTTCCGGCTGCTAACCGCACTGCAAATTACGATCCCGTGGAAGGAACGCTTGAAAACATCTTTGATGTGATCGAGCGCGTAAACACGTTTTCGCTTTTGTCCGGCCCCAAGGTGGTTGCGATGCGGGAATCGAGAATATTTTATACCAAACAGGATAAAAGCCGCCTGTTGGAAAATTCCAAGAAAGCATTCGATGATGACAACCTAAAGAAAGCCGCAAAGTACTTTTTAAGTCTCATGGGCAACTTGAATCTATCTTTTGAAGATGTCGAAAAATCGAACAGAGATAAAACTTTAAAGCTCGATGCCGGCTTGCGGGAGGGTGATGAATGGCTGGACGAGATCATCGGTTATTGTAAGCAAAACCAGCTGGCCATACCTGAACCTGCAGACGAATCTGCAGCGCTTCAAAACGCAATCGAGAAAGGATTTCCCAAGAATAATCATTTGCTCATTACCACGGATATGGTTGATAAACGCCGGAGCCTGTATAAAGCCATAAAAAGCCAGGGCGTGGTGATCGACTGCGCGGTGCCCGGAGGCGATCGCCGGGCGGATAAGATGGCTCAGGAAGAGGTGCTGCGTGAAAAAATGAACGAAATCCTCAAACCGGGCAACAAGGAAATAGACAAAGGGGCTTACCTGGCGCTGTTGGATATGACCGGTTTTGATCTGCGTACATTTTGCAGCAGCCTTGAAAAATTAATAGATTATGTCGGCGAACGCAATACCATCACGGTGGAGGATGTCGAGTCGGTTCTGAAGCGCACCAAAAAGGATCCGATATATGAATTGACAAATGCAATTGCGGACCGCAATACGGAAAAGTCGCTCTTTTTTTTAGGTTCCATTCTCGCATCCGAATTCCACCCTTTGCAGGTTTTAAGTGCGATTGTCAATCAAATCAGAAAATTGCTTTTGGCCAAGGATTTTGCGCAAAGCCCCCATGCAAAAGGCTGGCATGCCGGTGTTTCTTACAATCTTTTCCAGCAAAACATAATGCCTTCTATTGTGGCCTATGATGAGTCATTGCTGGAGATACTGCAAAACCGGGAAGATTCAATATCACCTGCCGAAGAAGGTGATCGGGGTAAAGATAAGAAAAAGAGAAAGATTAAAACCGATTTGCTGCTTGCCAGAAATCCAAAAAATGCCTATCCGGTTTACCAGCTTTTGAAAAAATCGGAGCGCTTCTCGGAAACGGAGCTGGTGGCAGCAGTCAGCTATTTAAACGAGGCCGATGCTCAGCTAAAAATCAGCGCTCAAAACCCAAAACTCATTTTGGAAAGGCTGATTTTTAAGCTATGCAGTCCTCAGAAGAATACACCCGGCGGTCGGTATAAGAGAAATAGGTTATAGCTCATTGCGCAAAGGCTGGGATGCTTGGAAGCGTGGAGGCTGGAAAGCTGAAAGATCAAAAAATAATTTAGCTTTCCAGCTTCCCAGCCTTCCAGCCTTCAAGCTATGAACTATGCCATACGAGCTATTTACTAGAACCCTGAACTTGGTTTATATATTTTCAAAATCCGGAGAATGAGAAGTGGGCTTTTTCAGACAACAGGAGGAGCGGCTGGCCATTCGGTTTTTAACCTGGCAGTACCAGAAATTGAATCAGCCGGTTCCGGATGAAGCCGAACTCAAGCTGCAGGCCGCCAAAGTTGTGCAGGAAGCCCACCGAATTGCACGTGAAAGGGGACGTAATGTCATTGCCATCATAAAGGATCTGGTCAATGACATAAAAAAATAGCAAGGTTGATTTAGAACCTATCTCAAGAAAGCATTTAACACTCGGTGGTACAGTTTTATATCTATAAAAAGTGTTTACAATGACAAATGAGCTAAAATTTAAAATGATCTAAAATGCCTAAAATTATGATTTCGCTGCGCTCCATCTTTTATTATAAATATGATCGTTCGACCCAGTCGTTCGACCCTGAGGCTCTCGAAGGGAGGCTCTCGACGGGTAGAATTCCTCAACTTTAGGCATTTTAGATCATTTTAGGCATTTTAGGCACTTCTTACTTTAGAGCACCTTGGGAACTTTCTTTCGCTGTCTTCCAAGATGAACTGCTAATTTTGAGATTGCTTTTAGTTAAAATCCTATTTACTTTCTATGCACTACCAATTAGAGGAGGAAACCAAAATGTTAGAGGAGGAAACCAAAATGGCGGATGAGTGGGCGGAGCAACTGACATGCGCGACACAATGCACCCGGTGCGACAAAAAAATGGGGGCGGATGATCAAAGAATTTTATCTATCTATGATCATCAGGCAATTTGTATGGACTGTAAGAATGAAGAGGAGCAACGGTCGGATTATGAAGAAGTGGCCAAACAGATGATCGGGCAGTGCCTCATTGATACGGAGATGAAATGGGGAGATCCGCAGGGGTATTGCTATCATCATTTCTACCCTTACAAATGCTAAAAAGAAAGGTAGGATCCTGGTATCGTAAAATAATGACTTCGAATGCCGAACTATTTCTTTTCCTTCGCTTTGATCCTTTTGAGAAACTCCCAAACGGGCAAGGCTGTTAGTCCACCAATACAGCCGGCAAGGTAACTGGGTATTATCATGTTAAATATTGATCGCCAAATGATACCCACAATAAAGCTAGCGACTAACATTGCAACAACGGTTATAAGAAATCGCTGCCAAAATACCATATTACCTCCATCTGATCCGAACGTCTCCATGAGTTAATATGAAAAAAATAAATCAGTGGCAATTCAGTGAGGGCCCTTGAAAATAAATTGAAATTTTAAGCTGTTTATCGATCCGGATGAACAAGAAAGTGTCCATTTGGGTTGAGCCTGGAGCGGTCGATGACATCGAATATGCCAAGTCCGAAACCCGATCCGGCCGTATAAACCGTGCTCGCCAATCCATGTATATTGCGCGTCTCTCCGGGGGTATCATAAGAGGAAACGATAGTTAAAGATTTGGGGTCGCGGTTATCGATGAGTTGAAGGCCGCGGGAGCCGTCGGCCACGATGAGCAGGTCATACAACTGGTAAACACCCAGAGCTTCACCGGGCGTATCCACCGTTCCGGCAACACGCGGTCTGGTGGGGTTGCTTACGTCGATGGCATAGATGCCGGCGGAAAAATCGGCCACATAGGCATAGCCGGATATGACCTGCACCGCACGCGCATCGCGGGGTGCACGGACAGAAGCCGCAACTCTTGGCTCGGCCGGTCTTTTAATGTTAATTATCTGCAGCCCACCGCTGCCGTCCGCCACATAGGCATGGTCGCCGGCAACATAGACACCATGCGCTTCACCCGGTGTGTCGATTGTGGCCACGATCCGCGGACCCTTGGCGTCACGGATTTTGATGATCTGGAGGCCGGCTTGAGCGTCTGCCACGCAGGCATAGTCGCCAAAGACATAAACATGGCGCGCATCTCCGGGGGTCTCGACCGAGCCGAGGATCCTGGGGCTGGCCGGGTTGCGAATATCAACGATCTGAAGACCGGCGGAGCCGTCCGCCACATAAGCAAAGCTGCCGATCGCATAAACACCCTTTGCCTCGCCGGGCGTACCCAGCGATGCGACCCGCTTAAGGTTCGCCGGCCTGCTGATATCAACCACATAAAGCCCGCTGGCCCCCCCCGCAACATAGGCATGCTGCCCAATAACATATACATCTAATCCCGGCAGTTCTTCTCCCTCGGCGCCGGCAGTCACCAGCATCAGACTCATGAAGATTGCCGTGCACACCAAAAGTAAAGATATATTTCGTGTCATAATTCCCCTATATCCTTTGATTTTACAATTCTTGATTTTATATATCATTGCGTGATGAGGGGTCAATCAATAATTCTTCGGATTTAATATAAAGAAGACCGATTACTTATATGATATTCCGGCCATAGTCGGTTGAGTTGAATGCTTTACGATGAAGACCAATCTTATCGCCCTGTGGAAAGGCGCTGATATTGCCAAAACTTTGCGGTCATGTTACAAACGGCGCATATAAAATGTCGCCCAGTTTAAAATTGTGATTGCGGTGTTACTGTTCTCAGGTTTGAGGTTCAGAAGTTCAGGGTTCAAGGTTACGATACTCCTGAACGGTGAGCGTTGAATTTTTGAACGCTTATGACAGCGACTGATGCGAATGATTTTGATAGCCGATTTATGGAGATTACTATGAAAAAGTGGCTGATTCCTCTGCTGGGTATCCTTTTTATCTTGCCGGTGCAAATCTCTTTTGCTCAGGGCGTTCGGGTGGGCCCGGATGGTGAATTTTCACAGCAAACCCTCAAGCTGCCCTACGCCTTTTACAATGAGAATTTCGGATTCGCCGGGGGTTTCGTTTACGGTAAAGTTGGCAGTCCTCAGAAGCAGGCCACCATACTGACCACTGTCATGGTTGGCACCAAAGGCGGTATGGGTTTTCTGGTGGGCAAAGATATCCAGATGCCACGCATCGAGCGCCTGTTTTTTGATCCCATCGTTTCTGTGGGCTATTTCAGTGATAGTGCGTCCTATGTCGACGGCAATCCTGATTTTACGGATGAACGTGCCGGCAGCAATGACTCCGACGAGGACAACTATGTCGAGGGCGACGGCTGGGACAATTTTTTCCGGCTCAAGTTCAAATATTTGCTTCCGATCGGCAACGGCCGGGACGATATCATCACCACTTATAAAATCAAGGACGGACTCCTGATGTCCGATCCAGTGGGCGGTACTTCCTTGAATCCGTTCAAAAGCGGCCGCAGCTACCTGGAGATGCGGCCTTTTTACCGTTCCCAGCAGATCGACGGCGACGATGTCGATGAAACGGTAAAAACCAACGGCCTTGATTTATCACTGTTCTGGGACAATCGTGACTTTGACGCCAATCCTTCGAAGGGATTCGGTTTACGGGGCAAAGTGTCGCGGGATTTTGGCTGGTTTGACAGCTCGGATTCATGGACCAACCTGGAGGGTGAGCTGGATGTCTACTTGCCGTTCAAAATGGGAAGTTGGTTGCGCCAGGGCGTTCTGGCTCTAAATCACTGGACGTCTTATTCGGCAAGCTGGGATAAGCAATCAAGCGGGGAGGTTACCAACCGGCCGCCGGCCTACACCGGCTCGACCCTGGGCGGCCTCTGGCGCATGCGCGGCTTCCCCTCGCAGCGCTTCAACGACCGGGCCGCCATTTATTACGCGGCGGAGCTTCGCTTAATTCCCGAGTGGAATCCCTTTAATAACTGGCCGCGGGTTCAGAAATATGTGGGCATCAAATGGCTGCAGTTTGTCCCCTTTGTGGAAGTCGGGCGGGTGGCCCCTGAATGGCGTTTTTCGGATCTGCACTCGGACATGAAATGGGATGCCGGTCTGGGAATCCGGGCCTGGGCCCAAGGCATCGTAATCCGCATCGACACGGCCTATTCCGATGAAGGCGCTAGTGTCCAGATGATGATCGCCCAGCCGTTTCAATTCTAGAAGCTATCTCAAAAATGTGGATTAGGGTTCAGGGCCCCGCTGAAGCGGGATTACATATCTAATCTTCATAAATTAATGTATGCATCAAGGCGCGGAGCGGCATAGAAGCGGAGCATACACGGTAGTATGTGAGCATTTTGAGCCGATTCGCAACACCGCCATGGGCCCTTAGACGCATTTTTGAGATAGCTTATAATTCCGTTCAGCACAAATGCCGGTTAATAAATTGGCTCCTTGCTGTGCCTGGTTGGCAGCACTGAGGCGGCATGCCGATGAAAATCCTTGTAAATATCGGGCAGGGGAGGTAGTTTCATCGTATCTCCGATCGATCGGGGCATTCATTTAAATTTCCAGACATTTATTCAGCGGAGACACCATGGCTTACAACTCATTCAAATCGATTATTCTTTTTTCTTTGATCGTATTAACTGTTCTGCTCAGCGGACAAACGCTTCAAGCTGCAAATGCCGGTGTCCCGGGTCTGGCAAAGAGCGGGAACAAAGCCCCTGAGGAAACCGTTCAAGTCCCGGAGAATCTGGGCGGCGATCAGGTCGATTCATTTATGGCCACCCTGAGCGATGCGCAAGTCAGACGTCTGTTGATTCAGGAATTGAAAGAAGAAGCCGCGCGTGAGCTTACCACAGGCCAAGCGGAGGCCGGTGGCCTGACTGGTTTGGTAAAAAAAATCCATGCGATTTCCGATATCATCCACTGGCGTATTTACGAACTTAAATCCGGTGCTGGAACAGATCCGGAAGATCTGCCCCGGATATACAAACTGCTGCGCAAAGGTGAGCGTCAGGAGAAACCCGACGCATTTAAAACCATTTTAAGTGTTATCGGGGTGTTCCTGGCCAGCTTTGTTATCGTCTGGTTTTCCCGCCGGTTCACGGCAGCCACATACCGCCGGATTGAAAACGCCACATCCGTCAACATGAAAGCCAGAGTAGGGGGGCTGGCGCTGCGAGCCCTGCTGGATATTTTATTCCTGTTCATCTTCGCGATCGTCACCCTGGCACTGTTTTTTATTTTTTTAGATCGCAGCGGCCCTCAGCGTGTGCTGGTCGCAACCTATTTGGCCGCTTTTTTAATTGTAATGGCGGTCCAACTGATTTCGCGATTTTTCCTGACCCCTAAGGTTCCGGCCCTGCGGTTTCTGCCGATGGATGATGGGACGGCCGTCTATCTTTACCGCTGGTTGATTGCCATTGCGGCGGTTATCACCTTCGGGTGGTTTACCTGCGGAATCTTCCGGGTGGCCGGCGGCAGTGAGGCCAACCATCTCATTATGATATCAACGGTTGCTTTGATGGCTATTTTGATGATCATCATCATGATTCTGCAAAAGCGCGAGCAGGTTCGGCAATCACTGGCAGAAGGTCTTCCGGAAACCGGATTTCGAGCTTATCTGGCAAGAATCTGGTATATCCCGGCAATCATCGCAGCACTGTTTTTATGGCTTTTCACGGCATTCAACCAGTTTCTGGGGGGAATCCGTCCCGGCGCTCCCGGAATAAAAACCCTGCTGCTGATTCCGCTTTATATCCTGCTCGACTGGGCCCTGCGGGAGATATTGAGGGTCGCATTTGGAATGGCGGCAAAACCCGGCGAGGTCAGGCAGACCCTGACATCTGGCGATTCGGAGATTTCGGATTCCGCCGCCGAAGGGAAAGCTGAGGACCGGACAGAAGCTGAAACCGTTGAAGAAACTGGAGAACAAGATAAAGAAGCTGTATCAGCGAGCACCGCAGCAAAGGAATTGCCGATTGGCAAACATCTGGATATACGTCGTTTAAACCGCATTATCGGCGGCGGCCTGCGCATTGCACTGGCGGCCTTCGTTTTCTTCTACCTTCTGGAGATATGGGGCGTCGATATTCAGTTTGGCATCGCGGTAACCAAGGCCGCATCTAAAATCCTGATCGTGGTACTAATCTGCTATGTGTTTTGGGAAGTCATCAGCGCGATGATTCAACGCAGACTGGCCGCAGAAATGCCGGAAACCGATGAGGACATGGAAGAAGGCGGTGCCGGCGGTTCGCGCATCGGAACGCTCTTGTTGTTGCTGCGAAAATTCATGTTTGCGGTCATCGTCGTTATGGCAACCTTGATCATGCTCTCTGCGATCGGCGTTAACATCGGCCCCTTGATTGCCGGCGCCGGCGTCATCGGCCTGGCCATCGGTTTCGGGGCCCAGACCCTTGTGAAAGACATTATCGCCGGCGTGTTTTTTCTGATGGACGATGCCTTCCGTGTTGGTGATTACATCGAAACCGCCGGGACAAAAGGCATGGTGGAACATATCTCGCTGCGCTCGTTGAGACTGCGCCATCCGCGGGGGATGGTGAACACGATTCCATTTGGTGACATGGGCATCGTTACCAATATGAGCCGGGACTACATTATCACGAAACTCGACTTTCGGGTTCGCTATGACACCGATGTAGATAAGATCAGAAAAATCATTAAAAATAAAGTATATGAACCGATTATGCAGAACGAAGAACTGGGTCCCAAGCTGCTCGATAAAATAAAATCCCAGGGCGTCAGATCAATGGATGACTCGGCCATGATCATGCGGATCAAATATAAAACCGCACCCGGCCAACAGTTCATTATCCGCAAAGAAGTTTATCGCTTAATGCAGGAAGCCTTCCAAAAAGCAGGCATCGAGTTTGCCCATCGCAATGTTACGGTTTACATGCCGCCGGAAACCACTGAAACAGAGCCCGGCGGGCAACCGGACCCAGAATCGGCGACCGGCGGCACATCTGATCAAAAATTGACTGATAAAGCCGCTGCCGCTGCGGCCATTGCAGTGGCGCAGGCTGAAGCTGACGAACAGAAGCCGAAATAAGACGTTTAGGTTGACCGGTCTAGCCCGTTGCGCAGGTTGTTCTGTTGAAATCGGAAAAACATCTGATTTTATTTTTTTCGGGCAAACAGGACAAGGCGTTAATGGGCGACAGGACAAGGCGCTCAACCTGTATAATGCGAGCATTATCGGTTATAGATTCCACATGACCGGATCCTCATCCAGGTAGTCCGTAACGCTGCGGCCGATCTGGTCTATCTGGGACAACTCTTCGTCGGATAGCGCTATTGAACCTGCCTTGGCGTTTTCACTTGCCTGCTTGGCGTTGCGAGCGCCGGCAATTGCACATGCGCCGGGCTGTGAGGTGACCCAGCTCAAAGCCAGTTGTCCCAGCGTAACACCCTTTCGGTCCGCAATCGGGCGCAGTTTTGTGAGCGCTGCCTGTACGCGTGCATATGAATCCGCCTGAAAGAGTTTGTTCTTTGCCCGGTTGTCACCTTTCGCAAAAGTGTGATCCGGCCCGAATTTTCCAGTCAAAAGCCCCTGGGCCATGGGCGAGTATGCCAGAATTGTAATCTTATTTTCGACACAAAACGACAGGGTATCTTTTTCCACATGGCGCCAGAATAGAGAATACGGGGGTTGCAGACTGTCAATCTGACCGTATTGGGCCGCCGCCTGTAACTGGGGACGTGAAAAATTGGATACGCCGATTGCCCGGATTTTTCCCTGCTCCTTGAGCTCAGTGAGAGCCCCTATCGTTTCACCGATCGGTACTTCATCAAAACCGAATGAACCTGAAGGCCAGTGTATTTGATAGAGATCGATGTAATCCGTTTGCAGATTTTTAAGCGAACGATGGCACGCTTCTAAAACCTGATCGAATTTTAAATGGTTGGAAAAAACCTTGGTTGCATAAATTACCTTATCGCGTACTTCGGATATTGCGGACGCTAGTATTTGTTCCGAATGCCCTTTGCCATAGGCTTCGGCCGTATCGAAAGTGGTGATGCCCGCCTCGAACGCGGCCCGAATCGCCTTGGTCGTTTCCCGGTCATCGATTCCCACCCACATCTCTTTGCCTGCCTGCCATAAGCCCATGATAATGGGTGATATGCGTATATCTGATTGTCCCAATTTGCGCAGCTGCATGGTTTCCTCCTATTATTTGACAGGATCTACAGGATTTACATGATTTTTTTATTAAGTTCTTTTCAATACCCCATCCGCTTGCGGTGGGGTTTCCGCTAGTTCCCTCTCCCTGAGGGAGAGGGCTATGCTGAGGGGGAATATAATAGGATAATTCCTTTTACATACCCCGACCGCTTGCGGCGGGGTGGTTAATTTATACAAGTGAACGTAACCACTTAAACTCAAAAAAACAAGAACCGCCAAAGTTCATTTTTTACAATGGTTGCTCTTTATCTTCCAGATACTTATGATAAAATAATCGCTCGTTGGCTTCTATAAAAAAACAGGAGAAAATTCATGGCTGCAGATGATGGGGTTGATTTCTACCAGTTAGATGATCTGCTCGAGGGTGAAGAGAAAAAGATCAGAGACCGTGTAAGCGCATTTGTGGATCAAGAATGTATGCCTGTCATTGCCGAGCATTTTGACAAAGGCACCTTTCCCATGAAGTTGATCCCACGGCTTGCCGAGCTGGGACTTTTCGGGGTGCATGTGGAGGGTTACGGTTGCCGCGAAAAAAGCCACACCGTTTACGGCCTTATCTGTCAGGAGTTAAGCCGCTGTGACAGCGGTTTAAGAGCGATGTTTTCAGTTCAGAATTCTTTGGTGATGTTTCCCATTTACAAATTCGGATCTAAGGAACAGGCTAAAAAATGGCTGCCGCAGATGGCAAGCGGAAACGTTATTGGCTGTTTTGGTTTGTCAGAGCCCGGTTTTGGCTCGAATCCCGGAGGCATGCAGACACGGGCAGAACTGAAAAAGGGGTGTTTTGTTCTGAATGGCAAAAAAATGTGGATTACCAACGGCCCGATCGCAAAGCTGGCTATAATTTGGGCGAAATTGGATGATGAAATCAGAGGTTTTCTGGTGGAAACCGATACCCCGGGATTCCGTGCGACGCCGATTCAGCGTAAATTTTCATACCGAACATCGCCCACCGCGCTGATCGATCTCAAGGATTGCACGATCGATGCGAGCAACGTTTTACCCAATACCAGGGGCCTCAAGTCTATCTTTGAATGCCTCAATTTTGCCAGATACGGTGTGGCCTGCGGAGCGGCCGGCTCTGCTATTTCGTGCTATCAGGCCGCCAAAGCATTTTCCCTCGACCGGGAAGTATTCGACCGACCGATTGCCGGCTATCAGCTTGTTCAAGATCGCCTGGTCCGTATAATGATTGAAATCACCAAAGCGCAATTGATCAATTATCATCTTGGACGGCTGTTGGACGAAAATAAGGCCCGACCGGCTCAAATATCGCTTGCCAAGATGAATAATGTGCACGAAGCAATTAAAATCGCCCGCATTGCGCGTGATATTCTCGGAGCGCGCGGTATCCTGGCCGATCACCAGGTCATTCGTCATTTATGTGATCTGGAAGCCATAAGCGCGCTGGAGGGAACGCACAGTATGCACACGCTGCTTATCGGGCAGGAGATCACAGGTATCTCGGCGTTCACCTAAACCAGGTGTCAGGGGTATTATTAGACCACACCCGAGGACGAGGACGAGTACGAGGACGAGTAAAAGGAGGAGAATAAAATATCGTCCTCGTCCTCGTCCTCGAAAACCGACTGACACGCGACACCTTGAAACTTTGAAAAATGAAAAAAGGAGATTACGATGAAAAAAGCCATTGGTCCCCAGACGCTGCTCTATCCCATGCCGGCCGTTTTGGTCGGTACGCAGGTGCAAGGAAAACCGAACTTTATGACCGCCGCCTGGTGCGGGATTGCCGCCTCAACACCGCCGGCGATTTCGGTCGCAATACGGCCGGCCCGATTCACGTTTGAAGGCATTTCAGAGAACAACACATTTTCCATAAATATACCCTCAGCAGACATGGCCGAAAAAGTGGATTACTGCGGTATCTATTCCGGTCATAAAGTCGATAAATCTCAAATTTTTGAGGTCGCGTACGGTAAACTGAATACGGCCCCGTTGATTCAAGAGTGCCCCGTTAACCTGGAATGCAAGGTTATCCATTCACTGGATCTTGGCAGTCATGTCCTGTTCATTGGAGAGATCATGGAAACCTATGTTGATGCGGGTTGCATGACCGCTGAAAAGGCGGACCCGGCTAAAATTGATGCATTGATATACATAACCGGTGCCAAGCAATACCGGAGAATTGGAGATGTTGTTGGGAAGGCATGGGATATTGGGAAGAAAAAATAAGATAGATTAGCTCATAGCTGATAGTTCAGGTCATAGGCTTGAAGCTGGGATGCCAGGAGGCTTGGAAGCAATCAAGAGCTCGTAGCTCATATCTCTTTGCTGATATTCCTTACTATGAGCCATGAGCTATCAGCAATGAGCTATTTGCCTGAAAACTGAAAGAAATGTGACATCCAAAAAATCGAATCAAAAACAAGATAAAAGGAATTTGCATTTTTGAGCGGAGGCAAAAACCCGTGTATTTAGCCCAGGAGAAAATAAAGAGCGCAACGCATTATTATATTCGGGAATCTTATCAGGACGGCGATACTTTTCTGAGTCGCGATTTGTTTGATCTGGGGACAGATCCGGCCGAGTATATCATTTATGCGGGCGGAAATGCATTTTATATCGATGCTGCGGTTGAGGCGCATTTAGATAATTTAGGCGTCACACCACAGGGGACTGACCTTGAAGATATCTTCTGGCGTTTTTTAGATCCCGATATCCAACATGCGCTTGAGTATTTTCGGCACAGAGAAAAACGTGCGCAAAAAGAAAAAAAATCCAAAGAGAGGCTGGAAAATGTTGAACTTTCCGTGCATATTTTCGACAGGCGCCGGCTGCATTATTTAAAATTTGGCCGCATGGAGCAGGGCTATCTGTGGCTTATACCGCAGAAACTTTTTGATGTTTTGCGCAACAAATCCAGAGATGAGATTGAGCAGCAATTTTTGGATATGGAACTACAGTTGAATCCCAGAGAATACAAAGCCTATGCGTATGTAATTTTTAATATCAATCAATTCTTTACAGAATCCTTTGCCAAAAAAAGGCCTCAGGATTTAAAGCAGGCTGATGTCGATGAATATTTCATTGCTGAAATATGCAAATTGAACCAGGACCACACGTTCTGGGCCGGCATGCAGACCACAACCAGCCTGCATGACTATTTGATCAGATATCTTCTGATGTATATTGATTATGATTTTGCCCCCAGATCCTGGGTAGAAGATTACATGCGCAATTTCATCAATAGTCGGCGCGATTATCAGTCACCCTTTAAAGCGGGTTCGGTTACCTTAAAGGAAGCCGGCTCTATTTTCGGTGAATCCGCAAAGGTCCTTAAAAAGATGAGCCGGCAGGAGCTGGTGAGAATATTTCGGCGCAAAGCCCAGGAGCTGCATCCGGATAAGGGCGGCAATCACGAAAAGTTCGTCGCTTTAACCCATGCCTACCACGCGTTGTTAAAAACGAAAGAATAGGATAATGGCCAACAACAGTTGCTTCGATTTTGATAGATCGGTGGAGCGGCGGGATACCGCCAGTCTGAAGTGGGACAAATATAAGGGTAAAGATATTATTCCGATGTGGGTTGCCGACATGGATTTTTGCTCGCCGCCGGCTGTTATCGATGCGCTGCAGAAACGAATCGCCCATGGCGTGTTTGGTTATACGGATCCACCGCCGGATCTAAATAAAATTGTGGTTGCGATGCTGGAAACCGAATATGGTTGGTCAGTGAAACCGCAATGGTTGGTGTGGCTGCCGGGTTTGGTAACCGGATTCAATGTCGCCTGCCGGGCAGTCGGTCAAGAAAATGATGCCGTGATGACGGCCACGCCGGCATATCCACACTTTCTCTCCGCGCCCGGGAACTTCCGCCGCAAGCTGGTTAAAGTACCCCTTCGGGAAGAACAAAATCGATGGGGGTTTGACTTTGACCGCCTTGAAAGCGCAGTTACGCCGGAAACGCGTCTGTTTTTGCTTTGCAATCCGCATAATCCTGTCGGACGGGTGTATACCCATGACGAATTAAAGGCCCTGGCCGGCATTTGTGAAAAGCACGATATCGTGATTTGCTCGGATGAAATCCATTGCGGGCTGTTGCTGGACAACGAAAAAACCCATATTCCAACGGCAACACTTGCTCCGGAAGTGGCCCAACGAACCATTACGCTGATGTCGCCCAGCAAAACATTTAATTTGCCGGGATTGGGATGTGCATTTGCGGTTATATCCGAGGAAAAGCTTCGTCGTCGGTTTATTGCCGCCATGGCGGGGATCGTACCAAGGGTAAACGCTCTAGGTTTTACAGCCGCAGAGGCTGCCTATCGTGATTGTTCAGATTGGCATGCCGGCCTTCTGGATTATCTGCGTGGCAATCGCGACTGCATCGCGCGTGCTATCATTGCAATGCCGCCGCTCTCCCTGGCTCCAATTGAGGCAACTTACCTGGCCTGGATCGACGTGCGCTCCAGCAATCTGGAAAACCCCATCAAATTTTTTGAAGATGCCGGTGTCGGGCTTCAGGACGGGATCGAGTTTGACGGTCGCGGATTTGTACGTTTAAATTTCGGATGCGTGCGGGCCTTGTTAGAAAAAGCACTAGAGCGGATAGCAGCGGCCATGGCGCGATACGTAAGTTAAAAATAAAACACCCGCATTGCTGCGAAGTGATTGATTTAAACATTAGAAGGAGAAGACAGATGGCACAGGAGATATTTCAAGTTGATGCGTTTACCGACAAACCATTTGCCGGGAATCCGGCGGGGGTTTGCGTGTTGGCCGAAGTCGCCGATGAAGCCTGGATGCAAGACGTGGCCAATGAAATGAATCTTTCAGAAACCGCATTTTTGGTTGAACAGGAAGACGGATACAACCTCAGGTGGTTTACGCCCGCGGTTGAGGTGGACTTATGCGGGCATGCGACCCTCGCCAGCGCTCATATTCTGTGGGAGCAAGGCCTGTTGCCGCCTGACGCGCAGGCGCGGTTTTTTACCAGAAGCGGCCTTCTAAGTGCGGTACGCAAGGCGTCATGGATTGAACTTGACTTCCCCGCAGAGCCTGAAGAACAGACCACTATTCCGGAAACGCTGTTCAAGGCAATCGGAATCGAGGCCCAATATGTCGGTAAAAATCGATTTGATTTTCTGCTTGAATTTGAGTCAGCCGAAACCATTCGCAAAATGAGCCCGGATTTTACCTTGCTGAGCGCTATTTCGGCACGTGGCTTTATTGTTACCAGTAGATCGGATTCAAGCGAATATGATTTTATTTCAAGGTTTTTCGCGCCGGCATTTGGCGTTAATGAAGACCCGGTTACGGGGTCGGCCCACTGCTGTCTGGGGCCATATTGGGCCAAGAAGCTCGGTAAAGAAACACTCACCGCTTTTCAGGCATCTGCCAGGGGCGGAGTGGTAAAAGTGCGCGTTGGAGATGATCGCGTCTACCTTGGGGGACAGGCTGTTACGGTGATGCGGTGTCAGATGTCGGAGGTCGGATGACAGAAGACAGAGAACAGAGGTCAGAAGACAGAGGACAGATGAAAACCGGAGGGAAAGGCAGCCCTCTGCGGCTGCCAGTGACCAGAAGCGAGGAGCAAGCAGCCAGTGACTATTTGGATATGAAAAGACTGACACAAGAGGGGTAAAGTCGGGATTAAAACCCAACCGGATAATGGTATTTGACACCGACTCCAAATGTATATTTGGAGTCCTGCCCGGACAGTTCCTTGCGCCATCGGACTTTCGCCCGATACAGATCCGGCCCTAAATCATAAGGTGATATTTCAATACCGATATAAATTTCAGTGCCCGGCAAGGGTGCATAATCGGACTCAAAATACAGGCCGCCGCGGCTGTAGTTGTACATTTGAGCTTGGTAATGGGCACCGGAAGGAAAATTTTCGAGCAGGATGCTGGCCTTATGTTTTACGCGGGTCGTGTCGCGCTGTTCCGCAGTTGCGCTCATTGCTCCCCCTTTATTAGGTTTAGACGATCATTATAAAATGACGATAAACCAGAACAATGGTGAATGTCCGAACAGATCAGCTATGCGCCTAAATAAAACAATCCGAGCCCGATGTCAAAGAAAAATTGAAAAACTTTTAAATTTTTTATTCTGAATTAATTTCAATAGATTATAATTCAATTCGACGGACTTTTCAATTCAATTCGGGTTATATCTGTAACCGCCAGGCCGATTTCGGATTGGGAAAAACTTACTGTTTGTAACCGATTTTTCTAAGAAAATCTTTGCGAATCCGAACCTCCTCTTCGTTTTCAATCCCTTTGGATTTAAATCCGTCGATAACACCAAGGATTCCGCGTCCCAGGTCCGTTTCGGCGACAATGACTTCCACCGGGTTGGCGGTGGCGCAAAAAATCCGACACACCTCAGGCACACTTTTTATGGCATTTAAGACATTGATGGGGAACATGTCTTTCATAAATATGATAAAGCTGTGTCCGGCAGACAGGTTAAAAGCGTTCTTTTTCGCCAATTCCAGCAGTTGGTCATCCGTGCCGGCGTGTCGCACCAGGCACTTATCGGAGGCTTCACAGAAGGCCAGCGCAAATTTTGCCATGGGGACCGTCGTCACCATAATCTCGTAGACGTCTTCTACGGTTTTAATAAAATGAGATTGACCCAGGATCAGGTTTAACCCTTCCGGATTTTCGATTGCAACGGTTTTGATTTCCATCGAGCCCTCCATATCAGAAAAATGGTTAAAACGCTAGCGGAACAGTGCCGGTCGCGTCAGATGATTTAAGCGCTATTCAGAAAAAAAACGTTTTTTTTAAAAAAAAGCCTTGACCTGTTTGAGCGGGTTTGTTATTTGCCTGCGTTCATAAGCCTGATACCTTGTGGTGTCTTAATTTGTCCGCAATCAATGCAGGCTTTTCCTACTTCAGCCCGAACCGCATCCTGTAAATGTGCGCGAGTAAATGTAGCCTCCCACTACTGCGGTTCGGGCTTTTTTTATCACCCGCCGATGGCGCGCATCTGACTGCAGATCCGTTGGAACGGCATTTCCGTAACTGCCGGTAATTGTTTAAGTTATTGATTTATTTTTAATTATGGCTGTATAAACTATAGAAAGGATAGGCAGAAAACAAGCTATTTTTTTCGTGATTGTCATTTTTATGTCATTTTTTTAGCCCCGATTTCGGTCGGGGTTTTTATTTTTTTGTAGGAATGGTTTTAGCTGCATCGTCGATTTTTTCATTAATAAATTGAAACCCATCTGGAATTTCAAAGTTAGTGTAAGGATTTCGAAATATTACTCCCGGGCTGGATGTTTCAATTCCAAAATTAGTTGGGATTGACTGAATATCCGAGCTAAAGGAAATTGCGATTATATGATTTCGTTTATCTTTTTTAAATAAGCTACCTGTCATTTCTAATAAACCACTATTTTGTTCCAATCCCTTAAAATCATCTATTTCGGGAATAAAACAGGCTATAAATCCAGGCCGATCTGGACTTAGCTGTCTTTCAGCGCCATCAACCAATTTTCGGCGAATACCGCTGAGGATACTATCTGGGTTATTACATTGACAAAGAAATTTAATGGGGTCTATCGGGCCTTTATTGCTCGATCCGGCGAATATAACACCGTGCGCTTGAGGTGGCTTTAATTGCCATAGATCGGTGTATTCTTTTTGTAGATCTACTACGTGTTGTTCAGTCGGTTTCAAATCGGTTTTTATGGAACCAAAAGATGTTTTTTGTCCACCTTTGATTGCTTTCGATTTCACAATTCTAAGGATTTCGTCAGCTATGGACTTCAGCTGCTCTATATTGGCAGGTAAACGTTCATCTAAATAAATTTCAATTAAACCTGATAGTCCAAGGTCACTTATGGGCTTAATGCAAATTTCGACCAAATAATAAAAATCCTTGCGCCCAATTTTTCTAAATGAATCAACTCCAATGCTTTTACATTCAATATCGAACTCTAAATCATTTGCTGTTACTTTAAATTCTGGACAATTTGGCTCTTCATACCAGGATATACCGAATCCTCTCAAGAAATAATGCCAGGCGATCTTAATTTCGAACATAAAATTACGAGCATTCTCATCATCTAACAAATCGCTTTTGTATTTTTCTCTCACACACTCAGGCATGTGTTTTTGCAGGGTTGAAATTATACTTGCATCCTCTGCTAATCTCATAAGCCCCGCACTAAGATTTTTATGTATTGATTTACCTTGGCGGCTTAATTCCTTATTTAAAACTATTGTATCCCACCACGGGTGCCTGTTTTTTATATAACATTCAGCAACAACTGGCCCTGATGAATTTAAGGAGAGCTCGTATCTTTTTAAAGCTTTTCCAGTGTTGGCAGGTCCAAGAAAACCTTCCAGCTTTTTTATTAAATTCGGTTTTTTTTTAAGGTTAAGCTTATTTTCGTTTGCTCTACTATCCATATAACCATTATGGTTTAGATCGTTTAAAAATCAAGTTTTCAGAAAAAATATTCTCGCCGGCTTCGGTCGGGGTTTTTTATTGCCATTTAATGCATTTTTTTATTGACATAAGTGGCATTGAGTGGTACATTAGTGACATTTAGTGGTACATTGTCATTTATATGTAGATTACATGTCATTTTATTTTAAAAATATCATCTAAGGTTAATGCACCATGGCAGTAACAACCGTAGGAAAAAAAGGCAAACGAGTACGAAAAAAATTTGGTTCAGCTGAACGTGAACCCGGTATAATGTTTAATTGGATTGCATCTAAAATGCTGGATTATGAGGAACCAGAACGAAGGGGGACATCACGTGGCGAAAAAATAGGCTATCCTAAAAATAAATATTTTGCCAGCTTGTTTATTGGTCTTTCGAAGATCTCACAGAAAAAGCTATCCGATGATTTCGGCCAGAAACACAGCATCAGATATGGAGTACTTAGAAATTGGTGCCGAGAAAAAGATTTCAAAGAAATGGCAAAGGGCCATGCGTGGGAATTTGCTAATCATTTGATCCTCCATGTGGAAACTAAATGCGAAGAGAGTATGAGTGAGTGGAACGACTACTTTAATCTTAAAACCGATGAACAACCGCCGGAGCTCCAATTTGATGAAATTTACAGGGATGCAATGTTTTTCAATGAGAGTGTGTTAAACACGCTCGCTGGCCTATCCCTGTCTTTTTATGAATTACTTGCGGACGATTTTAAAAGGGGGGAATTGGATGTAGACATGTATAACCGCATATGTGTTGTTCATGCCGAAATCTTCAAAATTCTTACCTACGCATCCGGGGGGAAGTATCCTGAAGAACTAAAAATTAAATCTGAAAAGGCCATGATAGGCCAGATTAAATCGATCATATCCTCAAAGCGGATTTTATCGAAGAAAGAACAACGATTCATAATTCACGCAGCGGAGACCTTGGAGAAATGGCAGGAGGAAAAATTAATTGATGAAGCAGGGCACAAGGAAAAAAAGTAAAGTCAAAAAATCTTTTGACTTTTATTTTGATAATGCATCAGAACGTTTTGTGTTTGAGATCCAGGACCCCGACGCGATGTTTCCACTATTGATAAAAGGTTTAGGAGTCGAGAGGTCTTATGAACTGATTCGAACGCAAAAGGGGAAACTGCAACTAAGATAGGCAATTTTACATATTAGCGAGCCAGCAAAAAGGCCAGCCGTTTTAAACAGTTGGTCAAAGTAGCAAGCAAGCCGAGATTGCCTGAAAAATGGGCGACTCGGCTTTTTTGTTAAAGGGAAAGGAAAAGGCAAGGATTTAATGTCATTAGTAGATAGTGCTCTGGAATATGAGAAGCTTGGATGGTTTGTGTTGCCGATAGATCCGGGCAAAAAGCAGCCGATTATCAAATGGGTTCACCGGAAGGATCGGCGGCCCTCCCCAGATGAAATCCAAGGCTGGTTTACAAATAGGCCAGAGGCGAGAATAGGTATTGTTACCGGTGCCCCTTCTGGTGTTGATGCCGTGGATCTGGACGGACCCAAGGCCTATGCCCGGTTTGAGACTTTATTCGGGATACCTGAAACCATTATGCAATCTACCGGACGCGAGGACGGAGGGTTGCACTTATTTTTCAAACACAACAACAATGGACTCCGGAATGTTGCGGGTAAAAAAGAAGACAGGGGAATTGATTTACGAACGAGCGGCGGCTTTGTTGTTGTTGCACCATCCGCTCATAAATCCGGCAAGTGCTACCAGTGGGGCAGCATCAACCCAATAGAGGATGGCCTTGACGATCTTTTAGAAATGCCCCCCGAAGTCGCTGAGCATTTTAAAAAACAAAACGGCAACCACAAAGAACGCAAACCCATCAAATTAGATCCAGTGGAACGAGGTTCCAGAAACGACACCCTCACCCGTTTGGTCGGTAAATGGATAAGTCGGGGCATGGATACTGAAACAGTCTACTTCACAGCCACGGGCTGGAATAGCAGCCTGCCCGAACCACTCCACGACGAAGAGGTTAAGATAACTGTTGAATCTGTTTTTCGGACACATGAAAGAAACCATCCTGGCGAAACAGCGGGCGAATGCAAGATTATACAGGCAGAATGTTTAGAAGACAAGGAGACTACAAATAAAGAACTTTTTGGCTTTCCGCAACAGGTGTTAGTTGGAGCTGCTGGCTATTTTGCAGATGTCTATAATGATTCTATTGAATCATGTCCTCAGTTTTTATTTATGAGTTATCTGACATGCCTTGGCAACGTTCTATGTCCCAAATTATCAGTTAAGACCTCCCTGAAAACTCAGCCACGTTTGTATGTTGTGTTAGTGGGGGAATCCGCCGATGACCGTAAATCCACCTCGATTGATGCAGGTGTCGATTTTTTCAAGTCAGTATTGGACAAAGACTTTAACTATTGCGAAGCTGTTGGCTCAGCCGAAGGACTTCAGAGGATCTTAAAAAAGGCTGAATCTGCCCTGCGTCAATACACTGTTTGAAAAACCCCGCTATGAGAACAGTATTAAAAAGAAAGACATTGTGATCGAAAACGCTTACCTGTCCATGTTAGCGGCTAGCACTACCGAAACCTATGAAAGAATTTATAAGCCTCATTTTTTCCATATCGGTTTCCCCAACCGTGTCTTTCTGGTTCCCGGCACTACCAAACGTAAATACTCGCTGCCGCCTGAAATTCCCTATCAAGAACTACACCAGATGAAACAAGACCTTATTCAGATTCTGGAATATGCCACAGACGGTGTCCGTTACGACCTAACACCAGATGCGAGAGAATATTACCATCATTGGTACATGAACCGGGAAAATTCAGTCCATGTGAAACGAATGGAAACCTACTCATTACGATTAATGATGCTACTGGCAGCTAACGAACTGAAACAGGAGATTGACCTTGATATTACCCAAAAGGCCACAGCCCTATGCGATTGGCAGGTTGAAGCCCGGAAACTATATGACCCAATCGATGCGGATTCGATATATGCTCAGATGGAAGAGAAAATCCGCAGGCACTTGGCAAACGGCCCTTTAAAGGATTGGGAATTGAAACGCAAAACAGGGGCAAACAGAACCGGATTGTACGTATATATGACAGCATTGGGCAACCTGAAAAAGTCTGATGAGGTGGGCCAGGATAGGGACACTAAGCATTGGCTTCTAATTCGGCAGGATATTTCCTCAACAACTTCTCAACAATAGAAAACAGGGGTTAAGCTATTGAAATCACTAATAGGAGTAACTCTATGGGGGGGGAGAGGGGTCTAGTGACTCTTCTATCTAAGGGTTTTTAAACCTATGGTAATAATGTCGGGGGCTTAAGTACCAAATTGGAGTGTTGAGAACCTGTTGAGAGAAAACTCTCATTGATAGGAAGGTACCATCTTTTTTCGCTGTGGAAAAATATGTAAAA
>JAQYWI010000249.1 GCA_030145015.1 Desulfobacterales bacterium
GAACCAGGAAAACTTTTTTCGCTATATGCGTGAGGAATATGCGCTTGATCATCTTGTAACAAATGATGTTGAGCTTGCTGATGTAGAACGCCTTGTGCCAAATCCCGACAAAAAAGAAAAAAGGAAACTGATAAAAAAGTTCAAACAGGAACTAGAGAAGTTAACAAAAGAGTATGGGGATAAAGCTATTCAAAATGATGGCGCGCTTCGTCCTACCATGCGGGGCTTTAATATTGCAAACTCTGGTTATAAGAAGAAGATACTCAAACTTGAAAAAGAAATCGGGCAATTAGAAATCGACCTGAAACAAATACCTGATAGAATAGCCATAAAACATTTATTGGCTGAGCACGAAATTGTTCGTCTTGAGACTGAGCGTAAAATGTTTACGGATGGGGTTAAAATGATTTGCTATCGTGCCGAGACCTGCTTGCTTAATCTGATAGCGCCGTGCTTTGGCCGCAGTAATAATGAGGGTCGTGCTTTTTTAAAAAATGTTTTTCAGCAACCGGCAGATATAATACTGGACAAGAGGCGGAGAATTATGAACGTCAAATTTCATACAATGTCTACCCCTCGATCAAATCGTGCCCTTAAACAACTATGCGATGTTATGAACCAGGGGTCATATGTCTACCCCGGTACCCGTATGACGTTGGTCTTTACGGCGGAATAAGTTGCAATTGAAATTACGCGAGGTCAGGAGTTCTGAATTTATTAACCATATTACCCTGGCCAAATCCAGATACACTGGATGACCAGCCAGAGCCGTCATTCCTGTTGTGTTTTTCTCAGTTTCATACTTGAAAGGAAGAATACCTTGTGACGTAATTATTATACCTCGTTGATGATAGCTTTTTTGTCTAAAATAACTCTAACACCCTGATTTTACAGGGTCAAAGTGGTTTTTTTACTTTTTTGATGGTGAATCAAGGTGTTTCTGCTTTGATGGTGAATCAAGGTGTTTCTGCAGGGGGCGAGTGAATAGCGTATTTAGGGATTTGACACCATTTTACCCCTAAGGTGAATGAAAATCCCGAAGCGCAGAGTCTTCTACGCTCAGGGATTTCGCCTTCAATTCACAGTACTCACCCGGATGGTAGTTCCGGGCGGGGGTGTTTCGCTGAAGTGGGCGGAGAACCGTGCCTCCCTGTGACGTTTTCTTCCAGTCAGAACTCGCGGGTAATATGCTACCTTTTGTTTTTCAATTATTTCTCCGGCTTGGTTCACAAGCGCCACCTCCACAAAGTCGGGAATATTGACCCTCATCATGCCCTTCAGTCGCAGTTTGCCCGATACCCTGAACTCGCCGTTGTCCTCCACTGCCCAGATTTGCCTGAAGTAGGTTTGGTGGTGAGGAACGGTTTCCTTTATGTAATTCTCTGTGCTCAATAGGTTTTGGGTGGTCGCGCAACCGGTGAAAAACAAAGTGCAGACCGTTGCTACCATTAGTGCCTTCAAAATATAATTCATCATGGCTTTCACCTTTTTATTTTTTTCCTATGCGGATATTCATAAAGTGGCGATGAAGATCCGCACAGCTGTTTTACCTTGTCTTACAAAGCTTCCTCGTTTGTCTGCCCATCGCCGATGCGCAGGGCGGATTCCACCTGGGAAATAAAGATTTTTCCGTCACCCGGCTTGCCGGTATGCGCGTTGGCCAGAATTGTCTCAACCAGCATTGGCGCCAAGGCGGCAGGGCAGATAATTTCGATACGTACATAAATGCGAAAATCAATGGCTGGTGGTTCCCGGTGTTCTTTGATACGTTGATGTATTCCTCTGCGAATTCCGCTGATTTCGGACATACTCGCTCCGGGAAAGTCTTCCACCTGGTGCAGGGCGGAGATCACATCGTCACGCATTACGGGCCGTATCATGGCAATTATTCTTTTCATGCTTCCATCCTCCTTTTTTCAATTCTGTTTTCAATCCAGCGGTAGACAACCGGAATGACGAAGAGCGTCAGCAGGGTTGATGTGGCCAGACCAAAAACGACAACGGAGGCCAGTGGCCTCTGCACCTCGGAACCTGTGCCGCCGGCGAGAAGAAGAGGCAACAGTCCAAGAATGGTCGTCAAGGCGGTCATCAACACGGGTCGCAGGCGCAACAAGGCCCCTTCGTTGACGGCTTCATCGACGCTCCGTCCCCGCTCACGCAGATCGTTGAAGTAGGTGACGAGCACCATGCCGTTCTGCACGGCGATGCCGAACAGGGCGATGAATCCGACCGAGGCCGGCACCGACATATATTTTCCCATGATCAGCAGGCCAAGAACGCCGCCCACCAAAGCAAGAGGGACATTGACCATGATGATCCCGGCCTGGCGCAGAGATCCGAAGCTCATCCACAGCATCAAAAAGACACCGAGGATGACGATGGGAACGATAATGGCCAGTCGCGCCATGGCCCGTTGCTGGTTTTCAAACTGCCCCCCATACTCGATGGTGTACCCGTCAGGAATTTTTACCTCTTCGGCTATACGTTGCCGGATGTCGGCGACAACGCTCCCGACATCACGGTCTCGTACGTTGCCCTGAACCACCCATCTACGCTGGTTTTTTTCGCGGTTGATCTGGAGGGGACCGACTACCGGTTTGACCTCGGCCACCTGCCCCAGGGGAATCAGACTCTTGTCAGCGGTCGCCAGCAGCAAATTGCGGATGGCTTCCGGATCACTGCGGTATGGTTCCTGGTAGCGCAGATGTATGTCGAAGCGCCTGGTATTGAGATAGATATTGTCAACAACTTCACCGCCGATAGCCAGCTCCACCATTTCCAGAATCCGGCTAACGCTAACCCCGTATCGGGCACAGGCTTCACGGTCTGCTACTATTTGTACCTGGGGCTGCCCGAAGCTTTGCTCCGTGCTCAAGTCAACAAGTCCAGGAACTTTTTCAATGACTTCCTTGATCTCTCCAGCCTTTTCGCGCAGAACCGTGAGGTCCTCCCCAAACAGTTTGATGGCCAGTTGGGTTTTGACACCGGAAAGCAACTCGTCAAAGGAGTTCTGGATTGGTTGAGTAAAGTTAAACTGTACCCCTGGGACAACGCTGATTTTCTTGCGGATGGCATCGATCAGTTCGGTCTTGCTGGAAAAGTGCTGCCATTTCTTCTTCGGTTTAAGCGCCAGATGGATCTCACCGGTATTTACCGGATGCGGATGGCTGCCCGCTTCAGGGCGACCAATGCGGGAGACAGTCTCTTCCACCTCGGCAATCTCCATGATTTTCCGTTCCAG
The DNA here is from genome assembly GCA_030145015.1 of Desulfobacterales bacterium. The sequence goes on from JAQYWI010000249.1 coordinate 3,242, forward strand.
CGTCATGACCGTTTTTGTTCCTTCCTCCAGAGAAATGGAAGGGGCCATTGAGACACCGATCAGAATGGAACCTTCTTCAAGGGTCGGAATGAATTCGGTGCCGATGGATTTCAAAGCGACCAGGCTAACAACCAGAGAAGCCACTGAAGCAAGTATTATGGTTTTCTTGAACCGATACGCTCCGGCCAACATTGGGCGATAGATGGCGGAGCACCATCTGACCAGCCGGATTTCCTTGTGTAGTTCGTGTTTGATCAAATACAAGGACAAAACCGGCGCGACCAAAAGGGCAAACAGCAGTGACCCCAGCAAGGCAAAGGATATGGTAAAGGCCATGGGTGAAAACATTTTGCCTTCCACGCCTTCCAGGGTGAACAGAGGGAGAAAAACCAGCACGATAATCACGATGGAAAACAGAATGGGCCGGGCCACTTCCCGGGCGGCCTCCAGGATGACCCTCCCTTTGCTTTCTTCTTTTGCTTTGCTTTCGCCCATGTGCCGGTAAATGTTTTCCACCATGACTATGGCCCCATCGCCGAGCATGCCGATGGCAATGGCAATGCCCCCCAACGACATCAGGTTTGCCGATATTCCGTTGAGATCCATGAAGATGACCGCAGTAAGAGCACAGATCGGCAGAGAAAGTGTGACAATAAAGGCGGTGCGCCAATTGCCCAGAAAAAGCGCCAGAACAAGAATGACCAGCAACCCTCCCTGCCACAGGGCCGATTTCACCGTGCCGGTAGCATTGTGCACGAGTTCGGCCTGTTCATAGTAGGGAACAAGCGTGACTCCCGCCGGAAGGGATTTCTTGACGGACTCCACTTTGGCGTAGAGACGTTCGATCACCTTGGAGGTGTTTTCGCCGTAAAGTTTCATGACAATGCCGGAAACCACTTCCTGAGTGCCGTTTCTGGTAACAACGCCGCGACGGATCTCGTTGCCGTAGTTGACTTCGGCGATATCTTTCAGGAATACCGATGTACCACCAATATTTTTCACCGGGATCCTGCCGAGATCTTCCAGCTTCTCGACAAGCCCCACGCCACGCACCAGATGTTCTTCAGAACCAAGGACCAGGAATTGCCCACCGACATTGCGATTATTGTTATTGATCGCTTCAACAACCTCCTCGATGGCGAGATTATATTTTCGCAGAAGGTTTGGATCGATCCGTACCTGGTATTGCAGGACGTGACCGCCCATGGAGAGTACGTCGGTTACGCCTGGAACCGTCTGCAATTGAAATTTCACCGCCCAGTCATTGATTTCACGGAGCCAGGTAGACAAATCCTTACCACCGGTATCGACCCTGACCGGATCGGCGGTCAAATAATAGATAAATATCTGACCGAGCCCCGTAGAAATGGGGCCAAGCGCCGGTGGTTCATCCATGTCCGGCAGTTCGGCCGAAGCCGCCGCCAGTCGTTCCGCCACAAGCCGGCGGGCGAAATAGATATCCACATCATCTTGAAAATAGACGTAGATGACCGCCATGCCGAATGCCGAGGTGGACTTGATCTGTGTGACTTTCGGCAGACCATTCATGGCCGATTCAATGGGGTAGGTGATGAGTTGTTCGATCTCTTCCGGGGCCATGCCGTGACCCTCGGCAAAGACCGGCACCATTACCGGGGAAATGTCCGGAAAGGCGTCCACAGGCATCTTCTGGTACTTAAAGACACCCAGGCCGATGATCATCAGGAGTACGACAATCACCAGGCCCGGGGTCTTGAGTACGGATTCAATCAATTTATTCAGCATGTTGTTCCTTCGTTCTCAATGTCCGTACCCGGCATGACTGCCCGCGCCACTGGTTACGTTCACGGCCTTAAGCTCAAAGGCCCCCTTAGCGACATAACGATCACCGGCCTTCAGCCCTGCCAGGATTTCTGTTTTGTCTTTGATACTTTTGCCTAGGATGACAGCAACCGGTTTAAACCCGTCCCCATCAGGTACGAAGATGATATTTTCCCCGTCAATATTCTGAACAGCTTCAGAAGGAACCACCACGGCTGAGGAAGATGTCTTGCCCTGGATTTGTCCCTTCACGAATATCCCAGGCTTCCAGAAACCTTCCGGGTTCGGAAGTACGACCCGGCCCAGAGCGGTCCGGCACTCTTTGTCCACTACAGGACCGACCAGGGACAGTTTCCCTTCAGCGACCTTGCCCTCTGTAGAGGTTATCTCGATAAAAAGTCCTTCCTTTACTCGCCAGAGGTCCTTGGCCGGAATTTGCAAATCCACCCAGACCACGGAAAGGTCGGCAACAATGAAGACCTCGTCTTCGCCGATTTTCTCGCCCCGGGTGATATGCCTGGCGATGATTGTCCCGGCAATGGGAGATTTTAATGCGTAACTGCCAAAGTCTTCATCCCCGGCATCGGGAAGGTCACGAATCTCTTCTTTACTCAAACCCAGGACAATAAGCTTGCGTTTTGCTGAGCGCAACACTGTTTCGGCGTTTTGAAAGGCAGCCTGTGCCTCCAGCCAGTCCGCTTCGCTGGCGATGTTCTCCTGCTTCAAATATTGCTTTCTCTCAAAGGTGCGGCGGGTTAATTCAAGATTCGGAACTTTTTCCAGGTAGTCCGCCTTCAAATCAGCCAACTCAGGGCTGTCGATTATGGCCAGAACCTGCCCTTCCCGAACCTTTTCGCCCAGCGAGACGAACACACTGCGGACAATTCCAGCCACTATGGGAACAAGGTGCGCCATCCTGTCCTCGTACAAACGAACTTCACCGAGGAGAGACAGGATGTGCTCGATATCACCTGAGCGGGCAGTGGTAACGACCAGGCCGATTTCCTCTTGTTGCGCAATGGTCATTGCAACGATGTCGGACTCTTCGTCATGACCATGTTCGTCAGGCTCCCCGCCTTCCTGTTCATCGGCATGCGGGTCATGCTTACTCCCGGTATGAACTTCGCTGCCGCCATCATGTTTGTCGGAAACATTCACGTCATGGTCGTCATGATCACCATGGTCCGCGTGGTCCAGTTCTTGTGCATCAGCATGTTTCAAAACCTTACTTGCACCGTGGTTGGTCGATAGAACCATGCCTCCGCCAATCACGATGGCGAGGAGAATTCCGACGAAGATTATGTATTTGTTGTTCAAGACAAATTCCTTTCAATTATAGCTATTGTTGTTGGAGAGCGATGCTGAGGAAACTGCTGCCCCTTCACCGATCAGGCGCTTGATCTCAATCCTGCTGCTCTCCAGCTCGTGAAGCAGGCCCAGGCGGGTCTTTCGGGTTTCAGCCCAGGTTCTCTGGGCATCCAACAGGCCGAGAATGTCTACTTCGCCGGCTTTATATGCCTTGCTGATTAATTCGTAGGCATTTTGCGCGGCGGGAAGCACCTCCGTCTCAAGCGATTGAACAGCCTGCCTGGTTGAGACCAGTTTGCGCCAGGCCTCCTGAAACTCCGTGTGGAGCGCCAGGAATCCCGCATCTCTTTGATGATGCGCTTTGCGTGTCGTGGCCCTTGCT
>JAQYWI010000083.1 GCA_030145015.1 Desulfobacterales bacterium
GCCAAACGGATTGTGGATGATTGCTATGATTTGGTAAAATCGTCAAATCGTTGATTCGTTAAATGGGGAATAAGAAATATCAAAGATGAATAGTCGTTTTCAACTATTTAACTATTCAACGAATCAACCATTTAACTAAAATTATGTACCTAAAAAAATACCATATTCATTTTGTCGGCATCGGCGGCATCGGGATGAGCGGTATCGCTGAATTGCTGCTGAACCTGGGCTACAAAGTGTCGGGTTCAGATATGAAAAAATCGGATATCACCGACCGCCTGGCACATCTGGGGGGTGCCATATTTAAAGCGCATGCGGCCGAACAGATAGAAGGTGCCGATGTGGTGGTGGTTTCTTCCGCTATCGAACCGGATAATCCTGAAGTCCGGGCAGCCGGTCAGTCATCCATTCCGGTTATTCCACGCGCTGAAATGCTGGCCGAACTGATGCGCTTAAAATACAGTATTGCGGTTGCCGGCGCCCATGGCAAAACATCCACCACTTCGATCGTGGCTTCGGTGCTGGCCGCAGGCGGTCTGGACCCAACGGTGGTGATCGGCGGAAAATTGAAAAGCATCGGCTCCAATGCCGTTCTCGGGCAAGGGGATTTTATCGTTGCCGAAGCGGACGAAAGTGACGGCTCATTTTTGAAATTTTCACCCACAATCGCCGTGGTAACCAATATTGATAAGGAGCATCTGGACTTTTATGCGGACCTGGATGCCATTAAAGCCGTTTTTGCAAATTTTCTGGACCGGATACCCTTTTACGGCCTGGCAGTGCTGTGCCTGGACAACGAGCCCATACAGGAGCTTATTCCCCGGCTAAAAAAGCGTTATACGACTTACGGAATGAGTTCCCAGGCTGATTTTCATATCCGCGACGTCTCCTTTGGAAATCAAAAAAGCGCTTTCAACATTTATCACCGCGGAGAAAAATTGGGGCACATTAACCTGAATCTTCCAGGAATTCATAATGTCTATAATGCAACTGCCAGCATCGCCGTGGGCGTGGAACTGAATATTGCCTTTGATCAGATTAAAAGCGCGCTGGAAACCGTTGAAGGCGTCCAGCGCCGCTTGGAGATCAAAGGTGAAACCAACGGTGTCATCGTGGTCGATGATTACGGGCATCATCCCACTGAAATAAAAATCACGCTCAAGGCGGTCGCAGAAAACTGGCCGGATCGACGCAAGGTGGTGGTATTTCAGCCCCATCGTTATAGCCGGACCCGGGCGCTCTTCGATGAGTTTACCCGCGCGTTTTATCAATCGGATTTTCTTGTGGTGCTGCCAATTTACGCAGCCAGCGAAAAGAAAATCGAAGGCGTCAGCTCGCAAAATCTGTGTGAAGGAATTAAAGCTCACGGCCACAAAGAGGTCCTTTACGCCGACGGATTCAAATCAGCCCATTCCCTGTTAAAGCAGACCCTGCAGCCTCGAGATGTGCTGCTTACGCTGGGTGCGGGCGATGTATGGAAGGTGGGCGAAATGTTTCTCAAAAAATAGTCGAAAGAGCGGCCCGCCGGGCCTCGAGGAGCGCCCTGCTTCGCAGGACTTTAGGTTGGAGGTCATAACAGGCCTAAAACGAAGTGCTCCTAAAGCGAAGCGCTCTTCAAGTTTCCCCGAAGGGGGAACGGACTTAAAGTGAAACGCTCATAATTAACCGAGGTGATTTGTGTACAAACGGAAAAAGCCACGCAAAAACTATCGTAAAGGCGCCAAGGCCAAACAGCATTTTGCATTTTTGCGCCGTTTCCTGGTCGGCTTTAACGTGGTCGCCGGCCTGGCTGCGCTGCTGGCCACAAGCTTCTTATTTATTTTTGTCCATGATGTAATCACCCAGTGTGATTATTTCAGAGCACAAAACTTGAAAATAGAGGGTATGCAGCGCCTGACCGCAAAACAGATTGTCCAACAGGCCCGGGTGAGCAAAGAGGTGAATGTAATGGCCGTCAATCTGTCAATGGTCAGAAAGCGCCTGAAGGCGCATCCCTGGATCGCCGAGGCCGAAGTCCGGCGTGAGATTCCATCCGGGCTTTATATCCGCATCAAAGAACAGGTGCCATTGGCGATTGTCGATCTGGATCGCAAATATATTATCAATGAGCACGGCCAGGTCTTTAAAGAATGGACCGCTTCGGATCCCGATACGTTACCGCTGGTTAGCGGACTGCAGCTTGCTGATTTCAAGGCTCAAGATAAAACCGGCGCGCTTGCCCCGCCGCGGTTGACCCTGCGGGCAAAACCATCGCCTGACAATCGCATCAACGCCAGGCCGCTTGAGGCTGTGATGCAGGTACTGACTTTGGGAAAACAGGCCCGCAGCATTCTGCCCAACCGTAATATCAAGCAGATTCGTGTGGATCGGGAAATTGGGATCACCCTCGAAGCTTTTAAACAGATCAAAACCATTGTTTTAGGATATCACAATTACCCGCTCAAATATGCCATGCTCAAAAACATCCTGATATATCGGCAGCAAAAACGAAATTTTCCGGATTTCGATCGCGTTGATCTCAACAATGTAAACCGCATTGTTGTAAATCCCGTCCGACTTAAAACCCCGGGTGGAGATCAGAAGGAGGTATAAGATGCAAGGAGAGGTTATTGTCGGCCTAGATATCGGAACGACCAAAATATGTTCCGTCGTAGGTGAGGCATCCGGAGATAAAATAAACATCATCGGCATTGGGACAAACCCTTCAATCGGTCTGCGAAAAGGTGTGGTGGTCAATATTGAGTCGACCGTCGAATCCATCAAAAAGGCTGTGGAAGAGGCGGAGTTGATGGCCGGCTGTGAGATCTCGGCGGTCTATGCCGGTATTGCCGGTGGGCACATCACCGGTTTTAACAGTCGTGGGATCGTTGCGGTCAAAGGCTCAGAAGTCAACGAGCAAGACGTCGACCGGGTCATCGATGCCGCGCGGGCGGTTGCCATACCCATGGACCGTGAGGTGATTCATGTGCTTCCGCAGGAATATATGGTCGATGATGAGCGCGGTATCCAAAATCCGGTGGGAATGTCCGGCGTACGGTTAGAGGCCAAAATTCATATTGTCACCGGCGCGGTGGCATCGGCCCACAATATCGTTAAATGCGCCAATCGTTCCGGGCTGGACGTCTGCGACATCGTTCTGGAATCGCTGGCTTCCGGCGAAGCCGTGCTGACCCCAGAGGAAAAGGAACTCGGCGTAGCGCTGCTGGATCTGGGGGGCGGGACCACCGATTTGGCCATCTTTGCCGGAAACAATATCAAGCACACTTTTATTCTGGCACTGGGCGGAAACAACCTGACCAATGATATTGCGATCGGGTTGCGGGCGCCGCATGCCGAGGCTGAAAAAATCAAAAAGAAATACGGTAACTGTGTGGCGCAGAATATCAGTGCCGATGAGACCATCGAGGTCCCCGGTATGGGCGGCCGCGAATCCCGCAAACTTTCGCGTCAGATCCTGGGAGAAATCTTAGAGCCCCGCATGGAGGAAGTTTTTCAGCTGGTACACCGGGAAATCATTCGGGCCGGCATGGAAAATATGATCCCGTCCGGCATCGTCATCAGCGGGGGCACGGCGCTTTTGGAAGGCGTCAACGAGATTGCCGAATCCATATTCAACCTCCCCTGCCGGATCGGCAAACCACGGGCAATCACCGGCCTGGTGGATGTGGTCAACAACCCCATGTACGCCACCGGCGTGGGGCTGGTGCTATACGGTGCGCGCAATCAAGATTCACGTAAATTCAGAATTCGGGACAAAAATATTTTTAACCGCGTTATGACGCGCATGAAGCGCTGGTTTAAAGAGGTAGTTTAAAAAAAAGTGCCTAAAATTAAAAATGACTAAAATGCCTAAAGTTAAGGATGACCAATGGAGACAAATAACCAATAACCCATAACGCATAACTTAACCCTACAGGAGGCTGAAAATGTTTACCTATGTGGACCAGGAAAAATCAGCAAAAATTAAGGTAATTGGTGTCGGCGGTGCAGGTGGAAACGCGATCAATAATATGATCGCATCCAATTTGCAGGGCGTAAAATTCATTGCGGCCAATACCGATGGTCAGGCCCTTGATATATCCAGGGCGTCGGTCAAAATTCAGATGGGCGAAAAACTGACCGAAGGGCTTGGCGCCGGAGCGAATCCCCAAATCGGTCGGGATGCCGCTCTCGAAAGCGAGGAGGCGCTGCGCGATGCGCTGGCCGAGAGTCACATGGTATTTATCACCGCCGGATTCGGAGGCGGTACCGGAACCGGTGCGGCACCGGTCATTGCTGAAATCTGTAAAGATTTAGGTGCCCTGACGGTTGCAGTGGTTACCAAGCCTTTTGCGTTTGAAGGCAAAAAAAGGGCCCAACTGGCCGAAGATGGCATTGAAAATTTAAAAAGGGTGGTGGATACGGCCATTACGATACCCAATGATCGGCTGCGAGGCCTGGCGCCCAAGAATGCCAAGTTAATGCAGATGTTTTTGAGAGCGGATGAAATCCTGCTCCATTCCGTCAAGGGCATTACCGATCTGATTATGATGCCCGGATTGGTGAACCTGGATTTTGCCGATGTCAAAACCACCATGTCCAAAGCAGGCTTGGCCATTATGGGTATCGGGATAGGTACGGGTGAAAACCGGGCGGTTGAAGCTGCCGAAAGAGCCATGTCGCATCCGCTGCTGGAAGATATACCCATTACCGGTGCCAAGGGCGTGCTGATGAATATTACCAGTACCAGCGATATGGAATTTGAAGAGGTGGCCGAAGCCTCCGAGCGCATCCACGACGAAGTCGGTGATGATGCCGACATTTTCTGGGGCACCTCCATCGATGACAGCCTCGGTGATGAGATGCGTGTGACCATTCTTGCCACGGGTATCGGTGCAGACCCGGAAGCGCATAGGGTGAACAATGCGGTCGAGTTGCCCTTAAGAGGGAGAGTGCGTGACATTACGCCGAATGATCTGGAAAGAGAAATCATCGACTACGAAGAACCCACATTTATCCGTCAGCAAAAAGCCGTGGGTGAGACCGGCGGCGCCGTTTACAGAGGGCACCAGGGATTGATGCCGGAGGATAGTGAGCTGGATGTGCCGACTTTTTTAAGGCGCAAAGCGGATTAGAAGTGTTCGTTGTCAGTAAGCCGTTGTCCGTTGGCAAATGTCGTTTGCGTTTTCAATCCGGGTTCCGGGAAAAGCGACTTGTTGTATGGGTTAGATTAGTTCAATTGGTTCTATTCGTTCCTTTTAACAAATATAACTAATCAAACGAATTAAACCAATAAAACAGTTTCATCAATCAAACCAATAAAACAGAATTTTATTTACCTGACACCCGAAATGCATCGGCTATTGACTATGGATCGGAAAGCTCCATTTTAATGTTTGAATAAAAAAAATCCACATAGGTAATCAAACAATAAATAACGCGGCTTTAAATTACCGATTCAAGTCCAGACGATTTGCAACGGACAACAGGCAACGGACAGTCCCATGCGTTTGAAAACTCGAAAACCAATTGGGCTATCGCTTGAAAACGAGATTGGCACCATTCGAAAATCCTGGCGCGGGCGAATCAGGATCGCGCTGGTCTATCCCAATCGATATCACGTGGGCATGTCCAATCTCGGTTTTCAGAGCGTCTATCGATTGTTAAATGAATATGATCATGTGGTCTGTGAGCGCGCATTCCTGCCGGAAACATCCCAGCCGCAAACAACGCCCCTGAAGACCTTCGAGTCCGGAAAACTGCTTTCAGATACCGATGTAATTGCCTTTTCCCTTTCTTTTGAAAACGATTACCCCCATATTCTTTCCATTCTTGAAAAAATAGGTCTGCCCTTAAGAGCCGATCAAAGACGTGATCAGGATCCCCTGCTGATCGCCGGCGGAGTGGCCAGTTTTTTGAATCCGGAGCCGATTGCCGCCTTTTTTGATTGTTTCCTCATCGGTGAGGCGGAGGTCATGCTGCCCCGCTTTGTGGAAGACTTTGAGCCCGGAAACAACAAACGCGCATCACTGAAAACCATCGCCCGCAACGTTCCGGGTGCGTATGTGCCGGCCTTTTACAGCGTCGATTATCAGCGTGATGGAACCCTCGCATCCTTTGACCCGCTCGAAGATGTTCCCGCAACCATCCAACGGACGTATCTGAAGGATCTGGACCGCAGCGCCACCTGCAGCGCCATTTTGACGCCCGATACCGCCTTTGACCGGACTTACCTTATCGAGGTCGGCAGGGGCTGCCCCCATGGCTGCCGCTTCTGCAGTGCCGGCTTTATTTATCGGCCGCCGCGATTCAGACCGATTTCTTTGCTGGCCGACAATATAGATCAGGGGATTTCCCTTACGGACCGCATCGGTCTGGTGGGCTCGGCGGTTTCCGATCTCCCCGGAATCGGTGATTTGTGTGGTCAATACCTTGATAAAGAAATACGGATATCATTTAGTTCGTTACGGGCAGACGGGTTATCACGGGAATTATTGTCGGCCCTGAAACACAGCAACGTAAAAACAGCGACGATAGCGCCGGATGCCGGATCAGAGCGCATGCGCAGGGTAATCAATAAAGGAATTACCGAAGAAGCGATCTTAGCGGCCGCCGAATCCCTGGTTGCAAACAATATCCTCAACTTAAAGCTGTATTTTATGATCGGGCTTCCCACCGAAACCGCAGATGATGTCGACGCGATCATACGGTTGTGCAAAAAAATTAAGCATGGCTTTTTAAAATCCAGCCGGTCTCAGAAACGGATCGGTGAAATCACGGTCAGCTTAAACTGTTTTGTGCCCAAACCGTTTACCCCTTTTCAGTGGGTGGCCATGGATGAGGTCGCCGCGCTGAAAAAAAAGATTCAAAAAATTAAAAATGAATTGAAAAAGGTCCCCAATTTGCGCATTCACTCGGATATGCCGCGTTGGGCTTATATTCAGGCCCTTTTTTCCCGGGGGGACCGCAAGGTTGCCGATATCCTGGAGCTGGCTCACACCCATAACGGCAACTGGGCCCAAACGCTTAAAGCCACATCCGTCAACCCCGATTTTTATGTACTAAGGAATCGCGATGTCGATGAGCAGCTTCCCTGGGATTTTATTGACCAGGGGATCAAAAAATCCTTTTTACAGCAAGAATTCCAGCGCGCCTTAAAAGCGCTGCCCTCCCCTGCCTGCCGGGTTGAAACCTGCAATATTTGCGGCGTTTGTAATCAGGAATCAGATGTCTGAAAACATAGGACTGAGGACTGAGTGCTGAGGTCTGAGGCATATCGAATAAGAAAAGGGCGAAATTGGCCGTGCCAGCACAGGCCGGAAAACGACACGTCATGTTGAAGGGGTCGGCCGTCAGGCAGGTTTTTTTGCTCAGTCCTCAGTCCTCAGCCCTCAGTCCTTATTTTCCCTGACACCCGAACACCGACACCTGACACCTTATTTTAGGCCTTGAAATCCTTACCCTGAAATGATAATTTAAACCTTTTTTGATTTGAAGCCGGATTTGATCTTCAAGGCGCCTGGAACTGCTGATTTGGATAGAGCTGACCGACCATACGTTGCTGTGTTGATGGGGTGAAAGAATTGGCAAGGAGATGCTATGATTGAGGGAATTATTTTCATGCTCGGATTGGGGGTTGTCTGCGCTGCCATATTAACGGCGGCATCCCGAATCTTTTATGTATATGAGGATCCGCGCATTGCCCAGGTTGAGTCCTGTTTTGCAGGCGCCAATTGCGGCGGATGCGGTTACACCGGATGTTCTGCAGCAGCCGTAGCGGTTGTGGCCGGTAACGCCGAGCCCAGCGTTTGCATCGTGGGCGGTCCGGAGTCAGCGACCAATGCCGCGGAGGTCATGGGGGTTGAGGTGGGCCTGGCGGAGTCACCCAAATCATATAACCCCTGCAGCGGCGGCCTGCGCGCTGCAGACAAATTTGTTTACCTCGGCGTCAACAGCTGCAGAGCACAGGCGACTCTGTCCGGAGGCCAGCGGGAATGTAGCGTTGGATGCATCGGAATGGGCGACTGTATTGATGCCTGTCAGTTCAATGCATTGAAGATGGGCCCCGAAGGCTACCCGGTCGTGGTGGCAGAAAACTGTGTCGGCTGCGGTGCCTGCGAAACGGTTTGCCCAAAATATGTCATGAAGGTCAAAACCATGTCCGAACGCCTGATGCACTTCAATTGCAATGACGATCGGCTGGCGCCCTGCCGCCAAACCTGTCCGGCCGAAATAGACATCCCCCTTTACATCGCTCAAATCCGCGAAGGCGACTACGAAGGCGCCGTCAACACCATTCGGGACCGGAATCCATTTCTGCTTTCCTGTGGTCGTGTGTGCCCGCATCCCTGCGAGACCAACTGCCGCAGGGGAATCGAGGATGAGCCGGTGTCCATCAATCAATTGAAACGCTTTGTCGCCGATTATGAGATGAATTCCAAAGAACGACTGCCCGTGCCCATGGCCCCCCAAACTCGCAAACGCATCGCGGTTATCGGCGGCGGACCGGCCGGATTAACCTGTGCATATTTCCTGCGGCGGCTTGGGCATCAGGTCAATATTTTTGAAGCCATGCCAAAACTGGGGGGGATGTTGCGCTATGGTATTCCCCAGTATCGTCTTCCCAAGGAAGTTCTGGACTGGGAAATCGATGGCATCCTGGATCTGGGAATCGATTTCACCACCAACGTAAGATTCGGCCAGGATTTTGACCTAACTTCCTTAGTCGCCTCCGGATTCGATGCTATTTTTCTGGGTATCGGGGCATGGAAAGATGCCAGCCTGCGGGTCAAAGGGGAAGATCTTAAAGGGTGTTATACCGGAATCGATTTTCTATCCCGTTTGGCCGCCGGAGAAAACATTCCTGTCGGTCGCACCGCGGCGATTATCGGCGGCGGTAATACAGCCATAGATTGTACCCGCAATTTAATTCGCCTGGGGGTCGAAAAAGTGTACATCGTTTATCGTCGCACCCGGGCAGAAATGCCCGCCAACGCGGTCGAAATCGATGCAGCTGAACACGAAGGGGTACAATTTTTATTTCTGGCGGCTCCGGTCGAAGTTAAAGGCGATGAAGACGGCCAGGTTACCCACCTGGAGTATTTAAAAATGGAACTCGGAGAACCCGATGCCAGCGGCAGACGCCGGCCGGTTCCCATCGAAGGCTCCGAAACCCTGCTGGAAACCGACATGCTCATCACCGCCATCGGTCAATCCCCCGAGATTTCCTTTACCGATCGTTCTCGCAAGCGTCTGGCAGAGCTGAAAACCACACGCTGGAACACGATAGATGTGGATCCCGCAACGCTGCAATCCAACATCCCGTATTTGTTCGCCGGCGGGGATGCGGCCACCGGACCGTCTTTGGTTGTGGACGCAATTGGCGGTGGACGACGTGCCGCACGCTCGATCCACCAGTATGTCACGGGACAAAAAATTACCGCCCAGACCAAAGAATTGGGCAGGGATTTGATCGCTGAAACCTTATTCGATCATGTGGGCGGGGTCATCAAGAATCCCAGAGCGCCCATGCCGGAGCTGCCGGTCGAAGAACGAATACGTTCATTTATTGAAGTAGATCAGGTACTTACAGAAAATTCTGCCAAGAACGAAAGCAACCGGTGCCTGTCCTGCTGCCTGACGTGTTATGACAAAGACGCGGCTGCAGGCGTCGCATCATAGAAGTCATAAAACAGGTTTCGGGTGTCAGGTGTCAGGAAAAATTAAGCTTCAGTGCTCAGGTGTTAGGTGTCAGTCTTTGGCCCGGAAGGCCTACCGTTGGCCTTACTTGCGCGCTGGAAGCGATCCAAGAGAGGTTTCAGGTTTGGGTATGACTCGTTTTGCCCTGACACCTGAACACTGACACCTGAAACCTTGAAACATAGATTCGGCATTCATAAGCACAAATAGGCTATTTAAGCAGTACATGACTTAAAATTTAACACGCCGGACGAGGAGGACCCCATGAGCGGTCTGGATATTTTGGAGAAGGTCGAAATCTTCAAAGGACTGAATCACGACCAGTTGAATGCTGTCAAAAAAGGAGGCCGGGAAAAGGAATACCTCTTTGGCGACAGATTATTTGCCGAAGGTGAAGATGCCGATCGGATCTGGCTGGTACTCGACGGACAGGTCGACCTGCGATTTGATTTGCCGGGCCGCCCCTCCTCGGAAGAAAATACCATCTTCTCGATTACGGCTGCCCAGACCCTGGGGTGGTCGACCTTTGTTCCGCCCTTCAAATATGCACTTTCCGCTTATAGTGCCACTAAAACCTGCAAGATTCTTCAGATCAATAAAGATCACCTCCTGGAATGTTTCGAAAAAGATCCCCGCATGGGATTGATGTTTATGACAAATGTGGCCGGGATTGCCAGCATGCATTTCGACCAGTTGCAGGAATCTGCTGCCGTCTCACCGGTGGCAAAAGTCAAAATTACCGTCCATATGGGAACCTGCGGAATCGCGGCCGGTGCCCGTGAAGTTATGAATGCACTGGTAAAGGAAATTTCCCGCTCCGATCGGCAGGACATTGAGCTCGCCAGTTCAGGATGCATCGGTCATTGTAAAAATGAGCCCAATATAACCGTCGAAATCTCCGGAGGGGAGCCGGTTATTTATCAAAAAATGAACCCCGACAAGACGCGCCAGGTATTTAAAAAGCATATCCTGGGGGGTGAAGTACAAGAAGATTATATCTTAAGCGATTGAATATTGAAAATTGAATATTGAATATTTTCGGATGTCGCTTCGCTCCGTCATTTTTATGATAGGTTTTTTTATAATTGATCCGCCGGCTTCCGGCTCGTAGAGCTTACAGCTCGGAGAGAGGCAGACCTTAAATATTCAATTTTCAATCAACAATATTCAATTAAAAAGGGGGGGCTTTTATGAAAAGTCTCGATTTTTTGGAAAAAGTCGACACTTTTTCAGATCTGGATGACGACCAATTAACGGCCGTACAGGGCTGCTGTGAAGTCGCCGAATTTAAACGCGGGGAGCAGATCTTTGCTATCGGTGAAACCCCTGAATATTTTTGGATCGTGCGCGAAGGACAGGTTAATTTAAGTTGGGATTTACCCGATGGTCTGGCATTGCCGGACACCACGATCACGACATTATCGGAAGGGATGCCTTTTGGCTGGTCGAGTCTGGTACCGCCCTATAAATACCGACTTTCAGCGCATTGTGCCTCTCGAAGCTGTAAAGTCATCATGATTAAAAATGGCTGCCTCACCCAACTTTTCAAAGATGACGCCCAACTGGGCTATAAAGTCATGTCAAAAATTATGATTGTTGCCGGCCAACGCTTTCATCAATTCCAGGATGAAGTCGCCAGGCGCAGGGGACATGATATTATCAATCGCTGGTAGCCCTTATAACTATCTAAAAATTTTATAATTAATTTTGTTCACACTTTACCAGAAATAGCTTGAAAGCTTTACTACATTATGGTAGTCGGTGCTTGGTTTTTTCAGGCATGAAATTAACAGGCAACGCAAAAAAGATACGGAAATAAGATGTTCTCAAAAAATGAATTGAAGCTAGCATATGCAGTGGCCGTTTGCTTGTTGGTCGTTGGCGCCATCAGCTACGCCGCCTTTCCGTTGCAGGCGCCCGAAGAACCGCTACGCTTGAGGTTTATTGTGGCGGCGGGCAACGTCCTTTTTGATCATAAAACGCACACATCCGAATTGGGCTATGGCCTTTCCTGTGAAGATTGCCATCATGAACTTTTGGATGATCAATACGATCAGGCCAACCCGTGCGGGGAGTGCCATGATCCGGAAGAAGGGGATGAAGACATGCCCAAACGCGGGGATGCATTTCATCTGCAGTGTGCGGGATGCCACCAGGAATTTGAAGCCGGTCCGACAGAAGAAGAATGCGCTTTATGTCATGTGCTCTAGGCTGCAAATTCAGACCTAAATTTTGCAAAGTTCAGATAAGAGGTTATCTAAACGCTGCCGATCGCTATTTCTGGCATTAGAAAAAGGTTGAATCATGATCAAAAAAACATTTTTGGGTTTATCAACTCCGCAAATTGAATATGAACTGCTTCCGGTCCACCTTCCGGAAACAGAGAAGGTTCCAGCCCCGAAGCGTATTACCTTATTGCATCAAAGCAATGAAGAGCATCGCATACCATCGACTTTGGGGATCGGTGATCCGGTAAAGACCGGTGAGAAATTGTGCCTTTATTCGGATCAAAATTATTATGTGATTTCACCGGTTACCGGCACGATCGCCGCCCTTTCACCGTACACGGGTGATTTCGGAAAAAGCTACATTGCGATCAGCATTACCCCTGACGGCAACGAAATTATTGACGACACTTTCCGTCAACAGATTCAAAACCCAACTTTGGAGCTGGTGTCCAACTACCTGACAGGCGCACCGGGCAATCCGCCATTGAGCCTGCTTGCGGATTCGAACGGCAGCATTAAAACCATCGTCATCCGCGGCCTGGATCCGGATCCGATGGTGGCAACCAGCCAGTATATCGCCCAATCCCGTTTGAAAGACCTCAAAAAGGGTATCCAAATTTTAAAAGACGTCACCGATGTGCAGGATATTATCCTGATCACCGCCGGTGAATCCGTACAGGGATACGGTCACATCGGCGCCCGGGTTAAAAGCGTTAAGGCTACCTATCCGGCGGCCCTGCCCCACATGGTGATGAAAGATGTTCTGGGCCAGGTCGTACCGGCCGGAAAAACCTGTGAAGATCTTGGGGTGTGCTTTTTCACGGCCGAAGCCGTTATATCCATCGGCAACGCTTTTGAAACCGGACAGATCCCGACATCCAAAACATTAACTTTGATTAAAAAAGACGGAACCCCCCACATCGTTGAAACCCGCATCGGCACCCCTATCGGAAATATTCTGGAGGCATTCGGGGAAACCGTAAGCGAACATGACCGAGTTATTTTCGGTGGACCCATGACCGGATCTGCGATCTATGCGCTGGAGCACCCGGTTCAGCCGGATACCGATTCAATTATCGTAGTGGATCGGGATAAAGCCGCGTATGTTTCGGATTATCCCTGCACAAACTGTGGTGAATGCGTGCGAATCTGCCCGGCAAAAATACAGGTGCACATGCTGGTGCGGTTTCTGGAAGCAAACCAATATGAAGAGGCGGCTGACCTTTACGATTTGCACTCGTGTATTGAATGCGGCCTATGCAGCTACGTATGCGTATCCAAGATACCCATTTTCCAATATATCAAGTTGGCAAAATACGAATTGGAACGCGCTAAAACTCCGGAGGCAGCGGATGCTTGAGAAAAGAGACGTGCTTGCGCAGCAAACACCCCTTGGGCAAAAGAAACTGATTGTTTCCCATGCACCGTTCTATCACAGCGGCCGCAGGGTAACCGAACGCAGTTACCATATCATGCTGGCAACTTTGCCGGCGCTTTTGCTGGGTCTTTATCATTACGGAATGCCGGCATTCAGCGTTGTCTGCCTGTCGATTTCCACGGCCATTATCTGGGAACTGGCCTTCAACCTGTTGACCCGGCGTACCATCACCATCGGGGACGGAAATGCAGCCATGTTGGGTCTCGTGTTCGCCTTGCTCGTACCGGCGACGCTGCCCTGGTGGGCGGTGATCACCGGAACCTTTATAATCATTATTATCGGCAAGCAAATATTTGGCGGCATCGGGAGCAATGCCTTTCATCCGGTGGCCCTGGCAATCGCGATGTTGATGCTGTCATGGGGCGATCTGTTCAATTTTGACGCCGCCCTGCTGAATTATGATCTCGAATTTGCCACGATGTATCCCTTGGCAGCCGCTAAGTATTTAGGCGCAGGTTCTGTTGATACAATCAGCTTGATGGATCTTTTGATGGGCAAGCAGCTCGGCGGCATCGGATCGACCTTTGGACTGGGGCTTTTGATCGGCGGGATTTATCTGATGCTGCGGGCATTTATCCGCTGGGAAATATCGCTTACTTTTCTGGCCGGGATATATTTAGCTGCATTTGTGTTTAACCTGTTCGATCCGGTCCGATTTGCGCCTCCGGCCTTTCACCTGTTAACCGGCTATACCCTCATCGGTGCTTTTTTTCTGGCAACCGAGGACTCATCTTCTCCGGTCAATTTCATCCCGATGCTCATCTATGGTGCTGCCGGCGGAATTATGACTGTGCTGATTCGCAATATCGGCGCCTGGGTTGACGGCGTCATTTTAGCCATCCTGGTCATCAACCTGATTAGCCCGCTTCTGGACAAAATCAGGCCTCAAGCGCTCGGAAAGGTTATGTAAAATGCGTGAAATGATCAAAATGCTCATTGTTCTTACGATTCTGGCCACTTTATCCGGAGGGCTGCTGGCCGCAATCCGGGACGGAACCAAAGATCGCATTGAAAATCAGGTCCTTGAATTCGTGAAAGGCCCGGCCATTCGTAACATTCTGGAAGGGGCCACCAATGACCCCATCGTCGACCGCTTTCAAATAAAAGACGGTGATGTGGATCGAACATTTTTTGTGGGCGTCATTGACGGGGAACCGCGCGCCGTTACGCTCGAGACGTTTGGTAAAGGTGGTTATGGCGGTGATGTGGGCCTGATGGTCGGTATTGATACCAAAGACGACAAGCTGATAGGGGTCGGGGTGACCACCCACGCCGAGACACCGGGCATGGGGGCCAGGGCCAAAACCGATCCAAGCTTTGCGGAGCAGTTCAGGGACCTGGCATTAGACGATCCGCTAAAGGTAACCGCTGACGGCGGCGGCATCAATGCCATCAGTGGCGCCACCCTGACATCACGGGCGGTATGTTTAGCAGCGAATGACGCCGTAAAAATATATGAAAAATTAAAACCCCAACTTGCCGAAAAGCTGAAAGAATTCAATAAATAGGGAGAGACGGATGGCGCGATCAATTGTACAGGAATTTACCAAAGGCTTGTGGAATGAAGTCCCCCCATTTCGCCTGGTCCTCGGCCTTTGCCCGGTTCTGGCGGTCACCAAATCCGTTGAAAACGGAATCGGAATGGGCGTTGCCACCACCTTTGTGCTGGTCTGTTCCAACGTGCTGGTATCATCCCTGCGCAAGGTTATCCCGGCTAAGGTCAGGATCGCCTGCTATATTGTGATTATTGCCACCTTTGTGACCGTTGTGGAATTGGTCATGCAGGCCTATGCCTATCCGCTCTTCCTTAAACTGGGAATTTTTATCCCACTCATCGTCGTCAACTGTATTGTGCTGGGTCGTTCTGAAGCCTTTGCCTCCAAAAACGGCATATTTCGATCCCTGCTGGACGGCCTGGGCATGGGAATCGGTTTTACCCTCTCTCTCAGCGCCCTGGCGGCTGTGCGCGAACTGATCGGAACCGGCGATTTGACGATCTGGGAAAAACCGATCCAGGTTTTCGGGCCTTCATATCAACCGTTTTCCTTTATGGTTGAAGCCCCCGGCGCATTTGTCGCGCTGGGTCTGATGCTTTGTCTTATGAATATGGTAGGTAAAAAATAGGAGATCAAGATGGGCGATTTATTCGTTCTGGCAATCAGCTGTATCCTGATAAACAATATTTTGCTGGCTCAGTATCTGGGCAACTGCCCGTTTCTGGGAACCTCCAAAAAGATGGAAACTGCCGTCGGAATGGCCATGGCCGTGGTCTTCGTGCTGGTTCTGGCCGGGGTTATTACCTGGATCACCAACACCTATTTTCTGCAGAAGCTGGGCCTTGAATATCTGCGCACCGTGGCCTTTATCCTGGTCATCGCCTCGCTGGTGCAGTTCGTGGAAATGTTCCTCAAAAAGAGCATCCCCGCCCTGTATGCCGGTCTCGGCATCTTCTTACCCCTGATTACGACCAACTGCGCGGTCATGGGCGTTTGTCTGATTAACGTCAATGAGGAGTACACTTTCCTGGAGGCGCTGGTCGCTTCCTTCAGCTACGCCGTCGGATTCGGCCTGGCGTTAATCCTGTTTGCCGGCGTCCGGGAACGCATTCTTTTAGCGCGGGTGCCCCAGCCGCTTCAGGACACCTCCATTGCCCTGGTTACCGCCGGAATTCTGTCACTCACCTTCTTTGCTTTTAAAGGGATGGTCTAAGCCGGCTGGCCCCCGGCCTGCCGCCATCTGGTTTCAGTGTTCGGGTGTCAGGTGTCGGGGTCCAAAAAAAAAAGCAGATAGGCTAGGAAGCTATAAGGCTGGGAAGCTGGAAGGCTTGAAAGCGTGAAAGCTTCCTGGCTTTCTGGCCTCCCAGCCTTCAAGCTATGAGCTATCCGCTTCGAGCTATTTTCCTGACACCTGACACCCGAAACCTGAAACCTTAAATATTGTAGAGGTAGTGACACACATTACATCCCCTGGGCGGGTCGGGCATGGCTTCCCGGGCGGTCTGAAGGATTTTTTCACGACCGGAACCTCCGGATTTGAGTAGGTTCTGCACAATGAAAGTCTCCTGTGTTTGGAACCGCTCTGCAAAACGTTGGCGGTAAAACCGGCAGCTCTCTGTCTCCCACAAATCCATTAAGTCATCGTCCGGCAGCTTCCCATAATGAACCGACGGCATGTCGACCTCATTTCCCAGAAACGTCGTCGCACCCCCCAGCGCCAGGTTGATGCAGGGTGCCATGGTGCCGTCATACCGGATAAACAGAGAATCCCGCGGATCCTGTTCGCACACGGACAATTCCTGCGGGGTAAACGCAAACGCGGTGGTCTTGACCTTTAATTTTTTGGCCAGGCGGCGGGCTTTTTTTAGCGATTTCTGCAGCCGGCGAATTTCCCTGGATTCCTCGGAAGCAAAAAGTCCGAATCCCTTTCCCTCCCGGCCGCGAATAACATCGCATTGTTTGAAGTTCAGTTGATCCACCCCCAGGCGTGCGGCCAGTTGCACGATTTCTTCCATCTGCCGGGCGTTTATGTCCATCAGAACAAAATTGATCATGGTTTTGGGGAGATTGCCGGCCCGCAGTCTGGCAATATTGGCTACATTTTCACAGACGCGCTCAAAGTTCGATCCGACCCGGATTTTATTGTACATCTCAGCTGTGGCCCCATCCATGGAAATACAAATCCAGTTAATGCCGGCAGCCAGAATTTTTTTTAATTTTGCTTCTGTAAGCAGCAGCCCGTTGGATAGAAAGCCGGTTTCGCATCCGGCTGCCTTAGCTTGGGCAATCCACTCGGCCAGCCTGGGCTGAAGCAGGGGTTCTCCCCCACCGGTAAAATCAACGGACTGCACCTGCGATAAATAAGGCCGGATCGCCTTCCATATTTCCGGTGTCATAATGCCGTGATCGGTGGCCTTTTTAGCGATCTCTCTCCAGGGGCACATAATGCATTTCAAATTGCAGGCAATCGCCGACTCCACCTGGAATAAACGCCAGGGTCTATTTTTCAATGATTTTTTTCCGATCACCTTATCCCGCAACGAGGCGATCTTGCGATCCACACGTTCCAGAAGTTTTACCATGGCAGACCCCAGGCCGCCGCCGGCACCGGTTAACAGGATATGCTTATGATCGAATAAATAGGGGGTCATGATCTGCTGTCACATATAGCTAACAGTTCGAATTTATTATAGATAGAAAGTATGATAATCATTTATCACTTTAAAAGCAAGCCAAACTTTTCGCGCCAAAAACTGATTGATATGCATTTTGGGAGACATCTATAAAACCATAACCACGAAAATACGAAAATTTAAAGGAACGAAATTTAATTTCTTATTTTTCGTGTTTTCGTTTTTTCGTGATTTCGTGGGAAATAATTTCTTTGACACAAATTGATGTTTTCTATACCTTGCACGCCATGGGAAATTTTCGCGCCATATGGAAGCATGAGGTTCGCCAAGCCGATCAAATCGTAAAAAGACTTCTCCAAAATAAAAAAGTGGCCCTGAACTGGAAAATCATTCTGCTGCCTGTCTTTTTATATAAAGTTTATCAATACAGAAAAGATCTCGGTTTTACACGCAAAAATTTTCTTTTTACCAAACAACTGGCCTATACTGCCGCTAAAAACATCTTCCAGGGCAAAGAACACGCCTGGGAATTCCGCAGAATCGAAATCCAAACCAAAGAAATTCTGAATAAGGAAAAAAAAGGCTTCTACACCGAAAAAATCCGCCGCAAACAACTGTCTGAAATCGATCTGCTTATCAGGCACTACCTGGAACTTTTCAACGCCAAACAATCAAAATACACTGAAATTATTAAAGAAATATACCATTCTAAAGGAAATTATCTCGCCTTTCTGAACACGCTCCGAAAAGCGGAAGAAGATGTTATCCAGGCTGCTATCACGATCATGCGCAAGGGAACCAAAAAGGACCGTAGAGAATGGTTTCAAAAAGTAAGAGAGACCACCAAAAAGGTCCGCATCGCCGAGGCGGAAGAGATGTTTGATTAAGTCCAATGGTTCTGGATTCAGAGGTTCAAGGGTTTCGCATTGCGAGTTGAGGGTTCCGTGTTCCGCGCCGCGAATGGCGCGTTTCGAGCCGCCAGCGGCCAGAAGCGAGCAGCCAGGAACCAGAGACCTGGGCCCCGAACCTCAAGTTGCTAAAAGAGGTCGGGTATTAATTGAAATGACTCAAATGAGCTAATCCGCCAAAGATCGGTGCTGAAAAGTGCCTAATATTCAAATATGGATTAATCCTTTTTTAATTTTAGGCATATCAAACTTTAGGTATTTATTTCTATAACTTATGGACGAGCTCTCCTAACATCAGTGCGTGTTTCCGGTCGATCAGAGCCGAGGCATAGGGAAGGAAAGGAATACCGCCCCATTTTTCTTTAAAACGGCGGATGCCTTCGTGAATGCCCAATCCCAGGTTGATCGCCTTTTTCCCTTCAGACTGCGCCAGATCCACCATTGCTTTAAAGAGTAGATCGGAAGCGCCGGGGATATTTTCTTTTTTCGAGCGGAAATTAAATAAATAGAAGGCATAATCCGCCGACCCCGTATCGACCACCGTAAAGGCCACCAGAATATCGCGCTTTTTGGCTTCAAGAAGATGGGCGCTCGCGGAAGCCGCCAGATATTGAGCGATGTGGTTATAGACATAGATCTGATCAGCGGTCAGTCGGTGATCCTTGAGAAATGCTTTGACCAGCTTTTTGTGTTCCCTCAGGAATTTCCCGTGGCGCACGGTGAGTTCTTTTCCCGCCCGACGCACCATATTGGCAGTCTTCGAATCAATGGTTTTAAGCGGCAGGTTCAACCGGTAATAGCTATCTCGGGGTTGCATTTCAACAGAAGCGGGAGGCAGCCAGATATCAGGCGCAATCAGGGCCACCGTTGAGGGGTCAAACCGTTCACACGCCGAAGTATAGGCTCGGGGGGTATCATCTGAAGGTTCGCCCAAAGGATAGCCGATGAAAATGAGATGGGTTTTGCGGGTGAAACAAAGGTAATTGCCGTACAGATGAGGCTGGGCACCCGATATGGCCCCCACATACGCGGGAAGGTGTTCGGGCAGATAGGCCTGCTGATAAATTCGGCTGAGGTCTTCACTACTGAGCATTTTGCGACCGTAACCGCGCATCAAAGATTTTTTCAGTTTCCTTAAGTCTGGATTTTTGCAGGGCGGCTTTTATTCCGGCCAGGGTAGCGGTATCAGCCCTGCCGCCCAAAGTATTGTGGGCTGCACGTCCCACCCCTTCTTCTGCTTCTTGCAGCTGCTCGAAAAAATCAGTCAATTTTTCAGGCGTTTGATAAGCATTGAAAACCAGTGAATCGTAATTGTCTCCCGCGCTGGTCAGCAGTCTGCAGTAATGATCAAAGAGCAAATCAATTTCCTTTAACTGCTCCTGACGAATCTCATCCGAATAAATGCCGCCGGGAATTGAAGAAATTAAATCTTTGGTTTTGGATCTAACCCGCGTCAAGGCGGCATCCCGACCAAGACCCTTTTGGAGCATATCAAAAGCAGCCTGAAGTGCCATATTTTTAGTAAACAGCACATTCTGGGCAAAGACTTCCCGCTTTTCTTTTGATCGCATGTAGCCCAATATGAAGATTACAGGTATTAAAACCTCCCAAACGGAAAAAGGCTTCGGTTTTATGGCCGCCAGCGCCACGGATCTTGCAACCGCGCTCTCACGCGCCCGGATGATTTCGTATTTTTTTTTATATCCGCTTGGCAAAAATCCTCCCGAAATTGCGGTCATCTTAGAATCTAGAAGATGTCCTCTAAAATTTTTTGGCGTCGGTTCTCCACCTGCCGGGCTTCGAGCTCTAATTTTTCTTTAACCGCCGGGTTATCGCCGACTCTGGCCCGAATCGCCCGGTCGACTTTATTTTCTGCAGCCGTGATTTGACGCAAGTGGGCTTCAAAATTTTCGCGAGATGAATAGGCATTTTGAATTAAATCATAATAACGCTCACCTTCAGCTTGCAAAAGTTTGACATAATGATCAATCAGTAAGTCAACGGTTTCTGTTTGGGCCATGACCAAATCCTGGGAATCGAGCTTAAGCGCGGTCAGCCAGCTTTTAATTTCAGTTTCACGAGACGGGGCCATAGAAGCTTTCGTATTATCCCGGGAAAGGTCCCTGGCGGCCTGCAAGGCAAGTTTTCTTGGAAACATAAAGGATTCGGTATACTTGCGTATGATGCTGCCGCGGCGCAGAAAGTCGATCATAAACATTCCGGGAATCACATAGTGCCAGACCGATGGAGATCTTAGATAGATGACCCCTAAAGCTACCTCGCGGGCAAATTGCTGTTCGGCATTTATGATGATATCGTATTTGTCCATGTTTGCGAACCTTTCCGGGCACGCATATCACTAAATGATTTCATCTGTCAACGGCAGGTCCAGGGCTAGCCGTTTGAAAAAGGAAAGGCGCCTCCAAGAGGCGCCTTTATTTTTTAGGATAATTGCAACTCAGGCAGTGATTGCAACGGATTAATCCGCCGGAATCACCGGAGTAAAGAACGCGCCTGACCACAGGATCCAGGTAATGAAAAATGTCCAGATGGCATTGGCCGTCTGGGATATCCAGTAAGCCGCCGCGGGTCTGCCGCCTCCAACGGAAATCAGCTCTTTAAAGTTGGTTTCCAGACCGATCGACACGAAGCACAATGCAAAAAACCAGTTCCGATAAGTCTTGATGGCACCGCCGATCGCCTTGACCGCTTTAAGCCCCGAGGCCGGCTCAACAAATACCGAGACCACAATAGAGGCGACGATAAAACCGAGAACAAACTTGGGGAATCGATACCAAATTTCCATAAAGGAAGGCTTCTCGGCAGTCGCGCCGGCTTCCCTGCGATCCAGTGACATGGTGGCCCACAGGGCCATCAAAAAGGCCGCCAAGCCGATCAGAACATTTTGAGCCATCTTCACCATTGCAGCGACTTTATAGGCGGCATCACCGCCGATGATCCCTCCGGCGGCAACGACTGCCCCGGTGTTGTCAATAACCCCGCCGACCCAGGCACCGGCCCAGTTGTTGGGAAGATTCATCCATTTGGCAATGGGCGGCATCACCAGAATCAACACCACCGCACAAACCAGCACCCATGCCACCATGTAGCTGACCTCTTTCTTGTCCCCCTGCATAGCACCGCCGGCGGCAATGGTGGCGGATACACCGCAGATCGCATTGGCTGAAGCAATAATGGCGCTGAAGCGCTCAGAAACCTTGAATTTACGGCAAATCCAGTAGGTCATGAACCAGACCGCCGTGGCGACCAGGACCGCCTGGACAAGACCCATGAAGCCGCCTCTGAGGACATCCGAGAAAAGGATACCCGCGCCCATGCACACCAATCCGATCTTGATGAAGTATTCCGTCTGCCCGGCAGCTCTCAAAATTTGGGGTACCTTAAAAAAGTTGCCGATAATCAGGCCAAAAATGAGTGCAAAGATAACATACTCAATTCCCCACTTTGCCAAAAAGGCCTGTTTGGATAAGACCATCGAAACAAATGCCAAAAAGAAGATTACTAAAAAACCGGGAATGTAGCGCTTGAGATCAAGCTTCATAAAGGCCCCGCCAATCATGGTTAAGACAGCCATAAAAACAAAAAGGCCGATGGTTGACCAGAGGGTGGCGATGCCTTTGGGAAAAGCCGCCCCCAAACTGGTCCATTTAGCGATTTTGGGGCCGGCAGGCAACAATCCAACGACCCATTTGCCGGCTTCAACTTCTTTCAATCCAACGATGGCAATAAGCAAAATAAACCAACCTAAAAAACATGCCCACCAATCTTCACTTTGCCATACCGGCGGTCTCTCATTTCCGTTACTCATTTCATCTGCCTCCTTCTTCTTGGATTAATTAAGTTCCGTGAAAATTATTCACAGCCCAGCATTAAGCTCTGTTCAACAGTTTTTTTCCCCTTAGGTTAAATCTGAAAATACCGGCTAATTCACCTCCTTTCTTATTGATATTACTGCTAAATTGTAACTTTATGCCTTATTTTCCCATGAAGATGTTCATTTTTTATA
>JAQYWI010000084.1 GCA_030145015.1 Desulfobacterales bacterium
GGAAGCGCAAAAATCCGCGATATTTCTTCGATAACGGGGTTTCCATCGACCACGGTCCATCGTATCGCCGCTACCTTGGTGAAGCGGCAGTATTTTAGCCAGGATCCGGTCACCAAAAATTATTCGCTGTCGCTTCGGTTCCTGGAACTCGGCACCAAAGTTCAGCAGCAATTCGATCTGCCCACCGTCGCACGACCGCATCTCCAAAAACTTATGTCTGAAACCGGGGAAAGCGCCAATCTGGCCATTTGGGATGGAGATAGTGTCGTGTATCTGGATCAGGTGCAAAGCAATAAATCCATGCTCAAGATTTTCACCCAGCGCGGAACGCGCGTTCCCCTTTACAGCACCGGGGTGGGGAAAGTGTTTTTGAGCCAGTGGAGTAGAACTGAACTGGATTCATATCTAAATCGAACGCAGTTGACCCCCCATACACCCAACACCCTGGTCAGCCGTTCTAAAATCCTGAAAGAACTGGATCGGATTTCTACCCGGGGCTTTTCGGTAGACAATGAAGAGATGGAGGCCGGCGTCCGGTGCGTGGCCGCACTCGTTTTCGACCACCGGCAGCAAATGGTGGCCGCTATTTCAATTTCCGGTGCCGCCATGCGAATCACACCGGAACGTATAGAAAATATTGGAAAAAAGGTAAAGCAATGCGCTCTTGATATATCACGCGATCTGGGATTTTAAATGAGCTTATACAACCATACAAAGGAGATGGACGATGCCTACGATGACTTCAATGGAAGCTGCGGTTAAAATTCTTGAAAGTGAGGGAGTCAAGAACATTTTTGGGATCCCCGGTGCCGGTATCCTTCCTTTTTACCACGCACTTAAGGATCTCGGAAGCATTAAACATATGATCACGCGACACGAAGAAAGCGCTATCCATATGGCGGACGGCTACGCCAGGGCGATCGGTGCGGTCGGCGTCTGTGCGGCCACTTCAGGCCCCGGAGCCAGTAATTTTGTGACCGGCTTATACACGGCCCAGGTAGACTCCATACCCATTTTGGCCATTACCGGGCAGAACGTCCGGGCCCAACTGGGTCGTGAAGCCTTTCAGGCGGTTGACATTGCCGAAATCGTAAAACCGGTCACCAAAAAGGCGTATTGCGTTAAGGATGGCGGCATGGTTCCGTGGGTTTTTCGCGAGGCCTTTAAAATTATGCCGGAGGGTCGGCCCGGGCCGGTCCTGATCGACTTACCCCTGGATGTTCAAAAAGAAGAGATCGAATACGACCCCGAAACGGATGCGCCCTTACCCATATTTCGCTCGCCACCCCACCCCAAACAGGTGGCTAAGGCCCTGGACATGATCCTGGAAGCCGAATCACCCGTCATGCTGCTGGGCGGCGGTGTGATCCTTGCCGATGCCTGCGATGAATTTCGAGCGGTGGCCGAGGCGCTGCAGGTTCCGGTGGTTGCTTCTTATATGGGTAAAAGCGGAATTCCGTGGAATCATCCCCTGATGGCCGGTCAGGTCGGCATCCAATGCAACACCCCATCCGGCAACAAGGTGTTTCTTGATTCCACGCTTGTCCTTGCCGTCGGAGCGCGATTCAATGACCGTCACACCGGTAACATCAGCGTGTACAAAGGCGATCGAAAATTTATTCATGTGGATGTTGATCCCGCCCAGCTGGGCAAGAATCTGGCACCGGACCTGGGTATCTGCGCCGATGCAAAACTGACCCTGCAGGCTTTATTGGAAGAAATTCAGCGCCGCAAGGTTAAACCGCGGCCCGTTGATCTCAAAATTCCGCAGGTTCGGTCCGAAATGGAACGAAAAACCGATTATGACGATATGCCCATCAAACCTCAAAGAGTGTTCAAGGAAATCAATGAATTTTTTGATGAAGAAACGGTTTTTGTAACCTGCATCGGGCTGAATCAGATCTGGTCCGGCCAGTTGCAGAAGATTACAAAACCGCGGCATTATCTGGATTGCGGAGGCGCCGGGCCGCTGGGATGGGATATGCCCGCATCCATCGGCGCCAAAATCGCCCGTCCCGACAAACAGGTCGTAACCGTTGTGGGCGACTATGGATTTCAATTCTGCATGGATGCACTGCCTGTGGCCGTGATGTACAAAGTGCCCTTTATCATTATCGTGCTCAACAATGGGTTTCTGGGTCTCATTCGTCAGGCCGAAAAGTACATGTACGAGATGGAATATGAAGTCGAAATATGCTACGACTGCTTTCAGGAATGCACCTATGAAGAATTACCCAAGATGGCAGAGGCAGGGACGGGTACCGCCGTTGGAAGTCTGGAACCGGGAGAAGTCGCCTATATCCCCGAAAACGAGGGCAGGGGATTTAATTTTGTAAAGTTTGCAGAAGCCTGTGGGGCCGCCGGTGAGCGGGTTCACGATCCCAAGGAAATTGCGACCGTACTCAAGCGGGCAGTTGAATCGGGCATTCCCTATGTCGTTGAGATTATTTTGGAAAAGGATACGGATTGTTCCATGGGCGTTTCCATCGACGCCATCAGAGAATTTGAATAAAACCTAAGTTGAGCTAAAGAATATCGGGAGGTAGATAAAAATGTCAGATCTAAACGAAAGCGCCTCGGCGCTATTAAAAGAATTTAAGGGGAATTCCTATGCATTCGGCAGCGGCATATTGGATGAAGCACCTGGAAGATTCGCCGCTGAGCTTGGCAAGAAGGTTATGTTTGTCGGGCCGATAGAAGAAGAATGGTTTCAGCCGATCAAAGATCGAATTTTAAAATCTCTGGATAAAGCCGGTGCCGAAATGGTGGACATTGTCCGGTCCGCAGCTCCAAATGCACCCTTTGTAGATGTCTACCGTATCCACAGCCACATCATGCACAAAAAACCCGACGTCCTGGTGGTGGCCGATGGCGGTTCAGGCATCGATGCCACCAAGGCGGCCGCCATGCTGGCCTCATTGGGCGATATTCAACCCGAAATCGATCCCTTTTTCGGCGTTGGGCAGGTGACCAAAGTATGTGAAGAATCCGGCCGTAAGATTCTGCCTGTGGTGGCGGTCATGATGGCGGCCAGCTCCGGTGCGCATTTGACGAAGTATTCCAACATCACCGATCCGGTCATCGGCCAGAAAAAACTGATTGTGGACGAAGCCATTATCCCGCCGCGCTGTGTTTTTGACTACGATATCACAACCACACAGCCCATGAGCCTGACCCTGGACGGCGGCTTCGATGGGATTGCCCACTGTTTGGAAGTTTATTTCGGTGCGCCGCCCGAAATCGAAGACAAAACCCGCCAGATCGCCGAACTTGGGATCGAAGCCCTTATAAAGGGCCTCTCCGGGGTAAAAAAAGACCCTGCCGACAAAAATGCAAGGACGCTTTTGGGATTGGGTACCGATCTGGGCGGTTACGCCATCATGGTTGGCGGCACTTCCGGTCCGCACCTCAACAGCTTTTCGCTGGTAGATGTACTCAGTCATGGTCGTGCCTGTGCGTTGATGAACCCCTATTACACGGTCTTCTTCGCACCGGCCATCGAAAACAAATTGCAGACAATCGGTGCTATTTACAAAAAGTATGGCTATATTGATGAAGACATAAATGCCCTGTCCGGCCGCGAACTGGGACTGGCGGTGGCCAGAGGCATGGTTAAGTTCAGCACGTTCGTGGGATTTCCCACCTGCCTGAGCGACGTCCAGGGTTTCGGCAAAGAGCACATCAAGCGCTGTCTCATCGCTGCAAAGGACCCGCAACTGGAAATGAAGCTGAAGAATATGCCGGTCCCCCTCAACGCCGGTCTGGTGGATGAATTTATGGGACCGATCCTGGAAGCCGCCTGGGACGGTAAGTTGGAAAAAATAAAAAATATGTAAGCACCCGACATTTTTCCGCCGATGGCGGTAAAATCCAAGCCACCCGCTGCGCGGGTGGTCGTTGACTCCGGAGGACGTTATGGATGACAGAATAGCCGCGGTTATTAAAAGTGCTGACATCAGAGATTGGAAGACAATTAGCGTAGAGTTCGGGGATGCGTTTTTTGATGTTTCGGTTCCGCCCCAATGTGATGTCCTTCACATGAAAAGAATGCCTTGCCTGGCCCATTCTGCAGACGAAATCTCAAAGGCCTTAAACAATCCCATCGCATCACCGACTTTACCTGAAATCATCCAGTCAAAAGGCAAACCTGCGGCTGAATTAAGCGTTTGTGTTACCGTCTCTGATATCACACGTCCGGCACCATACAGCGGAGAAAATGGAATTTTGCGGCCGCTTTTTAAAATCGTTGAGCAGTCAGGTGTGAAGCGGGAAAACATCGTCATTGTCATCGGCAACGGCATGCACCGGCCGAGCACCCCGGAAGAAAGAATTCAGATGTATGGCCAGGATGTGGTCGATAATTATCGAATTGTGGACCATGACTGTGAGGACATGTCTTCCCTGGTCCTGGCCGCCCACACCAAACGCGGGACCGACGTGCATTTAAATAAAATATTCTACAACGCCGATGTTAAGATCATAACGGGTCTGGTAGAAAGCCATTTTATGGCGGGGGTCTCGGGTGGCAGAAAAGCGGTCTGCCCGGCTCTGGTGAACACCAAAACCATTCAGAAATTTCACAGCGTGGATTTTCTTGAAGATCCCAAAGCCACCAATTTAATCCTTGAGGGGAATCCCTGTCATGAGGAGTCACTGGAAGTCGCAAAAACGGTCGGTGTCGATTTTATGATCAGCACAACCCTCGATAACAATTTGTGTATTACCGGAGTTTTTGCCGGACATCTGGTTGAAGCTCACCTGGCGGCTGTTGAGGCCATGCGTGAATTTGTCCAAATACCGATTGATGAACCCTATGATGTCGTATTGACCAATGGGAGTTATGTGGGCAGAGACCACTATCAAAGTGTTAAGGCCGCCGTCAATGCCATGCCGGCCGTCAAGGAAAACGGCTTGATCGTTATGGTTGTCAACAACTGCGATTCCGAACCCATCGGTTCGCAGGAATATAAAACATTGCTGCATCTTTTCAAAATCTTAGGACCGGATGGATATGTTTCGATTTTAAAACACCCGGACTGGATTTTTACAAAGGATCAGTGGGAGCCCGAAATGTGGGGAAAGCCCATTCGCAAAGTGGGTAAAGACGGGTTGATATATTGTGCGCCGCAAATACCCGCAGAAGATTTTAAAATAATCCCCGGCCTAAGCGGATATGAATTTATCGAAAAAACTGCGGATTTTGATTCCATGAAGGCAAAGGCCGCAGCCATGTTTCAGAACGCTGTAATTTACGCCGAACATCATCCCAGATTCAACGGGAGAAAACCCACTTTCGCAATTATCGCCGAAGGTCCCTACGCAATCCCGATGGCCAAATCATAAAGAAAAAATCATCTTTTATCCTGCGCCTTTCTAAGCCGGATTAAGACACTGTATAACCCCTTGCGCTTGAGTTCATCAAAATTTTCAAATACAGCTTCTTCAAGTAATCTAAATTCCGGAAGAGACCAGCGCGCGTACATTTGAAGATAATCTCCAAATGTTGATTTAGAAAAATCAAGACGCCGATGTGCCTGCCGCCACTCACCGGTATGCTCAAGTTCGTGTAAATTTAAAACCATCTTGATCATCTCCTTCAGCGCTGCATCCTGAACTTCTTTAAGCACTTCAGCATTCAACTGTTTCCAGTGTTCTGGATCTTCGGTGCTGATCGGAATTATTTTAGCCATACAACCAACTCCTTTCGTTGCCTAACGTAGAGCATCTATTTCCTCATATCAACAGTGTTTTTGCACGCTGCGGTGACTTATTGACATTTGAGATCCTTTAAACTAGTGTGTCCCAGAAATATTGCTAAAAAATTATTAAGTACTGAGGCGTGCTATCCATGCGTCATTCCCGCGCAGGCGGGAATCCAGGCGGCTTTGAACTGGACTCCCGCCTGCGCGGGAGTGACAATCATTTTGTAATTTATTTGTAGGACACAGCACTGGATGGCCTAATACCAACATCATCATTATCATATGTCCAAAGTTCACAGACATCCCTTTTTCCAGGAGGTTAAACATGTTTCTATCACTAGCGCAAAATCGAAGAAGTATCCGGAAATACAGCGATAAGCAGGTCGAGCCTGAGAAAATCGATTCAATCGTAGAGGCGGTGCTGCGCGCACCAACATCCAGGGGTCGAAATTCATGGGAATTTGTCATTGTGACAGATCCCGGTTTGCTGGACAAGCTTTCCCGTTCAAGACCGCATGGCGCATCTCATCTAAAAGACGCTGTTCTGGGAATCGTGGTATTAGGCAACCCGCAAATAAGTGACGTCTGGATTGAGGATGCATCGATCGCGTCTATCTATATCCATCTGGCCGCAACAGCGCTCGACCTCGGGAGTTGCTGGATCCAAATCAGGGAAAGGCAACACAACGACACGCAAACTGCGGAAGGGTATATCGCCGAAGTACTGAACCTTGCAGCGCATCTCAAGGTGGAATCCATAATTGCCATCGGCTATCCGGCGGAAAGCAAGTCTGCCCACCCGAAAGAAGGCCTGCCTTACGATAAAGTATCGCTCAACAATTATGGTGCGCCGTATTCTGCAGGCCCTTAATGCTGGTGTTGCGTCCCACAAGTAATTTGCAAAATTAAATTTCAGGTGTCAGTCTCCCCGTTCAAAGGTTTAGGCTGGCTACTGGCGGCTGGTCACTGGCTGCTTGTCTCTGGCTCGGCCAGCAGCAAGAAGCCAGTCGCCAGGGGCCTGACACCCGAAACCTGAAACCTAAAACAGGACCGTGTTTTGTAAATTACTTGTGGGACGCAACACTAGTATTAAATCTTCCTCGGCAGAGAAGGGGGCCTTTATTCGATTTTGAACGGTGGAATTTGGGATTTATTGAAATAGCGCCCGGGGATTAAACCCATAGGCGCTCTGTTTCAAACTAAAATCTGTTTTTAAGAAATCAGTTGCCGGGTTTTTTCCCGAGCCCTTGCAGTTCTTTATCAATTCCGGCCTGGAATCCTTGCAGAGAACGATTTTTTAAACGCCTTCCGTTGATAAAGATTGTGGGGGTTCCTCTTACGCCCGCCTGGGCGCCCTCCTGAAGATCCTGCCTGATCATCGCCGTTATCTTGGGATCGTTCATCTTTTTTTCAAATCCGGCTTGATCAAAACCCAATCCAAGCGCGATTTCGCGAATCTTCTGATCATTTAACTTGTTGTAATTTTTAAACAGCTCGTCGTGGAATTCCCAGAATTTCCCCTCGCTTCCGGCAGCCAGTGCCGCCATAGCAGCTTTCATGGCGAACTTATGGTTCCTGAGAGGATAGTTCTTAAAAACTATTTTTACATCATGCGGATATTTCTCGAGCACCTGCTCGAGTACAGGCACAAGCCTGGCACAATACGGTCATTCAAAATCGTCGAATACGGCGACCACCACAGGCGCATTTTCTGATCCTTTGAAAGGAGAACCGGAAACATTGATGTCCTGGATAAAATCAAGCGTGATGACCTGTACCGACTTGTTTTTGCGGCTGTTGAGGACTAGATAATCGCCCCCCGGGCCGACCTTGATATGATCGAATTGATTGCCGACATCAATTTTGTCCAAAAATGGGCCCCCTGAGGCGTAAATCAGGATTTGCCCCTGCTCGGTGAGCACGAAGATCTGTTTCCCATCCGCCGAAACAGCGACATCAACGGGCGCCGATTCCAATTGCAATGTCTTTTGCACATTCCATTCAACGGAGGCCGCGGCATCGCTCATCGTTATGGAACCCAGTACAATTGAAATGGTCAACACAACAATTGTCTTTTTATTTTTAAACTGCATTCAAAAATCCTCCCTGTTTCGCGTCTTTTATCAGAACTATCCCAATATAACCTCAATTGTTTCAAATATCAACTTGTATGCAGATAGGGTTGAATTCGATGTACAGTCAAGCTAACATAACTTTACTTCTAAAATTATGGGTTCGAAAGGAGTTCAAATGGAACCAGCACCTGTTTCTTTGAAAGAATTGGATCGTGTGGAAGTCTTGACGCTGATAGACAACTTTGTGGACGTTCTCCTGGAGGATACGGAGATTGTCACCAGACCCCCTAAGGCGGCCGGGGAAGAAATTCCCACCGACACCCTCTTGGCCGAGCATGGTCTTTGCCTGCTGGTCAGGGTACAGCGCGACGCTGAGGAACACACCATCCTATTTGATACGGGCTATAACAGCATGGGTGTTCTCCACAATATGGACAAACTGGCCGTTGACCCGAACGAGATGGAGGCCATCGTCCTGAGCCACGCCCACATGGACCATACCGGCTCTCTGTATCCTATTCTTGATAAAATATCCGATCCGATCCCTGTGGTGATTCATCCGCACGCTTTTCGATACCCGCGGTTTGTTGAAGAAAAGGATGGAACCAAAAGAAGGTTTCCGAGAACCCTTGTAAGGGAGGAGTTAAGCCAAAGAAATGTAACGCTTCTCGAGAGCAAAAACCCAACCCCTATCCTGGATGAGATGATTCTGGTGACGGGTGAAGTCGAACGGACAACGGCCTTTGAAAAGGGCATGCCCAATGCCCTGATAGAAAGAGACGGAGAATTGCAGCGCGATCCTGTTTCGGATGATCAGGCGCTGGTGATGAATTTAAAGACGAAAGGGCTCGTGGTTATTTCGGGTTGCAGCCATACGGGAATCGTCAATACGGTTCGCTATGCGAAAAAACTTACGGGGGTCGAGAAGGTGCATGCCGTATTGGGCGGTTTTCATCTCTCGGGGGCCTTTTATGAAAAGATATTAGGGCAAACCATCGACCAATTAAAAGCCCTATCACCAGCGGTGGTCGTTCCGATGCACTGTACCGGCCGCAAAGCTATGGATCTGTTTGCCCGGGAGTTTCCATCATCATTTGTGCTCAACAGCGTGGGATCTAAAATCACCCTGACATGAAGGTGCAACTTAAATAAGAAAATCGCGGCGTTCCGTTTCGCTATTCCCTTTAGATAAATCTATTAGGGGGAAATGGCCGTGCCCCAGTAATTGAAGCACGCGGGTTTCCAACCCGGTATATACATCGTATCCATTGCCCGAATTCTGAAACCGGCTTGTTTTAGCACAGAAGGGATCGGAAGGTTCAGATTACAACCCCCTCCAACCCTTTTCCAAATCGGATTCAGTCGATTCTGCCAGCGTCGCACGGCCGCGTCGGGCGCAGCGCCGTGTTCACAAAATATGAGTCGGCCGGACGGTTTGAGTACGCGCCGCATCTCCCCGAGGGCCGGTAGAATTCCGGAAATCGAGCAGAGTGTATAGGTAACCAATACGGTATCTGCACTCGCGTCATCTAAGGGGATCTCATCGGCAGCCGCCTCGATGAATTCCACCTCAAATTCAGCTTGCGCCACGGCCTGACCCGCCAAAGCCCACAACTCCTTCGAGGGATCCAGGCCCCACAAATGCCGGACCTTACCCGGAGCATAGAAAGGCAAATTAAGCCCGGAACCAATCCCAACCTCCAGCACGCGGCCCTCGGCCAGCGGCACGACCTTTTCACGCTGTCGACAAATCGGTTTTGCGCTGCAGGCCCAATGCGTGACTTTCGGCATAACATATTTTGCGTAAAGTCCCATCGTTATAATCAGGTTTATCCTGTTTCAAAAGGCAAAAGCACTGTTTGTCCAAACGCCGCCCGGTGGTTTTAGCCGTCAAGTTTGTGGTTCTTTTCATCAGCGTGAGCGTCCCCCTACCGCACCCCGGATCGAGGACATTGTCTTGCGGTAAAATTGCCACTGCGGTGATCAGCCGCTGTTTGAAGATGTCCTCACGGACGACTCACCTTAGAAAAGGATCGTAAAGGGGCAGCAGCCAGTCAAACCCGGCCGCGGTGATGTAACCCTTGGGCTTGTTTTCCATCGGATGAGATCCCCTGGGTTTCAGGAGCCTGACAGGTTGCTGTTTGCCCGGGCAAGCGGACATTCATTATTTTTTTACCCAGGCCTCAGCATCCGCTAGATTGGAGAAAACCTTAAACTGTTGGGGTAGATCTTCGGCGATTTTTGTAAATGCTTCGGCCATACTGGACTGCGATTCGGATTCAACCACGATTGCCGTTTTGTTTATTCTGGCTCCTTCAGGGTAGTTTTCTTTAATGACGTCTCGCAGCTTAGGCAAATCATCGAGAGATAAATTTTGGGGGCCTTCACGAAATACCCAAATTCTATTTTGCTCTGGAATCCCTTCCACATAGAACAGCCTGGCAACGCCTTGCTGTATCTCTCTGAGATCAATTCCGTCTTTGGGTTCTACTAAAACATAATTCTCTTTTATGGTTATTTTGGGTGACATTTTCCGGATGACATTGAATGGATTTGCCTTCGCCATAATCAGACGGAAGGGGATTTTAATTTAGATTACTCGATCTGTAAATATCATCGGGAGTCAGAGAAAGTCAAGAAAATGTGCTCAAAAAAACAACGGAGCCGGGCGAGAGAGCCATGCCGGAGGCATACAGGTCATGCCTTTTATTGTAAGGGCTCAACGACCACCCGCACAGCGGGTGGCTTGGATTTTACCGCTATCGGCGGGAAAAGACAGGGGCACGAAGTGCTCCAATCGTTGTGGGTTTGGAAAACCCAATTAGAGCGATAAATTCTCATGCGATATTTGCGACTGCTGTCTCAGACTCACGCCATCAAGCACAATGGCGCCCAGCACGATGATTCCACCGGCAACCGTGGGTACACTCGGTATTTCGTGGATTCCAAAAATAGGAAGATACACCCAAAGGATACCGCCAACCGCCTCCACCATCAATAACAAGGTCAGTTCTGCTGCCGGTAAAAATTTAGCGCTGATAGAAAATAAAATTAAACCGACGCAAACGATAAAACCGTGCAGTATGCTGAGATACACATTCCGAAGTGGCATTGCCGGTGTTTCGTTATGCAAAAACAGGATAAGCAAAGTGAACAGCATACAAAGTACACCTGCGAGGGCTATCGTGGCAAATTGGGGTGTCTGCCTGCGCCATCGCAGACTCACCGAAAAAACAGCGAAGCCCAATGCCGCCACTAACGCAAGCAGGTTACCCAAAAAATTGCCGGCCGCCAATCCTTCCAGAACCATCACGAGAATACCCAGCAGCGCAATGACCATTGCAACCCAGGTAGAATATCGCAGCTTTTCTTTTAACAGCACAATGCCCAATAGCGCAGCAATGAAAGGTGAGGCCGCCAGCATAAAAAGAGTATTGGCTACCGTTGTCAGGGTGATCGACAAAATATAGCCGCTCATGGCCGTCACGAGTCCGACGGCTCCGATTAATCCCGACAGTCCGATTCTTTTAAAATGGTATATAAAAGCAAAGCCATCGCGCGCCATAAGATAGATTAAAATAACGACGGCTATGGTCAGGCCCCTGAAAAACAGATATTGCCACTGATAACTTTGCGCCGCCTCCATGTAGCGCACAATCAAAGCGCCAAAAGACCAGATCGTTCCGGCAAAAAAAGCCAGAAAAAAAGCCT
Source organism: Desulfobacterales bacterium (assembly GCA_030145015.1). Next base: position 11,489 of record JAQYWI010000084.1, read on the forward strand.
TTAGATAGTTGCTGTCGTTGAATTTTTGCATGCCGACATCTCCGGTTTCGGGGGCAGTTGAGAAGCAGAAGCGCCCAACTATCCCGGCGCGGAGGTTTCTATGTCTAATTTGGACTTAAAGCAAGTAATATTTGTATTCATGCCTTAAAATTATGAGAAAAGAGGGACGTCCGCTGGATGCGCAGGATATGTAACTGGGATTGGGGTTGAAATAATGACGCCTACGACTTTAAGGCCTTTGCACCATCAAAGACATGGACGTGGAGGTATTTTCCCCGCCCCTGTTATGCGAGAGAATCTCTTTGACAATCTCGTTTTGCTGATCTACGGCACCGCCGATTTCCACCCACTGCCCCAGCGGCGCCGTCAGCTCGGTCTGGGCCGCAAAGAATCGAACCACCCCATCTTTGCGGTGGTCATAGGCGAGGCGCGGTACGATCTTTAAGTGGACATTGTCGCCCACAATCGTCGGCGTAACTTCAAAGCCGCTTTCAACATTTTGCCATGCGACCGCACCGTCACCCGGTGCGTAACGCCTGAAGAAGGCTGAGCCGCGACGATACGGGATTTCTTTGCCGGTACGAATAAAAGCCGGACTGCCGGACATTGCGACCACGAAAGCTTCGGAATAACTTTTTTGCCGACGCTCGCGATTTGCAACCGAAATATCGACACCGTCTCTCTTTTTACCGCCGGTCGCAACACTCAGGTCGTCGGCTGAATAACGGCCGCGGGCTGCAGCCGCCCTTTGATTGTCTGTTTGCGTTGTATGAAATCGGACCTGTATTCGGACCTGCTCAACCGGTCGATCGAACCGATCCAGGTAGGCATGCACACGCTCAATGGCTTCCGGTGTGTCAACAATAACCAGTGAATTTATGCGCTCACTGACGGTTACGGTTCCCGCTGGTGAAAGCAGACTTTGAACGACCGGCACCAGCTCCGCAGCCCGGCGATATTGAACCCTGACGACGTCCACCTCACCGGCCAGCGAAGCACTATACAGCAGCACCGCGGCTAAAATCGGGCAGGAACAGATAAAAACCCTGAAGCCGAATTTTCCTCGCAAACGCATGATCCAACCTTCTTTCTATTGGGTTATAAGCTCAAAATAATTTTATCACGCCATTGGCTCAAGATCAAATCTCAGAAACTTACATCCCTTAGGTCGGTTATCCGTTCTTACCGCAAAATGCAGTGAAGTTAAAAAAACGGGGCCGGCTGATTTCAGCCGGCCCCGCCGTTGGCAACCTCCTTGCTGATCAAAGGCATTTTCCCGGTTTTTGTAAGTTATGCCGTCAGTTCGTGTTGCTAACTCCGACGGAGACCGAAAACCCGGTATCCGATATTGAGGCGGAAGCGGTGAACTCGTCTTCAGGGGCAGAATAACTTTCGGCATTGCTGTAATAGTTGTTAACTTGATTCACCGCCGAGTGGCGCTGCCGCTTGTAGAAAGGTTTGGGGAGACCATGCCGGTAGACCGGTCGATGTCGCCAACGGTCGTATTTGGGTCTGAAGCGGTTGGGCACGGCTTTAGGATGCCGCCGATGGAATTGGTGTCCGGGCCGGTACGCCGGGCGATAGTGGGGCCCCCTGAGGTTTTTGTGCTTGAACGTGGGGCCAGGACGGTTAAAATGGCGCCTGGTTTGATTGCCCGCATCGCGGTCACGGACGCGGTCCCGGTCAATATCCTGATTTCCGGGTCCATTAAATTCCGCAGACCGGCCGCTTCGATCGGGACGGCGATCGCCGCCTCTCTCGCGTTCGGCCCATGAATTACTGGTTAAGGCCACAATAAATCCAATCAATACGACGCTGATGATAATGATCTTTTTCTGCATGACTTGCCTCCTTGTTTTCAAGATTGACAACCGGGTGATCAGGGTTGTTTGAACTATATGACGCAACCCATTTGTGAAAAGTTTACAAAAAAAGGAGGCAAATCGTTATGGAAAGTTGCCCGTTGAGTTGTGAATACCTGAACCCATCTCAAAAAGGTGGATCAGAGTTCAGGGCCCCGCTGAAGCGGGATTACATGTCTAATCGAAACAGATTAAGGTATGCATCAAGGCGCGGGGCGGCGAAAAAGCGGAGCATACACGATAGTATGTGAGCATTTTGAGCCGACCTGCAACGCCGCCCTGGGCACTTAGACGCATTTTTGAGACGGGTTCATATGAGAAAAGAGAAGCTCCGCAAGATATTGAAGTTTAAGTAAAGAAATGTTAAGGGCCATTTGATGCTGTATTTTCAGCCATCATCTTTTGAAAGGAGATCCGGTCATGGAGACCGAAAAACTGGATTGGAAAAATTTGCCGTTTGGATATTTGAAGACGGACTACAATATTCGCACCTATTATAAAAATGGTGCCTGGGGTAAAATAGAGGCCTCTTCATCCGAGTTTATCGATATCCATATGGCTGCGACCGCTTTGCATTACGGTCAGCAGGCATTTGAGGGCCTAAAGGCTTACCGGGGAAAAGATAACAAAACCCGCTTGTTTCGCTGGGAAGAAAATGCGAAACGATTGAACAGATCTGCGCAGGTGCTTCTCATGCCGGAGGTGCCTGTGGGCCATTTTAAAGCAGCGATAAATTTGGCCATCACGCAGAATGACCGTTTCCTGCCGCCCTATGAATCCGGTGCGGCTTTATATATTCGTCCGCTGCTGATCGGTACCGGTCCGGAGGTGGGCGTCAAGCCTGCAGAAGAATATTTGCTCATTGTCTTTGTTACTCCCGTCGGTCCGTTATTATCTGCAGGATTCCATCCCGTGGATTTTACCATAACACATGAGTTTGACCGCGCAGCGCCTCTGGGGACCGGTCATGTAAAGGCCGGCGGCAACTATGCGGCCGGTCTGCGCGCCATGAAAAAAGCGCATAATGAAGGCTATGCTTCCGTTATTTTTCTGGATGCCAAGGAAAAAGTTTATATCGATGAATGCGGTCCGGCCAACTTTTTTGCGATCAGAGACAACACCTATATCACCCCCCAATCCAGCTCAATATTAGCTTCAATTACCAATTTGAGCCTGATGGATCTTGCCAGGGATTTCGGTATGAAAGTCGAGCAGCGGCCGATTAAGGCCGAAGAGCTGGCCACATTCGAAGAAGTAGGGGCTTGCGGCACCGGCGCGATCATTACGCCCATAAAAAAAATTGTGGATAAAAAGGCGAACAAAATCTACGAGTACTGCAAAGACGCAAAACCCGGGCCCATAACTCAAAAGCTTTATGACACCCTGCTGGGCATTCAATACGGAGATTTACCCGATACGTTCGGCTGGGTTGAAATTGTGGATTAACGTTAGAAATGCCTAAAATGACTAAATTGAGCTAAAATGCCTAAAATTATGGTTTCGCTGCGCTACATCTTTTATTATAAATATGATCGTTCGACCCAGTCGTTAGACCCTGTCGTTAGACCCTGTCGTTAGACCCTGAGGCTCTCGAAGGGAGGCTCTCGACGGGTAGAATTCCTCAATTTTAGGCATTTTAGCTCATTTTTAATTTTAGCTCACTTGTTGTTATGGGCACTTTTTATAGATTTAGAACTTTACCAACGGGCGCAGGCTGCATTTTGAGGAAAAGTTATAGTTTAATCATGCTCAGCGCTGAATTTGTATCCAACGCCGTAAACCGTGCTGATGATTTCCTGTCCGGGAAGCTTTTGTGCAATTTTCTTGCGCAGATTTTTTATGTGGGTGTCGATGGTGCGATCGTAGCCCTCAAAATCATATCCCTGGACCCGGTTGATGAGTTCACTCCTTGAAAACACACGATTCGGCCGGGTCATCATGATTTTCAGCAGTCCAAATTCATTGGGGGTCAGGTTTAACACCTGTTTGTCGATCATCACCTGATGGGTTTTATCATCCAGGGAAATAGAACCGACAACCAGATTGTGCGTTCGGGGTTCGGCATGCATCCTTCTGAAAACAGCCTTGACCCGCGCAACCACTTCCCGGGGGCTGAACGGTTTGCAGATATAGTCATCGGCACCCAGCTCCAGCCCCAGGAGCCGGTCGATCTCTTCCACCCGGGCGGTAATCATGATGATGGGCACATCGGAAAACTTCCTGATCTCCCGGCACAATTCCATCCCGTCCATACCCGGCAACATGATATCCAGCAAAATTAAATCCGGCAGGTCTTTTTTCACCTGGGCGATCACGCGGCCTCCGTCGGCCTGGGTAGATGTCCGAAAGCCGGCCGCTTGCAGATAGTCGCACAGCAGCCGGGTGATCTTCTCTTCGTCTTCAACAACAAGAATATGTCTACTCGCCATGGGCTTTATCTTTTGATGATATTGGAAGTTCGATTTCAATTCGAAGCCCGCCGGGGGCTGCATTGGCGGCCCTGATTTCACCGCCGAGGGCATTTACAATACTTTTACAAATACTCAAGCCTAATCCGCTGCCGCCCTGAGTGCGACTTCTTGATTTATCCACCCGGTACAACCTGTCAAACAGGCGTTCCAATGCCTCTGCGGGCACACCGGGGCCGGAATCCTGGAAAAACAATGTCAGGCGGTTTGCGGTGCGATCCTGCCAGATCTTCAAGGTGCCGGGTGAATCCGCGTATCGCAGGGTGTTCTCCAGTATGTTGTAAAAAAGTTGCTGCAGGCGATCCGCATCGCCGATCACGGTGGTGGGGGATTCATTTTCCACACGATTCTCAACGGTCATCTGATTCTCCGCAAAGCGCGGTTGAAAATGACGCAGCGTGTCATTCAAAACCGGCACCGGATCAACCGGCTCTTTTTTAATGAAGAGCACCCCGGCGTCTGCCAGGGACAGTTCGTGAAGATCGCTTACGATCTTGCTGAGATGGCGGGCCTCCGAACGCAGGGAGCCAAGGGTGTCGCGGTTGGCTGCGCGGACGCCGTCCTGCAGGGCCTCAATCTCACCACTTAAAATTGACAGCGGCGTTCTCAATTCGTGGGCGATATCGGAAATCCACTGCTGCCGCATGCGTTCATATTTTTCCAGGGTTTGCGCCATGGCATTAAAATCTTCGGCCAGTTGTCCGAGTTCATCGTTGGACTCAACTTCGATGCGGGTATCAAAGTGACGCGACGCCAGGGCACGGGTTCCGGCCGTCAGCCTGCGGATGGGTGCCAAAAAATGTTTGGATAAAAGAAACGCTGCAAGGGCCGCCAGCACCAGAATTGCGCCGCCGATAAAATAGAGCACCTGCGATTGTTGCTTTAAGAATCCGACCGCCAGCGGGTTTGTCAGGTGCTCTCTTTTGTGAAGGCCAAACCAGCCTGCGGTTTTGCCCGAGACGGTAATTTCCTGCAGGGTATAGCCGTCATGTGAAACCCGGGTGCGTCCGCCGACGATATACTGTTTATCAGCATCAAAAACCGCCAGCCTGCGGGCCAGTCGCTGAATACGCCTGGAAGGCTCTGGGGGCAGGATGTCTTGAGCGCTACCCCCGGATCCTTTGTTTTCAATATCAGGCGGCCGTGGGGGAGGTCTACGAAGATCAAAAACCATTTGCGGCAGGTTGGATCGCAATATTTTCTCCCATCGGCCGGGATTATTTTTGAGTGCCTGCCAACCCTTTTGGGTTTGGTATTCGGTGGCCAGGGCGACTGCGACATCGCTGTATCTTTCCAGCAGCGATTTGTTGACGTAATCCGCAAAATTGCGGGCAGCATAAAACCGAATGATCCCGACCATAAGCGCCACAACCATAAGGGACGTTAAGGTAAAGGCCGCAAAAATTTTATAAGAAAGTTTAAATTTCATTGTTAATTTTAAAGTTCCACATTCCACCTTATTTTGTAACTAGATAATATACTATAACATACATTTCAAACCCATTTATAACCCTTCACCACCTTCACATCAGATCTTCATATTTCCTCCATAATTGATCCCTACATAGAAATCGCCAGAATAAATTATCATTATTTTAATCTCTACAATCTCCACATCGTTTCTCCATATTTTCTCCACAGTTAATTGTTAACTTAAACGCAGAGTACAAAGAGAATTTTATCAAAATTTAAAATTATAAGCACAAACCGTAAGGAGGTTATCATGAAAAAGATTCAAACGATCATCGTCGCGAGTGTGCTGGTAATGGGCATGGCCCTTTCCGGACCGGTGTTTGCGGACAATCAAGGAAAAGGCCAGCGCCCGGGTTTAGGATTTCAACAACGCCATAAAGGCGGCGGCCTAATGCTGCTGGCAAAATATCAGCAAAGAAACCTGATGGTTCAGGTGCTTTCAGAAAAAACGGGACAATCAACCGAGACCGTCAACACAAAACTCAAAGAACAGGGCATGCGTGCTGTGATGCAAGAGCTCAACATCGACCGGCAGGCGCTTCGCGCTGCTCTGCATGCTAAAGTCAGTGAGTGCGTTAAACAGGCGGTTGCAGACGGAAGCATTACGCAGGAGCAGCAGAAAGATATTCTTGAAAAAATGGAAAATCGCTCCAAGCGCCGCGAGCTTATGAGCCGGCTGATTGAAAAAGGAATTGAAGATGGGACCATCACCCAGGAGGATGCCCAGATGCTGTTGCGCAAACGCCACTAGCATCCTTCTTTAAATTCGCCTGAGGCCGATAAAAGGCCTCAGGCGAATAGTCCTTTCGCCCCTGGGAGCACGCTGAAAGTGTCCAAGCGTTTACCCTGCTTACTCCAGCCATGGATTTGTTCAAGTTGTAAGGGATTAAAAAACTTTTCTTAAAAATGAAGCCGGACTGTAATCCATAGGCAGGGAACGCCGACACAATAATAAGTGACCACAAAACAGCCCTATTTAAGAAAGGATCATACAATGTTTTCCGGAAAAAAAGATCAAGAAGAGAATCCGCGGGAAAATAACTGGATGCTTTCCTTGATATGGTTTGGGATATGTTTGCTACTTTTAACTATTTTATTCATTTAGAGGTGAAGCCGGCCTTACCATATTCGCCAGGTCATCTGTTTAGAACCTATTGATTCCTTTTAGGACTAAATTCATCGCTTTTGGCAGCTATCTTTGCATTAAACTTCGCTGCGTCAATGATGAACCTGTCGTGGGTACCCTCAGAAATTGTGTCCATGCCGTCGTTGGCAACTATGGAAAAGGCCAGCCTGCGACCCTCTACTTCCTCCAGCTTAACATTTACATTCACGGTCAGACCGGGCGGTGTGGCCGCCAGATGGCTTAGCTTAACGGCAATACCCACCGTTTGTTCACGGGGCCAGTCGATATGGGGATTAATGGCCTGGATACAGGTCCATTCAAAAAGGCCGACCATAAACCCGGTGGCCAGCACTTTAGGCATTTCCTGGAATTCGGTCGCTTCAGGGTAAAGGTGAGGCACCGTTTTGTTTTCAGGAATCTTATATTGAAAATTAAAGATCAGGCCGGGCTTTAAAGAATTTTTCATGGTTTACTCCTGTTTAACCCACATAGCGAAAGCGGTGGGTCGGCAATATCGCATATGGTATCTGTCTTCAGTCGCACTTAAACGACTGGGTTACATCCTGTGAAGTATATCCAGTGTCGGCTTTAAAAAAACCAAAACGCTCACCCTCAAACCAGTGAAAATCGTCTCCGCCCCAGTAGAGTTTGTCTTCCAGGCGGGTTTCGGCATAAAAATAGATAAAGCGGTTGTGGGTATCAACGACGTGCTTTTTTTGACCCGAAGCCAGCTTGAAACAACCCCTATCTCTATTTCGTTAAAATGATGAACCTTAACCCGGTTTATTACAAAATCCGTATGCCCTCTTCCTCATAAATGCCGATTGCGTGCATTTCAGACGGCACCGGAACCTCATTAATGTCCAGCAGCCACTTGAACAAATCGATGGCCATTTCCTCGGCACATCGCACCTTCCAGCCCAGAAACACATATTCGCTGCAAAAAAGTGCGCGCGCATCGGCAGATACTTTGCCAAATAAGTTGCTGCCTACGCCTTCAAAATCATAGCCCGTACCGATTTTATCATACATCCAATTAAACGAATGGGCGACATAGGGTCGATATTCTTCTTTTAAAGAATGCCAATAGGCCTTACCATGATATTTTTTTAGCGTTTGACTCAACGGGTTTGGGACGGCACCCCTGCTGACGGCCTCCAACGTCATGACCCGGTCAACATCGGCAAGCCGGCAGGCAACCCCACAATAGGTCGCAGAACCGCCTGTCTTCCATCGAATTAACCTGCTAATCCAGCTTTCGCCATGCCATTGAAGTAGATCCATGGTTTGAATTTGATCTCTGACGGCGTTGTATTTTGACAAATCGTTCATTTTTAGTTCCTTTGCCAGCTGCCCGGCATTAATTGTTTTATTGCTGCCGGCCCCCTTAAGGCGCCTCTGGATTTATCTTTAAGAAAATGGGCCGAACAAATCAATACGTTTTCATGCATTCGAGCAAAAAACCCATTTCTCATATTGAGATCCACGACGATTTGATTTAAGAGTAATAAACTGGAAAACTACGCCCGTTATGAAAAATTGTTCGGCGGTGAAACTTTTGGATAGATTTTGTTATCAGAAACGGAAAAGTCACCCAAATCACCTTCACAGAAAGGAGCAAACTCATGTTAAAAACCAACAAAGATCGATTATTCATTTTAGTCATTTTCCTGGTATGCTTCATTTTAACCGTGCCGGCGAGCTCTCCAGCCCAGGAACCGGTACAACTCAAACTGGCTTCCTTCAAGATAGGCAGCGGCTGGTTTGTCATGGGCGGCGTCATGGCGGACATCTTCAAAAAAAGCCTCCCTCCCGGTTCCACTGTGGATGCGCTGCCAAAGTCCGGGGGTATCGGAAATCCGAAACTGCTTGGCTTAAAGAAAGCAGATCTCGGGTTCGCATTTCCCATCACCGCCAACTGGGCCTGGAATGGAGTTTACCGCTACGATAAGAAGATCCAAAATATCCGGGCGATTGCAGGAGGACTGGATAGCTACTGGGTTCTAAGCGCTGTGAAGGCTGATAAAGGAATCAATAGCTGGGCGGATATGAAATCCGGGAAAAAGGATATCCGGATCTGCACGCAGTCCAAGGGCTCGCTGAGCGAATTTGCAGCCATGCAAGTTTTGGAGGCCTATGGCATCTCTTATGATGATCTAAAGGGCTGGGGCGGCGATATCCTGATGAAGGGCTTCAAGGAAATGGTCCCTGCACTCAAGGAAGGGGCCATAGACGGATTCTTGATGATGGCCACCCCATTTCACCCCACCTGGACTGAAGCGGCCATATCCCGACCCCTTAAGTTTTTACCCCTGGAAGATGCGGTATTGGGAAAATTAAAGAGTAAGTATGGCTACACCAGCTCGGTCGTTCCGGCAGGAATGTTCAAAGGGCTGGAAAAGGATGTGGTCACCATCGGTTTTCCCACCTGTCTCTTAGTGCGGGAGGATATCTCTGATGAGGTTGTTTATACGCTCGTGAAAGCCATCGTTGAGAACAAGGAAAAGATTCAGTCGGCCTACAAGAGTTTTAAGGCCTTCGATCCAAAGACGGCCTGGAAGCCTGAAAAGCTTGGCGGGGTCCCCCTTCACCCGGGTGCTGAGAAGTACTACAAAGAGAGGGGCTGGAAATAGGTAAAAGAACCGGATCAGAGCGTACTGTCGAAGATCCCGCAGGAGAGCGCTGCCGTGCAATGACGGGATCTTCGACATTTCAATTATGAGTGCAAGGACTTAGAAGCTATCTCAAAATTAGCAGTTCATCTTGGAAGACAGCGAAAAAAAGTTCCAAAGGTGCTCTAAAGTTAGAAGTGCCTAAAATGCCTAAAATGAGCTAAAGTGCCTAAAATTAAGGAATTCAACCTGTCGAGAGCCTCCCTTCGAGAGCCTCAGGGTCTAACGACAGGGTCTGACGACTGGGTCGAATGATCCTAATTTATAATTAAAGATGGAGCGCAGCGGCACCATAATTTTAGGCATTTTAGGTCATTTTAAATTTTAGCTCATTTGTTGTAAGCACTTTTTATCGGTTTAAAACTGTACCATCGGGTGTTAAATGCGTTTTTGAGATAGCTTCTAGTCTGGTGGGTGGATGGAATTAAAACTCGAAAAGGTTCGCTATTTTCTGGCCGGCACCTTAGCCATTTGCTGGTCCCTCTTTCAGATCTACGGGGTGTGGAATGTCACCCTGGATGCCATGATCTTGAGGGCCGCCCACGTTGGTTTTGCCCTATCTCTCGCCTTTGTCTTGAACCCCTCTTTCAAGTCCAGGCCGAGGCTCTCTTTTGCCATCGATTCCATCTTCATGCTGCTGGGCATCGGGGTCGGTCTTCATGTCATCACAAATTTCGATCGAATTATTCAGAGAATTATTTCCGTTGATGAGATGACCTTCAGCGATCTCTTTTTTGGCTTTATTGCCATCCCGCTGATCCTGGAGGCCACGCGCAGGACCGTCAGGGCCGCCCTGGCCATAGTGGGGACCTGTTTCTGCATCTACGCCCTGGCCGGCCCTTATCTATTCGGTATGTTGAAACATTCTTCCGCAGACATATATGAATGGGTTGAATATCTTTATCTCACCTCTGACGGCATCTTTGGGGTCCCCACCGGTGTTTCGGCCACTTTTGTCTTCATTTTTATCCTTTTTGTCGCCTTTCTTGGAAGGACCCAAATAAGCCAGTTCTATCTGGACCTGGCCTTTGCACTCACGGGCCGCTCCCGGGGCGGCGCCGCCAAGGCCTCGGTTGTGGCTTCCAGTTTTTTCGGGACGATCTCCGGCAGCGCCGTAGCCAACACGGTGGGTACCGGAAGCTTCACCATCCCTTTGATCATTAAATCGGGTTACACGCGCCATT
>JAQYWI010000250.1 GCA_030145015.1 Desulfobacterales bacterium
CTGATCCTCTATCCTTAGATTTTGAATTCTAACCCCTATCTATAACTTTGATCACGAATTTATACTTACTTAGTTGTGAGTCAAGAGCAGACTTGCACCTTTTATCTTTTCCTCGGGGACTGAAGAGAATCGACTCCGTCTTCGTACCACCCAGATCGATTCCTATCTGATAGGGCTTGATCATAATTTACCCATCACAATTCCTTGATGAATATCCCCTGTGCCCGGCCGCCTTCTCATTAGACAATTCTCTCTCCCGTTTCAGGTTTAAAGATCACGGCCTTTGACATGTCAACCATGAGGGTCATTATTTCACCGGGCCCCTTCGCCTCATCCGGATGGACGCGGCAGATGACCTCACGGCCATTGATATAGACGCATACCAGCGTATCGGCCCCTGTCGGCTCTATCACACGGACCCTGCTCTCCAGTTCATATCCCTGTGATCGCTCTATATGATGAAAAGACACACCTGATATCTGTTCCGGCCGAATTCCCAGCGTGACCTCTCTATCGATAAACGCATCCAAATTACCCTTTCCATTCTCCACTGGAATCGTAAGAGCATCCCCTTCGCCCGTATCGAGAACAAGTCCCGTTCCAATGCCCTGCTTTACAACCTGGCATTGGATAAAATTCATCGACGGAGATCCCATGAAACCAGCCACAAAGCGGTTTACGGGATTATCATAGACCTGCTGCGGTAAGTCGAACTGCTGAATGGCTCCGTCCTTCATGACAGCAATGCGATCAGCCAGTGTCATGGCTTCTACCTGATCGTGTGTTACGTAGACAATAGTGGCATCTATACGCTGATGGAGCAATTTAATTTCGGTACGCATTTCAACGCGCAGTTTGGCATCCAGGTTACTGAGAGGCTCATCGAAGAGAAAAATTGACGGATCACGTGCCAGAGCGCGCCCCATGGCAACCCGTTGACGCTGTCCACCGGAGAGCTGTGAGGGTTTACGATCGAGCAGGTCTTCTATCTTCAATTGCTCTGCAACCCGTTGCACGGTTTTTTCTATCTCGCTTGCGGGCACCTTCCGGGTTTCGAGGCCGAAGGAGACATTCTTCCTCACATTCATATTGGGATAGAGGGCATAGGACTGAAATACCATCGCGATGTCCCTGTCTTTGGGACTTACCTCGTTAATCCGCTGCCCGTCGATAAAGATATCGCCTGCCGTTATCTTCTCCAGTCCGGCAATCAAGTTCAAGAGCGTTGATTTTCCACACCCCGAGGGCCCAACGAGAACGAGAAACTCCCCGGAGTTTATATCGATGGAAATGTCCTTTAAGGCATCCACCGAACCGAAAGATTTTCTAACGTTTTTTACAGATAATGAGGCCATATTACTCCGAATATTTTTCTTGTTTATCCCTTCACCGCCCCGGAGGTGAGGCCGCGCAGAAAATATTTCCCTGCAACGACATAGACAAAGAGCGTTGGCAACGCGGCTATGATAGCCGCCGCCATATCGACATTGTATTTTTTGATCCCGGTGGATGTATTGACGAGATTGTTCAGTGCTACCGTTATGGGCTGCGAATCACCCGCCGAAAAGACGACGCCGAAGAGAAAATCGTTCCATATCTGCGTCGTCTGCCATATGATACAGACAACAAAAATCGGTTTTGACAGGGGCAGTAAAATCTTCCAGAAAATTCTGAAGAAACCGGCCCCGTCTATTCGTGCCGCCTTGATGAGATCATCCGGTATGGTCACATAATAATTCCGGAAAAAGAGGGTGGTAAAGGCCAGTCCATACACTATATGTACTATCACAAGCCCCGTAATGCTCTGAGAAAGCCCTAAGGCGCCCAGCGTGCGTGCCATCGGAAGGAGGATCACCTGAAAGGGGATGAAGCACCCGATCAGGAGCGAAGCGAAGATGAGTTCACTCCTCTTGAACCGCCACTTGGAAAAAACGTATCCGTTTAGGGCGCCGATCATCGTCGAAATGATCACCGCTGGGACCACAATTCTGACAGAATTCCAGAAATATCCCTTCACCCCGCTGCATGCAACTCCGATGCATGCGGTGCCCCAGGCCTCTTTCCATGCATCTAAGGTTATCTCACGTGGGAAAGAGATAAGATTGCCCGAGCGTATATCGGCCATCGTCTTGACCGAAGTAAAGATCATCACAATGAGCGGAATGAGAAAATAGATGGCCGCCAGGATCACGACCCCGTATACAAACACTCTGACTGCAATCTCCTGTGGAGATCGTGATAACATAGGAACACGCTTTTCATTCATAGCGTTTCTGCCTCAATTCAGAATAGAGATAGGGTATGATGATCGCCATCACACCGAAAAACATCATCATTGCACTGGCCGCTCCAAAGCCGAGACGACTTCTGGTAAAGGCAAAGGCATACATAAAGGTGGCCGGCAGGTCGGACGAATATCCGGGTCCTCCTCTCGTCAAGACTACAACCAGATCGAAGCTCTTGATGGCAATGTGAGACAGTATAATGATGGCACTGAAGAAAACCGGCCGGAGGCTGGGGATGATAATCTTGCGGTAGATCCGAGGCAGACTGGCTCCGTCTACCTGGGCGGCCTTGATAATGGAATCATCGATGCCCCGAAGACCGGCGAGAAAGAGTGCCATGACAAAACCGGTAGACTGCCAGACACCGGCGATCACCACCGTATAGATCGACATCTCCGAGTTTACCAGCCAGTCGAAGGTAAAATCGGAAAATCCCATCTGTCTCACGACACGCTCCAGACCGAGACCAGGGTTTAATATCCACTTCCAGGCAGCGCCTGTGACAATAAAGGAAAGGGCCATCGGATAGAGGTAGATGGTGCGTATGGCGCCCTCGATCCGTATCCGTTGATCGAGAAAGATGGCGAGGAGCAATCCCAAGACAACGCAGAAGAGGATAAAAAGTCCCCCGAAAATCAGAAGGTTTTTAGAAGCAACCCACCAGCGATCGTTGCTGAACAGTTTTATGTACTGTACAAAACCAGCGAGATCATATTTCGGGAGGAGACGGGATCGAGTGAAGGATAGGTAGGCCGTCCACAGTATAAAGCCGTACACGGAAACAAGAATGGCAATGGCCGTAGGAGCGAGTACCAGCTTCGGCAGCAGGTCTTCTATGTAATGGAAGATACCTTTTGTATGCCTCTCTTCTCGCGTGGAATGTGATATAGTCATTACAAAATCCCACCGCCCGCCGATATGAAGCCTCGTGCGGAACCCCCTGAAAGTTTACGGAGGCTCCGCACCGCGATTTAACCGTCAGATCTCATTACATGGCTCCCTGAACTTCAGACGCCAGGGTCTTTGCCGCTTTGTCATTTGGCACTTTAGAGTTACAGAAGTTGGTTACAACGTCAAAGATCGCACCCCGTATGGCCGGAAACACAGCCATTTCATGAGCCATGCTTGGCAGAAGACTCCCGACTTGGGCACTGGCCACAAAGGAATCAAAGGACATGTGGGCTGGGGCATCGAATGGCAGTCGGGATATTCCCAGACGGCAGGGGATTGATCCCTTGTTTACATTGAAGACCTCCTGGAATTTGGGGTCCATAATCAGCCTGGCCATGGCCTTCTGAGCCTTCTTTGTTTCTGCGTCCTTCACCTCGAACATGATAAAGCTGTCCACATTGAAGAGATATCCATCGCTCGTTTCCGGTACCGGCATGGCAACATAATCGATACCCGGCCTCTTTCCCGCTGCAGTGAACTCTCCCTTGGCCCAGTCTCCCATGAACTGCATGGCCGCCTTGCCCTGAATCACCATAGCAGTGGCAAGGTTCCAGTCTCTCCCGGGGGCATCTTTGTCTATGAAGCCGAGCACCATCCGAAGGGTTTCGAAGCATTTCACCATGGTGGGACTGTTCAGCGCTTTGGGATCGGCATTAACAAGGGCCTTTTCGTAGAAAGCGGGCCCGCCCACTCCCAGTACAATGGATTCGAAGACGGTAGCCTCCTGCCAGTTCTGGCCTCCCCAGGCAACGGGAATAAAACCGGCCTTTCTAATCTTTGCCGCTTCCTCTTCAAATTCCGCCCATGTGGTCGGGATCTTGGCCCCGGCCTTGCGGAATACGTCGGGATTGGCCCACATCCAGTTGATCTTGTGGACATTCACCGGTACGGCAACGTAATGGCCTTTGTATTTCATTACGTCTGCCACGACCTCGGGAAGCAGTTTATCCCAGTTCCCCGCCTGGGCAACATCGTCCAGATTGGTCAGGACACCTTCATCTCCCCATTGCTGGATCTGGGGGCCCTTTACTTGCGCCGCCGTCGGTGGCTTGCCTGCAACGGCCCGTGATTTCAAAACCGTCATGGCATTACCACCAGCGCCTCCCGCTACAGCCATGTCTTGCCAGGTGTGTCCTTCCTTTTCCAGCAGGTCTTTGAGGACACCCACTGACTTTGCTTCACCGCCAGAAGTCCACCAGTGCAGGACTTCAACTTCTCCGGCAAAGGCGTTAAATGAAAAAATACCGCCGACCAATACCATAACAATCAGCCATCTGCAGATTATTTTATTCATGGTTCCTCCCTCCTGACATTTAAAGTTGTAAAAAATTGACTATTGGGCTATCAGTACAAGTGCAAGTCTCCTGATAGCAACTCCTTTCCCTGTGAAAGCTAAAAAACCTTTATTACTCTACAAACCATTAAAACCTGTTATAAGCACGGCTGGTAACCAACAAGAGATGGCATTGCTGATGATAGACTCAAGTCAGCCGGATTGACATGAACATCACAGAACTGAATGCCCAATAAATACTCCATCTCTTATTGAAAATAAAGCAAAATATTATCAGAACATCTTTTCTGGAGGCCTCCGCTCCGGTACATATTCATGCGGTATGGCACCTTCATTCCACTCTTTCGATACATAGAGATTGCAGTAACAGCTTCCATATTCCTCCACATCGGGGGCCCTGTATACACAGGGGCAGATGATATCGGAAAAGGGGTCCAACCTGCTCTTGACTCATTATTATTTTATTTTTGATTTCGTATTTGATTTTTCTGATCCTCTATCCTTAGATTTTGACTTCTAACCCCTATCTATAACTTTGATCGCGAATTTATACTTACTTAGTTATGAGTTAAGAGCAGACGTGACCCCTTTATGACCCCTTTACCTTTAGACCCTTTACTTTATCGGTTTTTTCAAAATGACCGGCAAAATATTCGCCATCGGGCAGGCGCAGTTTTTGTTTATCAATATTTTGCTTGATACTATCCCCCGTTTATTTATGAATAAATACTGTTTAATAAGCGTTTCATTTCTTCAAACATTCGGTTAAACTCCGAATCTTTTTTGGCCAGCGCTTTTATTTCCTCTTTTGTTTTATCGGGAAGCTTTTGGAAAGGCTTGTAAGCGTCGATCTCTTTCTTCTGTTCTTTTATTTGATCCCAGACACTTTTAATGGTCACTTCGTTACCAAGATAAATCAGACTGCTGATACCCATCATGATAATTATATTTTCCGGAATTTCCGGGAAGGCATAATTTTTGATAATATCCACGACTACATAACAACCGGTGATTAAAGTAAAGGCAAGCATCTGGAACTTAAAAATATTGGGCTGACCGCCAATAGAAATGATGTTCTTTAATTTCGGGATACGTTTTTTAGTGACAAATTTTAAATAATAGGAGGGGATATCAAATACGTTACTGCGAGCATTCATTTTCGCGCCGAGGGCCGTACCTCCGCCAATACCGAGAAGCATCAAAACCTGCGGTGTGATCACTAAAAATTCTTCGGAAATGCGATGGACATAGACTAAACCAAAGATAGTGATAAAGGTCCAGAATAAGATCTGCGTAAGGGAAATACTATAACTACCCAAAGGCGTGACAGCAAAATTTAAGGGATATAATAAAAGTCGTTTTAGTTTATTGGTATTTTCCCAATCGGCTTTACTTTCATCTTTCTCGAACACGTCGTCCTCTTTAGAAATCGCCTGTGGTTTTAGTAGCCCAATTAGAACAAAGAATAACAGCAGGACACAGACTCCCCAAACTCCTGCCCAGAAAGGATCGGGCAGTTTAAGATAAAGACGTGTGGTTTGGTCTACCTTGTTTTTATCCCGGTAGCGGATAAGCAGATAGGCATCGTAGGGTGTAACATAGCCTTTAAAACCATTCTGTGATTTTATATGCTTTAAGCGATCCCAGCCGGGTAGCGGAACATATAAATAAATATCGGCATCCATGGTTTTAAGGTAAAAATTATCGATAGGCAGTTTATGGACAACGGTACCTTTGTCTCCACTTTTATGCGGATAAGCATACAAAAGCTCCATTGACACAATTGTTTGTTTTTGGGGATTAAAGACCTTTGTATCCACTAAACACTGTAGTCTTTTGCCCGGAACAATACGCTCGTTTTCCAGCATAAAAGGTTGTTCCGGATTTAATGCAACTTTAGAACCGGTAGCCAGTGAATCCTGCGTGGATAACGAGGTGATTAAGATATAAACAACCAGATAAATAAAATACTTCATATCCCCCCCTATTCTAGTTATATAGCCATGAAAACAAAATACCAACGAGTCTGTAGAAAAAGTCAAAAAATCATAATATTTAGTAATTTAATACAAAATGACGTTTTCTCTGACGTAATTTAATATTGCATATTAAAGCGCTTTAGAGCGTCCACAATCAATGTTTTGAA
>JAQYWI010000085.1 GCA_030145015.1 Desulfobacterales bacterium
CAGTTTATGCTGGCATTCTCGGTCGGATTGTTGACGCCGGTGGGCGCTGGCGGCTAGCGGCTGGTTGCCGGCGGCTGGTAACTGGCAACTGGTTTCCGGCAGCCGCTGCCTGCGACGAGTCGTTCGACCCTGAGCTCACAGCCGAAGGGCTCAGCCGAGTCGAGGGCTGTCCTTCTACTTTATTTTTGACTTGTCGTTTTCCGGCCTGAGTGGTCCTCCAGAGGCGCTGAGGTGTCGTTTTCCGGCTTAATCTGGCAGGGCCACAAGGGTTATTAGCGGCCCCTGGCCGCTAGGTTCAACGCCAGAGGCCAGTAGCCAGAGGCCAGGGACCAGTAGCCAGCCACCAGAACCTCTGAACCCTGAACCTTTGAACCTCTGCTAGTCTTTCACAATTTTTTTATAGGCGGCAAAAGCCAGAAGACCGCCGGCGATCCCGCCTCCGGCCTGGATCAGGTTGGGAATAATTTCTGATACGGCTCCCTGGAGGCCGATGTTGGGCATAAATGCTTCCGCGATAAAGTAGCATGCAACCATAGAAGCGCCGCCCAGCAAGAGCAAAAGCCAGCGGCTAAATTTCTGCCGGCCCGATGCCAGAGCACACAATCCGCCCTCAGCGCCCTTGGCGACTAACGTAATTGGCGCAAACATGCCGAATCCGCCGAGGATGTCCGCCAAGGCAGAGCCAATACCGCCTGCTCCCGCACCCCACCAGAAATTTCTTTGCCGGGTCAGGCTTCCCAATACCAGACCGGAAAATACGACGGCGACGTCTCCAAAATTGAAATATCCCCGGCTGGGCAGCGGAATCCTGATAAAAAGCGTTATCAGGGCAACTACCACCGTTAGTGCGATAAAAGCAATTTTAATATTTTTCATTTGTTGGCCTCGTATAAATGTAGATACCGGTTTTTTAGCAATCGATTTGAATTTTCAATTTCTTCATAAAGGTACAAATACAGAGCGATTATGAGGCAGGCATATTTTTTTAGTGCATATTTTATGTTGCTTCCGGATTTTAATCCCGAATAGGTGTTCAGATACCAGGAAAACCGGCGCAATATTTTTTCACCTTTTGAGAAGGCCGACTTTATTGTAATTAAATCAACCCGTTTTTTCATTGAAATTGGGAGGTTGAGAATATCGAGGTACGTAATATAACTCAACACGATTTTTAAAAAAATCAGTGAGCTGGGAAACACGAAGCATTTAATAAGCGTATCCTCTAACCAATCCTGCCTGCCGAACAGTCGGGTGAAGTGAAAAATCAGCCCGAAAATAAATAAAGTCAACACAAACGGAAAACAGAATTTCAGCAGGGAAATCGTTTCCTGGAGCGAAAATCGCAACGTATTCCACCCAATTATGCCTATAAAAACGACCAGTTGAATTGCGATTTGATCATAAAAAGGGCCGAAAACAAAAAGCCAAAAAAAAGAGAGTATGAGCATGAATATGATGCCGAGTTTAAAAACGACCATGTTTATTCTTTCTTTACCCTGATATTCTTAATGTGACCATCAAAATCAATCAGGTCAAACTTTATGTTGCAGGCCCGATATTTATCGGCAAGAACCTCCGATTGGCCGTAGCCAAGATGGGTAACCATAATGAAAGTCCGGATAAACGCATCGCTCCAATCAAAGATAAATCCATAATCAGGAAAATATTTATCAAATTCATCCAAAATAAAAACAGTTGCAGATCGGCTTTGATTAATCCACAGCCTTAAAAGCTCAACTTCATTATTGTCGGACACTTTGATTCCCTGGACCGCCAGCAGCGCTCTCAGGGTATACAGTTGCGTTCGAATATCCTGACCGATATATATATATTGGATTTTGTCGGTCTTAAGGGCCGGGATGATTATTTCCTCCAGGAAGGATGTCTTTCCAAAGCCATTGCCCCCTCTGAAATAAAAACAATCGTCGCTGTTTTTAAAATCGAGATCGTCGGTTAGGCTAAAGTTCAGGCCCCGCTTTTCTAAACGATATGTGCCCCTTTTTATTTGCATGCCTTCAAAAAATCTCTTGAATGCGGTCTTTTTTATCTGTGAACAGCCTGGTATCATAGGTCGAACGCATTTCTGCGAATTTGCTGAATAATTTCAATCGGTTGTCGTCACTTAGTGAGTTCAGGACATTATTCAACAACAATTTTAGACCATGGATTTTTTGGCTGCGAATCAGCGCCAGGGTGAGAAGACAGCCCAGGATTGCTTTTTGGCCGCCGGAGTAGGTATCGAAATCCTTGTCTGCGGTTACGTCGTATATGCTAAACTCTTGCGCCTCCCGCATAATTTCCGCCACCAGAGCGGGGTCTGCCCTGCGCTGCAGCAGCCAAACTTCCTCGCGGATGGAAGATGATATAAACAGATGATTAAATTCAAGAATCAGGAAACCGTCGCCGTATCTGTTCAAGATTGCGTCTAAATTATATATGGCCATAGAGTTCTTTCAACTTCATTAAAACCGAAATGCAGTCTGATACCTGAATTTTGCACGAGTCGGAGGCTTTCATATGCAAGGCACTTAAGGCTGAGGCTATAGTGCACTATGCCTCGGCCTTAATAACGCAGCAGATGGAAGCCTCCGGCTCGCCGCGTTGTCTCAAGGGTGAAAAGTAATGAGATAAAATGATATTCATCCATTAAACATATTCCCAACTTCTCATTAATTTTCATGCAAGATTCAGGTTATATATCACATTGAAATAATTTGGCGATTGAAATTTGCGCGAATGGTCAATGGTCAGTTGACCACAAAACTGTTTTTACATCTACGGCCTTTTCTATCAGCCCATACTTAAAAGCAAAATCGGCAAAATGCTGCCATCGGTCTGCATCTATCTTCTGGTCGTGGGCATAATACGGCAGGGTTAGCTTGAAGGCGTCGGTTTCGGTCCTGCGGTCTGCCTCCGGTACTTCCTCAAGATAGTATCGCAACGCTTTTTGGGGGTTTGCACGAACATAAGCGATGGCGCGATCGATTGTCTTTTTGAATGTCGTCAGGGCCGCATGATTTTTTTTCATTGATTTCTTACTCGTGACAAAAATTAATTCATCATAATCAGGTATCCCCCACTTCTCCAGTTCGAAATATCCGACTTCATAGCCCCTGTTGGTCATGGTGACGGTTTCATAAGTTTTAAATGGTCCCATGACCGCGTCCACTTTTCCGGCCGTCAATGATTGGACGATGGAAAAGCCAACATTTACGGGTGTATACTGCTCAATGTGGTTGAGTTTGGCAAATGCCTCCAAAAGAATGTCCATGAGGCCGGGTACCGTGTATCCGATCTTCTTACCTTCCAAATCTTTAGGAACTTTTATGCCTTTGTCTTTCATGAACAATAGCGTCGTTAATGGATGCTCTATCAAACGTCCAAACGCCACCACCTCAAGACCTCTGGCAGCGGCAATGATGGTTTGGGGTTCATAAGAAATGGCGATGTCCACTTTCCCGGCTGCGGCAAGTTTGAGCGCGTCTGCCGTTTCGGAAGGGCTGATGATGTTGATTTCCAAGCCCTCTTGAGAAAAATAACCCTGATTGCGGGCCACGTAAATGGGTAGATGGTCAACATTAGGGAACCAATCGAGGATCAGGGTGAAGGTTTGGGTTGCATATATGGAGGAGGTCCAGGTTAAGATAAGACAAACCGACAGAAAAATATGAAACGATATTTTCTTCATTTTTTCCTCTTTTCCTTTTTATATGTTGCCCTGTTTTTATACTTGTTTCCAGGTGATAACCCTTTTTTCCAGAAACCCGACAAATACCCACATGCTCACACCCATCATAGATAGCCACAGAATTGCGGCAAACACGAGGTCGACTCTGAGCCTGGCATTGGCCTGAATCATCAGGTAACCGAGTCCCTGTTGGGCGCCGACCCATTCACCGATGACGGCCCCGATAGTGGCCACAGAAACCCCTACCTTAAGTCCGGCAAAAAAATGAGGCAGTGCCCATTTCCAATATAGCAGACGCATGGCCTTCCAGAATCCGGCTCCCATCAGATGAAAGAGAACCCGATATTCTTGATCGCAGCTTTTAAATCCCTCCAGCAAGTTTACCGTGATCGGGAAAAAGATGATGATTGCAGCCATCAGCACCTTGCTGGCGATGCCATAGCCCAGCCACACAACCAATAAAGGGGCAATCGCAAAAACCGGAACCGCTTGAGAGGCCACCAAAAATGGTGCGATCGTATTTTCCACCGAAGGATGAGCAAACATGACAACCGAAAGTGGTACGGCCACAGCCAGTGAAATCAGTATCCCGATCAGCACTTCCAATGCCGTTATTCCGGCATGGGGAAGCAGGAGGCCGGCCTGAGATACCGCCACGCTGATGATTTGAGTCGGCATGGGTAGAATAAAATCGGGAATCGCAAAGCCCCTGCAGGCCATTTCCCAAGCGGCCAGTATCGTAAACGCCCCTGCAAAGGCAATTAGTCTAGAGTATTTCATTTTTCAGCTCATTCTGTAAACGGCTTAGCACATGTTCCTTAATTTCAATTAACTCCGGATCGTTCAGGCGACGGGGTTTGGGACCGCTCAAATTAAAGTGCTCCAAAATTCTCATCGGCAATTGACCCATGACGAGCACTTCGTCCGCCAGCATAAGGGCTTCATCAATATTGTGGGTGATCATTAAGATACTTTTGTTGAATTCGCTTTGAAGCAAAAGAAGCAAAGACTGCAGACTGGTACGGGTGATCGCATCAAGAGCTGAAAGCGGTTCGTCCAGCAAAACGAGTTCATGCTCAAACATTAGGGTTCGTACCAGGGCACAGCGCTGACGCATGCCGCCGGAAGTTTCTGCGGGCAGGTAATTTTCAAAACCTTCCAATCCCAGACGCTTAAAAAGTCTCTGTGCCTTGGTATTGGAAATGGTCATATCCGAGCCGGCAATCGTTGCCGGAAGCAGCGCATTATCGAGCAAAGTAAACCAGGGAAGCAATAAATCCTTTTGCTGCATATAGGCAGCCTTTTTTCCCAAGTGCGGCAAGCTTTTTTCAAGCCAATAAATTTCTCCGCATTCTCGCGGCAAAACTCCGGTAAGTACGTCAAACAGAGTGCTTTTGCCGCAACCGGATGGACCAATTAAAATCGTAAAGCCTCTGTGTGGGACGGTGAGGTTGAAATTTTCCAATACAACGAGGTCGCCGAAATGTTTGCACAGGCCTGAAATTTTCAGCATTTTGAAGTTCCTCCGAAACAGAATTTTGCCGGAGGATGAGGAAGGAGTACCGTGTTTATCATATCAACTTTCCTGCGCCGGCATGATCCGGATCAGGTTCCAGGGGTCGAGGCGCGAAGCCTCCTCTCAGCCGATTTATTTCGGCTCCCCCAGTGACTTTGGTTTAATTGCTACCATTTAATTGCTTTATTGTCAATTTCTTACCTGAATCCTGCAAAATTCAGTTATCAAACTAGAACCCATCTCAAAAATGTGGATTAGGGTTCAGGGCAAGGCGCGGGGCGGTGAAAAAGCGGAGCATACACATTAGTATGTGAGCATTATGAGCCGACCCGCAACGCCGCCCAGGCACTTAGACGCATTTTTGAGATGGGTTCTAGGATGTCTCCGTATCAAGTTTGTTCAGGCGGGTTTCGAATTCGGTGTTGCGGGTGTCGAGATCGCGGGTTAATTTTTCCAATTCTGCAAACAGCCGGTCGATTGTTTGCTGGCAGGCATGCAGGGCCTGGGAAATTTCAGTGATCCGGGATCCATCCTGATCCTGGGCGGCCTGCTGCATGGATAGATTCAGGCGGCCCAGTTCGGCTTCTTCTTTTTCCATCTGGTTTTCCACTTTGATGATGCGCTCCTGGAGAGGCTTTACGGTGCGAGATCGCTCGGAAATAATTTCCGATCTTTGGCGTCGCAATTCCTTTTTTGTTCGCTTTGTGGAACTATCCGTATTCAGATTGCGTTGTCGATACCGGCCGGCCGTCATATTTTCATCCTGCCAGCCGCCTTTGTCCAGAAAGCGCTGATAACTGCCGTCAAAAACCTCGATGCGGTCATTTTGAAATATGATCAGCCGCCGGGCCAGAGCGTGTAGAAACATCTCGTTATGGGTTACCATTATCACCGTGCCGTCAAAGTTGTCGATTGCCGCCAGCAGGGCATCGCTGGACTCCATGTCGAGATGATTGGTGGGTTCATCCAGCAACAGGAGATTAACCGGGGTCACCAGAAGCTTGCCCAGCATCACCCGGCTTTTTTCACCGCCGGAGAGGACGCTGATTTTCTTTAGCGCATCATCGCCCGAGAACATCATGGCCCCGCAGACGTTGCGGGCTTGCTGCAGATCGCCGTCCGGATTCGAAAAAACAATTTCATCCAGTACGCTTCGACGATCAACCAGCGTTTTGACGCTGCCCTGCTCAAAAAGGCCTTTTTTGACCGCCGGATGATAACTAATTTCGCCGGTCCGGGGTGTGATTTCACCGCTTAGCAGTTTCAACAGGGTTGATTTGCCTTTTCCGTTCGGGCCGACCACGCAGATTCGCTCCCCCGCCGCCACGGTGATGTTAAAATCGCGAATCAGGGGTAATGCCCGATCATAGGAGAAATTTAAATTCTGTACGCCGAACACATGTTTGGCCTGAAACGGGCTGCTGTTGAAAGAAAAATCTAATATTTTCAATTTTTCAAGTTTCTGCTTTTTTTCCATTTTCTGCAGGGTTTTGGTGCGAGATTGCACCAGATTGGCCTGTCTGGCCTTGGCTCTGAAGCGCGTAATGAACTGCTGGATTTCTTTGCGCCGACGCTCATCCTTTATGCGAGTATTCTCATATACCTCTTCATCCACGGCGATTTGATCGTAGTACTTTGCGGTGTGGCCTTCAATTTTGCGCACCATGAGGCGATGAATTCCCATCGTGTGGGTAACAATTTTGTCCATAAAACTTCGATCATGGGTGATCAGCATCACCTCATGGGGCCAGCTTTGCAGGAATTGTTCGATCCAGCGAATGGAGGTGATATCCAGGAAGTTGGTGGGCTCATCCAGCAGCAAAAGGTCCGGTTCGGAAATCAAGGCCTTGGCCAGATTCAGGCGTACCTGATATCCTCCTGAAAACGCTTTCGGATGTCGTTGAAATTCCGTCGGGTTGAAACCGAGTCCTGCAAGGATCTTTTCAGCTTTCCAGTGATGATCTTTTTCTGTCTCAGGCAGAGCCGAAATCGCTTCGGACAAAATCGTATCGTTGCTGAATTCAAGACTCTGGCTAACGTAACCGATGCGATAGTTTTTTGGAATGATGATAGATCCCGAATCGGGATTTTCTTTGTCCAAAATCATCCGAAACAGAGTCGTTTTCCCGTGACCGTTGCGACCCACAATACCCAGTCGCTCTCTTTCATTGAGGGCAAAGTTTAGGCCTTCAAACAGGATCAGGTCGCCGTAGCTTTTGTGTAGGTTTTCTACCCGGATCATGACTAATAATAGATTAATTCCGCCAAAAATGAGCGGCGCAAGATGCCTCGAGTTATTTTATATGGGACACAGATTTACGCAGATAAACTCAGATTTATTTTAACTTTTTTAGATCTGTGTTCACCTGTGTGTATCTGTGTCAAATTATTTTTTTTTACATCGGTTCAAACCGCTCGATGATGGCTCAGCGGATTTAACCGACTTGGTTAACCTTTTTTGCGATGAGCGTCAATGGTCAATTATTGCATTTCTTGAAACCCGCCTTACATTTTGCTATGATCAACCCGAACTTCAGGTATTACCTGAATTTTGCACGAGTCGGAGGCTTTCATCTGCAAGCGGAGCCCTTTACCGTAATAAGATCAGATGCTTCATCCCGCAAAGCGGGGGCATTTAAGGCAGAGGCTATAGTGAACTATGCCTCGGCCTTAATAACGCAGCAGATGGAAGCCTCCGGCTCGCCGCGTTGTCTCCAGGGTGAAAAGTAATGAGATAAAATGATTGACATCCTTTTTAGATAATCCCAACTTCTCATTAATTTTCATGCAAGATTGCCCTACTGCCGGAAACATTCTATCACCAGGATCTTTTTCATGGAGCTGTTTGTTGCTTTTAAAAGCCCGCTGATTTCCCTCGGCCGCTATACCATCGACACCATTAAGGACCTGGGCCGAATTGCCCTGTTTTTTTCTAAAGGCTTTTTGCTCATATTCACCCGGCCGTTGCAGTTCAACAAGATTTTACAGCAGATATACTTTATCGGCATGAAGTCGGTTTTTGTGGTCTGCCTGACGGGAGCATTTACCGGCATGGTGCTGGGACTTCAGGGATATTACCTGCTGGTCAAGTATGGTTCCACCGGCGTTCTGGGTTCGGCAGTGGCACTGTCTCTGGTTCGCGAAATGGGACCGGTGCTTACGGCCGTGATGGTGATTGCCAGAGGCGGATCTGCCATGGCTGCTGAAATCGGCATCATGCGCATTTCCGAGCAGATCGATGCACTTGAAACCATGGACATTGATCCCATCCGTTTCCTGGTCAGCCCCCGGATTGCCGCGGCCTTAATCAGCTTTCCGCTGCTGACCGCTCTTTTTGATGTGGTCGGAATTTTGGGTGGCTATTTGACCGGTTCGATCTTGCTGGGTGTGAATCCGGAGCTGTATTTCTCGCGGGTCGAATCCAGCGTGGCGCTGATGGATGTCGCCGGCGGGTTTATAAAGTCAATCGTATTTTCAGTGATCGTCGTATCGATTTGTTGTTTCCAGGGATATTTCACCCATACACGCACAGAATTTGGTGCCAAGGGCGTCAGCATGTCAACCACTTCTGCCGTCGTACTTGCCTGCGTGATGATTTTAATTGCGGATTATGTGATAACCTCATTTTTTCTATAGCCTAAAATGAGCGTTTTAAATTAAAATTTTTTTTTTTTAGAGAACAATTATTTTTGCGTTTCGCAAGTCATTTACAAAACACGGTTTTATTTTAGGCCTCTTGCTACTGGCTTCTTGCTGCTGGCCGACTCAGAGACAAGCAGCCAGTGACCAGTGACAGGAGACCAGCTGTCAGCTGCCAGAGGCCAGGCGAGGGTAGCCAGCTACCAGAAACCGGTAAAGAACTCGCCTGGAGGAAATAAACCATACGATTTTTGCAACATTTTTGTAGGACATGACACTATCTTATGGATCAAGTGCTTATCGAGTTAAAAAATACGGTAAAACGACTGGGCCCCAACAGGGTTCTGGACGGTGTCAATCTAAGCATCTATCGGGGGCAGATTACCTCCATTATCGGCCAGAGCGGCGTGGGGAAAAGCGTATTGCTAAAGCATATCATTGGCCTGCTTGAGCCGGATTCCGGCCAGGTGCTTTTTGAGGGAAAACCGCTGGCCTCGATGAAAAAGCTTGAGCGCAAAGCACTGAAACAAAAATTCAGCTATGTGTTTCAAGATACGGCTCTTTTTGATTTTTTAACCGTTTTTGAGAATATCGCTCTGCCGCTGGCCGAAAACACGATTTGCCCGGAAACGGAAATCAAGAATCGCGTTCGGGATAAGCTGCATCAGCTGGATCTGCATAAGATTGATAACCAATATCCGTCCCAGCTTTCCGGAGGGATGAAAAAACGGGTAGCCCTGGCAAGAGCTTTGGTGACCGATCCGGAAATTGTTTTATTTGATGAGCCGACCACCGGCCTTGATCCGATTCGAAAAACTGCGGTGCACAGCATGATATCCGACTACCAAAAACGGTTGGGATTTACCAGCATCATCGTCAGTCACGAGATTCCCGATGTGTTTTTTATATCTCAGCGGGTTGCCATGATCGACGCCGGACGGATTTGCTTCGAGGGAACCCCGGAAGAAATACAGCGGACTGCAGATCCAGTGGTGCGAAGTTTTATCCAGGGACTTGAAAGTCCGCATGACGAATTGACCGGAATTGCCTCACAGTCCCTGGGCCAGAAACGACTGGCCCGGGAAATGTTCCGACTGCAGCGTCATTCGCGACCATTTTCCATTGTACTGCTTTCCGTCGAAAATCTTGAAGACGTCGACCGGATTGCCGGTCATGTGGCCAGCCAAACCGCATTGAAAAATTTTGCCACATTTGTAAAAAATAATACTTACCTGACCGATACCTGTTTTCGTTACGACATGAATAAGCTCATGGTGGTTTTGCCGGATACGGATGCCGATCAGGCCGATATGTTTTGCAAAAAGCTGTCCCGCAACCTGAATACGGATGCGATCTTTGACCCGTCGGAGGCTCGCAAGGGTCTGTGTTTTGCTGTTTCGGCCGGAATTGCCCAGGCACAGGAAGACAGTCGAATTGATGCGATGCTTTCGGGCGTGGAAGAACGGCAGACTATATTTTATGAATGTAGGCTATGAGCAACCTGGGTGGAGCTTAAAGTGTATATATTCAAGATTCAAAGTTTTAGGTGTCAAGATTAAAAGGTGTCGGGTTTCAGGTGTCAGGTGTCAGAATTCAAAAAAAGGCAGATAGGATAGGAAGCTATAAAGCTGGGAATCTGTCAGGCTTGATAGCGCGAAAGTTTCCAGGTGTTCTGGCCCCCTGGCTTCCCAGCCTTCAAGCTGTACGCTATGAGTTATCAACTGCGAGCTATTTACCTGACACCTGACACCTGACACCCGACACCTGAAACCTAAATATGGAGGGAAAATGAAGAAGTCTTCTGTTGAATTAGGCGTTGGTATTTTTGTTCTGATAGGAATTATTTGTGTTGGATATCTGACGGTTCAACTGGGTAAAATGGAGTTGCTGAGTGATGATCATTACTTTCTGAACGCCAGGTTTCATTCAGTTTCAGGTTTGAAAGCCGGTGCCCAGGTAGAGATTGCAGGTGTCAAAGTCGGACAGGTCGACTCCATCACGCTGGATACCAAAGATCATGTAGCGCTGGTACGGCTAAAAATATTAAGAAATGTCGAATTAACAGATGATGTAATTGCCTCGGTGAAGACAGCCGGACTCATCGGGGATAAATACATCAAGCTGACCCCGGGCGGATCCGACGAAATTTTAGGACCCGAAGATATAATAACCGAAACCGAGCCCGCATTGGATATTGAAGAATTGATCAGCAAATACGCTTTTGGCAATGTGTAAAATCCGGTTTATACTTGACAAAATCGCCTTACTTAATATCTTATAAGCGCCCATATCGGGTAGTTCGCACAGGGAGGTCACATATGCCAGAAGAAAACGAAGAAAAAAAAGATTTTGTAGTAAAGGACCGCAGGATTTTCGCAGAAGGAAAGCTGGACGCCGAAGAAAAAGAAGAAAAAGAGAGCCCGCCGGTTGATGAGGAAAAGGCGGCGGAGACGGATGAAGTCAGCGAAGAACCGACGGCCGAAACGCAAGAACCGCCATTTCAATTCCCGGAAATCAATTTCCCAACTTTCGTGGCATCGTTGAATGCTTCGGCATTATTGCATTTAGGGGCAATCGAAGATCCGTCCTCCGGCGAGAAGAATAAAAACCTGCCGATGGCCAAACAAACGATTGACATATTAAATATGTTGCAAGAAAAAACCAGCGGGAATTTAAGCAAAGAAGAAGAGGACATGTTGAAAAATATCCTTTATGATTTGCGAATTATGTATGTCAAAGAGAAACAGTAAATTCGCCCTCATTCCTCCCATCTGTAAATATTTTTCTGTCGGCAGCTTCCTACCTAAAGGTTATGTTTACTCGGATTATTATCCGTGCTTTCAAGGCGTGCTCGCAATACCTGGTGTGGCCCGTTAGAGCAAAAATGCTAAAAAGGAATGATCCTATGACTCAAATGTACCGCTTCAAAAAAAGCGTGAGGCCCAAAATCAAAATTGTGTTTTTGGGGATCCTCCTCGCACTTTTAACCAACGCTTGCGATAATTTTCCATCAGACCGGGCGAATCGCTTCAAAGATATTGCCGCCGGGATAAAATATCTGCCTTCCCTGGTGGCCTCAGATGCTGAAGCCACAACCATGAATATTGAGATGGTGCCTGAAAGCTTCAGTTCTCTGGCTGAAATGGCAAGTCCCGCGGTTGTTAATATTCGTGCCGTCAGGACGGCTAAAGGCGCAGGGCAGGGATTTCGACATTTTCAACAAGAGCCTTTCGGAGAAGATGATCGCATGCCGGAATTTTTTGACAAATTCTTCGGCCAAAAGCCTGACAGGAATTTCAAACAACGCAGCCTTGGGTCCGGATTTATAATAGATAAAGCGGGTTACGTGGTTACCAACAACCATGTTATCGAAAATGCGGATGAGATTCAGGTCATCCTGAAAGACGAAAAGGTCTATGAGGCTAAAATCATCGGCCGGGATCCCAACACAGATATTGCTTTAATCAAGATCCACTCGGATGATAAATTTGCGGTCGTAAAAATTGGCGATTCCGACTCGCTTAAGGTCGGCCAGTGGGTTGTTGCGATTGGCAATCCTTTTGGTCTTGAAAATACGGTTACGGCCGGAATCGTCAGTGCCAAAGGCCGAATATTAGAGTCGGGACCTTATGATGACTTTATTCAAACCGATGCTTCCATTAATCCCGGAAACAGTGGTGGGCCGCTTCTTAATATGGATGGAGAAGTCATCGGTATTAACACCATGATTGTTGCAGGCGGCCACGGGATCGGATTTGCTATTCCCGTCAATTTGGCCAAAAATGTTGTGGCACAACTTCAAAAAAGTGGTGAGGTAACCCGGGGCTGGCTTGGTGTGAGTATACAGGATGTTCCCAAAGATCTGGCCGAGTATTTCAATATTGAGGAACACAAGGGGGCACTGGTTGCCGATGTGGTTGCCGGAGATCCTGCAGATATGGCCGGCATCCGGCCAAAAGACATCATCGTTGAAGTCAACGGCCAAAAAGTTGCAGACAGCCGGGAGTTGCTGCGCCTGGTAGCCGGTTTGAATGTAGGTGAAACAGCCTCAGTAAAGGTGCTGCGCGATGGTAACCTGAAAAATTATCAGGTCACGGTTGCCAAGCGAACTGATGCCGGGCTGACTGCAAAAAAAGCACCCGTAAAGAGCGACTCTGAGCTGGGTATCCAGGTTGCCGGCCTGTCATCGGATACCGCCCGGCGGTTTGACGTTTCCGACACGGAAGGTGTGATTCTGGTGGGAATCAAATCCGGGAGCAGAGGTGAAAATGCCGGATTGAAAGTCGGAGATGTTATTAAAGGAGTGAATCGAGAGGAAGTTAAAAATGTTGATGATTTCAAAAGAATCGTCGACGATTTGAAGACGGGTGACGCGATTGCCATGCTGATCAAAAGACGAAATCGTGGTTTTTTTGCAGTACAGCTGGAAAAATGAAAGTTTTTTCGCCCGCCAAAATTAATTTTTTTCTGCATGTGCGCGGGAAACGCCCCGACGGCTATCACGAATTGTTCTCCCTGATGTGCCGTATCCATCTTTTCGATGAGGTTTCGCTGCAGATCGGCGGCATCCCTGAAGGTGGGGTGGAGATTTATTGTTCCCATCCCAAGGTTCCGGCCGATGCGACCAACCTTGCTTATCGAGCCGCGAGTCTGTTTCAAAGCCAATTGCCTGCCGCGCAGGGCATTAAAATCCATCTAAAAAAACATATTCCGGTGGGTGCCGGTTTGGGGGGCGGCAGCAGCAATGCTGCCAGTGTTCTGCTGGCATTAAACGCCCATTATGGGCACCCTTTTTCACCGAAGCATCTTATGGAAATGGGGCTTAAGCTCGGTGCCGATGTCCCCTTTTTTATTTTCCAAAAGCCGGCGATCGCCACCGGCATCGGTGAAAAACTGGATGCCTTTGAAGGGGATTTGCAGTACCATATTTTGTTATTATATCCAGGATTTAGCGTTTCAACGGCCGAGGTATATCAAAACCTGAATTTGGGATTGACAAAAGATAAAAAAAAACCTACAAACATCTATTTAAAACGAAACAGGTTCAATCCAGCGGATCATTTAACCAATGATCTTGAGCAGTTTACGGCTCTCAAATACCCTGAAATTGGTTTGGCCAAAGAAAAACTGTTAAGCCTGGGAGCAGTCGGTGCGCTGATGAGCGGAAGCGGTCCAACAGTGTTCGGCCTTTTCGACAATGCCGATACAGCCAAAACGGCCAAGCAGGCACTGAGCTGTGATAATGCGAATAAGGATTTGCAGTTGTTTCTTGCCGATCCGATCCTTGATGCAGACTTTAAACTAATCGACCTCTGAAAGGACCTGCCGGCCTTTATAGGTGTAAGGAATTGTTTGAACGCTGGAACAACGCAGTTGATTATGCCGTTAAGGACTTTGGGGCGTCGCCAAGCGGTAAGGCACAGGGTTTTGGTCCCTGCACTCGGAGGTTCGAGTCCTCCCGCCCCAGCCATTTGAATTGAATATTGACGATACTTGGATAACGGTAAGCTAAATGGAAGGTATATCGATCTTTACGGGAAATTCGAACCCTACTCTGGCAAAAAAGATATGCGAATATCTGCACCTGCCTCTGGGCAATGCCCAGGTGAAAACGTTTAGTGATGGTGAGATCCAAATTGAGATTGATGAAAACGTTCGATCCAAGGATGTTTTTGTAATTCAATCCACCTGTGCACCGGTAAACGACAACCTGGTTGAGTTATTGTTAATGATTGATGCGCTTAAGCGTTCTTCGGCAATAAGAATCACTGCGGTGGTGCCGTATTTCGGCTATGCCAGGCAGGATAAAAAGGTCGCACCCCGGGTTCCCATCAGCGCCAAACTGGTTGCGGATATGGTGACAGTTGCCGGTGCGAACCGATTGATCACCATGGACCTGCATGCCGGTCAGATCCAGGGCTTTTTTGATATTCCGGTGGACAATATCTTTGCGGCGCCGCTGTTGATCGAATATATCCAAAGTAATTTCGTTGATAATCTTGTCATTGTTTCGCCGGATGCCGGCGGGGTTGAAAGAGCCCGGGCATTTGCGAAAAGGCTGGATGCGGATCTGGCCATCATCGATAAACGGCGGTCTGCTCCGAACCAGGCCAAAGCCATGGCGGTTATCGGCGATGTACAGGATAAGGTGGCGGTAATCCTTGATGACATGGCCGACACGGCCGGTACCCTGACCGAGGCCGCTCATGCCCTTAAAGTGGAAGGGGCCCTTGAAATTCATGCCTGCTGTGCCCATGCGGTACTTTCAGGACCTGCAATTGAACGGATCGTAAATTCGGATATTAAAAATCTGGTGGTCACCGACACCATTCCTTTAAACGAAAATGCCGCCACCTGCGGCAAAATCGTTGTTATTTCGATTGCAGAACTGGTTGGTGAGGCGATCATCCGCAGCTATAGAGGGGATTCAGTAACTTCTCTGTTCGTATAGTTCCTGAGAAGACTATTTTATACTTTTTGAGTTAATCAATTATTAGGGAGATACAATACCTAAACTACTAAGATAAATCCGAATATCGAATTTCGAAATGCGAAACAAATTCTAAATTCGAATGCTTCAATGACCAAAATACGGGATATATTGACCATCATTTAAGTCATGATCTTGTTTAGGTCATTTGAATTTAGATCATTTGGGATTGTTTCTAATTTCGTGCTTCGGATTTCGAGTTTGTCGGACAAGCCGGGGCACAAGAGAAAAAAAAAGTATGGTTCCGACTCGTTTGGATAAAAGAAGGAGGATTGTCCTTTGGAACAGATCGATTTAAAAGTACAGATTCGAAAAACAGTGGGAAACGGCCCTGCACGGGTATTGCGGCGCGAAGGCAGGATGCCGGCGGTGCTTTACGGGCCGAAAATCGAGCCCGTTTTGCTATCGATTGATATAAAAGATATCGAATTTATTTTAAAAGAAGCCAGTGTCGGCTCAGTTTTGTTGAATTTGCAGATTCAAAACGGCAAAACCGATTCGCGGCCCGCGATGATCAAGGAACTGCAAACCCACCCGGTGACCGGAAAATTTCTGCACGTTGATTTCTATGAAGTCGATATGCAAAAGAAAATTACCGCCAAAGTTGAGGTTGTTGCCAAGGGTAAATCAATCGGCGTGGAAGCGGGCGGGCTGCTGCAGTACGTCCGCAGAGAGCTTGAGGTCCTTTGCCTCCCCACCGCAATTCCAGAGGCGATAGAAGTCGATGTTACTGACCTTGATGTCGGTGATTCGATTCACGTGGAAGATATATCGCTATCCGGCGATGTTGAGATTCCGGCCGACACCAATTTTACGGTTGTAACGGTACTGGCACCGAAGGTCGAGGAAGTCGTCGAAGAAGAAGAGCTTCTGGAAGGCGAAGAATTAGAAGAAGGCGAAGAAGCTGCCGAGGGGGCTGCCGGCGAAGAGACACCCTCAGAAGAAGCCAAGGAAGATTAATTTATCCGGCAGGCTGGGGAACCTGCCCCACCAATCAATTAGGAATGATGTGGTTCAGGCTTTCCGGCCTGCTGCATCATCGGCCCCGGGGCTAGAGGATACGAGCTGCTTGCCACAAAAGCGTACGCGCCTGATTGTCGGGCTTGGAAACCCCGGCGTTCAATACGAACACACCCGGCACAACACCGGGTTTATGGTGGTGGATAAACTCGCCGGGGACTTCGGTATTTCCTTAAATAAAAACAAGTTTGACATCCGCTACGGCCGCGGAATCATCGAAGACCATGACGTGATGCTGGCCAATCCGATGGCCTTTATGAACCGCAGCGGCCCGCCGGTTCAAAAATTGGCCGCTTATTTTAAAATACCCGGCGAGGATCTGGTGGTCATTCACGACGACATCGACCTTGCTTTCGGAAGATTAAAAATAAAAGAGAAAGGAGGGCATGGCGGACACAAAGGTCTAAAATCGATTATCAGTGCTGTCGGCGAAGACCAATTTGTGCGTCTTCGCATAGGTGTTGGGCGTTCCGATACTGAAAGAGGTGTTACGGATCATGTTCTGGGGCCCTTCAGCGATGAGGAAGCCGGGGTTTTGGACACGATCCTTAATCAGGCTCGGGATGCGGTTGTAACGATTCTTACTGAAGGCAGCAAAGTAAGTATGAATCGGTTTAACACAAAAATTTAATGATAAGGCATTAATCGAAAACCTTTTTAATGGAGGAGAGGATGAATTATTTATCGTTAATTTGTACACTTGTGGGTGCTGCAGGCGTGCTCTTTGCCATCATCATTGCGGTTGTCGTTAAAGGCGCACCAGCCGGAAATGAAAGGATGCAGGAAATTGCCAATGCCATCAAGGAAGGCGCCATCGCCTATCTGAATCGGCAACTGAAAAGTATGGGGATTGCCGGTGCGATAATTTTCGTCATCATCATTTTTGCGCTGGGGTTAAAAACTGCTCTCGGTTTCCTGCTCGGGGCCGTTGCCTCATTTCTGGCGGGATATATCGGCATGCGCGTGTCCGTATTGGCCAACGTGCGCACAGCCGAAGCTGCCAAAGGGGGCCTGGCCAAAGGCCTGTCCATGGCCTTTAAAGGCGGCTCGGTAACCGGGATGATTGTCGCCGGCCTGGCGCTTACATCTGTTGCCGGCTACTATACGATTTTAATCTCGCTGGGCACTTCGAGCAGGGATGCGGTGATCGCGCTGGTGGCCCTCGGTTTCGGCGGCAGCCTTATTTCTATCTTTGCCCGTCTCGGCGGCGGAATCTTTACCAAAGGGGCGGATGTCGGAGCGGACCTGGTCGGTAAGGTCGAAGCCGGAATCCCCGAGGACGATCCCAGAAACCCGGCCACCATTGCCGATAATGTCGGTGATAACGTGGGCGACTGTGCCGGTATGGCGGCCGACCTTTTCGAAACTTACGCCGTCACCGCGGTTGCGGCCATGCTTCTGGGCAACCTTCTTTATCCGCAGATTGGCATCGCTACGGAATTTCCGCTGGTGCTGGGCGCCATTTCAATCGTTGCGTCCATGATCGCGGTTTTCTTTGTCAGACTGGGCAAGAGCGAGTATATCATGGGTGCCCTCTACAAAGGGATGTTCGGCTCTGCCATCCTGGCGGGTATTGCCTTTTTCTTTGCCACCCGACAGCTGATGGGCGGGATTCCTGAAATTCCGATGATGTCGATTTACTATTCCACCCTGGTGGGTCTGGTGCTCACCGTTTTGATTGTTGGCATCACCGAATACTACACCGGGATTTACGGACCGGTCAAAGCGGTGGCCAATGCATCGACCACCGGACACGGCACGAATATTATTGCCGGTCTCGGTGTCAGTATGCAGTCCACAGCTGCGCCGGTGCTGGCCATCTGCGCCGCTATCGGTCTTGCTTATCATTTTGCCGAGCTATACGGTATCGCCATGGCCGCCATGTCCATGCTCTCGATGACCGGAATGGTGATCGCCATCGATGCCTACGGTCCGATTACGGACAACGCCGGCGGTATTGCTGAAATGGCGGAAATGGATGACAGTGTCCGCGCCGTCACCGATCCGCTGGATGCGGTCGGAAACACCACCAAGGCCGTCACCAAAGGGTATGCCATCGGTTCGGCCGGTCTGGCTGCGCTGGTGCTCTTTGCGGCCTACACGCAGGAATTCAAGCTGCATGGCGGCAGCGGGGAGCTGAGCTTTGACCTGAGCAATGTCAAGGTGATCATCGGCCTGTTTATCGGCGGGCTTCTACCGTATCTTTTTGCCTCGATTGCCATGAAGGCCGTGGGCAAAGCCGGCGGAGCCGTCGTGGATGAGGTCAGGCGCCAATTCCGTGAAATTCCCGGTATTATGGAAGGCACAGCCAAACCGGATTACGGGGCATGCGTCGACATCGTCACCAAGTTCGCTTTAAAAGAAATGCTCGTTCCGGCCCTGCTGCCGGTCATCGCACCGGTGCTGGTCGGTTTTCTGCTGGGCAAAATTGCGCTGGGCGGTCTGCTGATCGGCAGTATTATTACCGGTGTCTTTGTTGCGATTTCCATGACCACCGGCGGGGCAGCCTGGGACAATGCCAAAAAGTACATTGAAGACGGCCACCTGGGCGGCAAAGGCAGCGACGCGCATAAGGCCGCGGTTACCGGCGATACCGTCGGCGATCCTTATAAAGATACTGCCGGACCTGCTATAAATCCGATGATTAAGATCCTCAATGTCGTGGCCTTGTTGCTCGTACCGTTTTTACTGTAAGCTGTGCTGGATCTTAGCGTGTGAAAAACCTAAAAGGGTTGGCGCCAGTCGGCGTTAACCCTTTTTTAATTGATTGTTGACGAAAGGTATGCTATGAAATTCATTAGAAATGGTGAATTTTCGCCGTATGTAGAAATGCTGTCTCAAATTTGAGATGGTTTTTAATAAATTAGGGGTTAGCGGTGTGAACATGACAGAAAAAAATGCCAAAGAAAGCGGAAAATCCAATAAATTAAAGATGCGCACCTTTCAAGTGGGAGACCTTGCCGTCTATCCGGCCCATGGCGTCGGAGAGATCATGGCGATCGAAAGCCGTGTTGTCAACGGAGAAAAGCACGATTTTTATATCATGAAGGTCATTGAAAACGGCATGACGATCATGATACCCACCAATAATGTTGACTCCGTGGGATTAAGAGACGTTATCAATAAAAAAGAGGTATCCAAAGTGTATGCGGTGATGAAATCCAGGAAAGAAGGGCTGGCCGACAACCAGACCTGGAATCGCCGCTATCGCGAATATATGGATAAAATTAAAACCGGTTCGCTTTATGATGTTGCCGAGGTATTTAGAGACCTGTTCCTGCTCAAACTCAACAAAGATCTGTCGTTTGGTGAACGCAAGCTTTATGACACCGCTCAGATTCTTTTAGTAAGAGAACTCTCGACGGCCAAAAAAACCGACGAAGATACCATCTTATCTGAGATCGAGTCCCTTTTTGTTGCAGACCAAGCTGAAAACTAACCCACCTTTCATTGTTTATATCCATGCCTGCCAAAGGTGCCTTTAGCATTCGCGTCAAATCATCCGATGAAGATAAAAGACTGGATGTGCTGGTGGCCTCGCTGCTTTCGGATTGTACGCGAACATTTGTTGCCGGCCTGATTGTCGCCGAACATATCCAGGTGGATGGCCAACCTAAAAAACCCGGTTATCGCGTAAAATCCGGCCAAAAGATATCCGGCCTGATTCCATCACCGGTTCCGGTTAAATTTAAGCCGGAACCCATCCCGCTAGATATCCTGTATGAAGATGACCATATCATTGTGGTCAACAAACAACCGGGGCTGGTGGTGCATCCGGCGCCGGGGCATTTTAGCGGAACCCTGGTCAACGGCCTGCTTTATCATTGCCCTGATCTTGGTGGGATTGGCGGTGAACTTCGACCGGGCATTGTCCACCGTCTGGATAAAGATACATCGGGTACGATGATTGTTGCCAAAAACGATGCTGCCCACCACAATTTGTCCCGGCAATTTAAATCCCGCCAAATTAAAAAGGAATACCTGGCTCTGGTTCACGGTGTTTTGAAAACAGCGACCGGAAGCATTAAGCTGCCCGTCGGACGACATCCGGTGGATCGTAAACGCATGTCCACGGTCAGTCCCAAGGGACGAACGGCAGAAACAGTCTGGCGGGTTAAAGAGGAATTTCAGGAATTTACACTCCTTTCGCTGGATTTAAAAACCGGCCGAACCCACCAGATTCGGGTTCATTGTGCCGCCCTGCATCATCCCATTGTGGGGGATAAGGTTTATCGGCCGCGCAAACTGGAGAAAACCATCGCTCAGGGCCGCAAACAATCGGATAAACTTCTGCAGGTATTAAAATCGGTTAAGCGGCAGATGCTGCATGCCCGGTGCTTGAGCTTTACCCATCCGCATAGCGCTAAGACCCTGTCCTTTGAATCACCCCTTCCACAAGACATGGCTGGACTGATAGATTCCATCAAAAAGATGAAATTGTAGAGGGATTGAATTAT
The DNA here is from genome assembly GCA_030145015.1 of Desulfobacterales bacterium. Next base: position 20,811 of record JAQYWI010000085.1, read on the forward strand.
CATGCTTGCAATTTATTTCTTTTAGGATATAAAAGTCCCTTCAATTGTTAATGGCAGATAGAAGTGGCCAAAATAAAGATATCTGTATTTTAAACTACTTGCAGTTCAGGAGCGGGGATGATGTTGGGTGAGATACTACGTTGGATCGGAGATGAAGCAGTTTTACATGAACTTGTTAGCGGATTACCCACGATCGGTCTGTTGGGGATAATCGCGGTTTGTATCCTGGTGTTGTCCAAGGGCGCCGATTGGATGATCGACGGCGTGGTTCACCTGGCCCGCCGCACCGGTTTACCCAGAATCGTCATCGGCGCCACCATTGTTTCACTGGGCACCACCATGCCGGAGGCGGTGGTCTCGGTGATGGCCGCCTGGATGGGAAATCCAGGCCTGGCCCTGGGCAACGGGGTCGGATCCATTATTGCGGATACCGGGCTGATATTTGGCCTGGTCTGCCTGTTGACCCGGGTACCTGTGAATCGCTTTATTCTCAATCGAACCGGCTGGGTGCAGGTTGGCGCAGCCACCCTGCTGGTCGTTATCGCATTGATTGCTTTAGCTGTGACGGATGGGGAGCCGATTATACAGAGATGGGTCGGGGGATTTTTTCTTGTTTTATTGGCGGGTTATATGTACATCACCTATATTTGGGCCAAGCAGGGCGCCAATGTCGCCGCCGGCGAAGAAGAAGAGGACGATTCGGAATTAATCGGTCTGGGCAAATGCTGGCTGATGCTGGTGGGAGGTCTGTTTTTAGTCGTTCTCGGTGCCCGATTTCTGGTTCCCAGTGCGGCTGAGATCGCCTACCGCATGGGCGTGCCCGAAGACGTCATCGCCGCAACCATGGTTGCCTTCGGCACCTCATTACCGGAACTCATGACGGCCATAGCGGCCGTCCGTAAGAAGCATCCCGAAATCATGGTGGGCAACATTGTGGGGGCGGATGTGCTTAACTGTCTTTTTGTCATCGGTGCGGCCGCGGTTGCCAGGCCGCTGGCGGTGCCCCCCAACTTTTACGCCTTCCACTTTCCGGCCATGCTCCTCATTCTTTACCCTTTCCGGGCTTTTATCTTCATCAACAAAGATGGCCAATTCAAACGCTGGCAGGGCGCCTGGCTTCTGGGTATCTACCTGATTTACCTGGTGCTGCAGTATGCATTTAACATCGGGACCGTCGGGTAGGCCGCATGCAATTAAATTAAGATTTTCCTTGCATTACGACAGTGTATTATATAAAAAATGAACATCTTCATGGGAAAATAAGGCATAAAGTTACAATTTAGCAGTAATATCAATAAGAAAGGAGGTGAATTAGCCGGTATTTTCAGATTTAACCTAAGGGGAAAAAAACTGTTGAA
>JAQYWI010000086.1 GCA_030145015.1 Desulfobacterales bacterium
GCTTCCTTGAATCGGGGTGCCCAGTCCAGGGCCCCGCGTTGCGCTGTCGTCGAGCAGCAGGCAAACATCCAATCCATACCGTTTTCAGCCACCAGTCGGATAAGGCTTTGGGTCAATTCTTCCACCGTCTCATTAAATGCTTCACTCGGGCTGTGTCCGTTTTTTCGCAAAAGATCATACTGTGCTTCCATGACACCCGCCAGGCATCCCAACAACACGCCGCGTTCGCCGGTTAAATCACTGTGAACTTCATTGGCAAAGGTGGTGGGAAAAAGATAGCCGGAACCGATGGCAATCCCCAGCGCCAGCGTTTTTTCTCGGGCGTTACCGGTGTAATCCTGATGGATGGCGAAGCTTGAATTGATTCCGCTTCCATCAAGGAAATTAGTTCTAACGGTGCGCCCCGATCCCTTGGGAGCGACCAAGACCACATCGATATTTTCGGGCGGAATGATAGCGGTTTGATCGTGATACACAATTGAAAACCCATGTGAGAAGTAAAGTGTATTTGCGTCCGATAGACATTCCTTTATCTGTGGCCACAGGGCCATCTGGCCTGCATCTGATAACAAGTACTGGATGACGGTCGCCTTCCGTGCGGCTTCCACCAGTGGGAAAAGCGTTTTGCCCGGCACAAAACCGTCGGCAACCGCCCGGTCCCAGGACGCGCTGTTTTCGCGTTGACCCACGATAACATTGATTCCGTTATCTCGCATGTTTAATGCCTGGCCCGGTCCTTGAACGCCATAACCCAATACCGCCACGAGGTCATCTTTTAGAACTTCCCGGGCTTTTTGCAGCGGAAATTCTTCATCCGTAATAACTTCTTCCATTACACCACCGAAGTTGAACTGTGCCATCCTATCTCTCCTTTTTAAAATTATTCACTATAATGTAGGCATTAATTTACGTTTTGATACATTTATTTTTAAAGAAAGTGTTTTATAAACTATTTGGGTTCGCGGTATAGTGCCAGTGTCCCGCTTCGAGCAATCTTCTTTATCCCCATGGGGCGCAGAAGATTTATCAGCGCCGCTAATTTTGCTTCATCTCCGGTTATCTCAAGGATATAGTGCTCTTTGCCGACGTCAATTACTTTACAACGAAAGATGTCGACAATTCGCAGTATTTCTGCACGAAGTTCAGGTTTGGCCTGCACACAGATGAGCGCCATCTCTCTTTTAACCGCTTTCGGACCCGTCATATCGCGCAGTTTTATAACGTTAATCAACTTGCGGAGTTGCTTTTCGATTTGTTCGATTAAAGGCGGATTGGCTTTGGTGACGATCGTGATTCTGGAAACCCGGGGGTCCATGGTCGGCGCCGTGCATAAGCTTTCAATGTTAAAACCTTTGCCGCTGAATAATCCGGACACTCTTGAAAGAACCCCCGGTTGGTTATCGACCAGCATTGTCATGGTATGTTTTTGATCTTCCATAATTAAATTCCTTGTTACGAGTTACGAGTTGCGAATTGCGTGTTACGGGTTACGTGTTTCGAATTAAAGCGGGCTGCAATCGATCCGGTTAAATGTAATTTTTTTAACTCGCAACCCGCAACGCGTAACCCGTAACCAAAGTGTTTACACGAGCAGCATTTCCGTAATGGGCGCACCGGCGGGCACCATGGGATAAACACTTTCTTCCCGATCGACCCTAAAGTCCATAATGACAGGCTGCGGAACTGAGAGGCCTTCTTTGAGAACAGCTTCAACCTCTTCCGGTTTTGATGCCCGTAAACCGACTGCTCCGAATGCCTCGGCGAGTTTTACGAAATCGGGCGCACAATGCATGTCCGTACAGACATACCGTTTGTCGTAAAATAATTCCTGCCATTGGCGGACCATCCCCAGATAGCCGTTATTCAAAATGGCCACCTTAACCGGCAGACAAAATTGGACCGCCGTGGCCATCTCTTGAATGTTCATTTGAATGCTGCCGTCCCCGGCAATATCGATAACCAGCTTATCGGGGCAGGCTATCTGGGCGCCGATGGCTGCCGGCAAACCAAATCCCATAGTGCCGAGACCGCCGGATGTAATAAAATGGTTGGGTTTATCAAAGTGATAATATTGAGCCGCCCACATCTGGTTTTGCCCGACCTCGGTGGTGATAATGGCCTGGCCCTTGGTCAGTTCATACAGCTTCTCAACCACAAACTGAGGTTTGATGGTATCCTCCTGCTTGTAGGCCAGCGGGTTGGTGCTTTTCCATTCCTCGATTTGGGCAAACCATTTTTGACGTTTGCCGGCGATGTCGTCCAGGTCGGCTTGCTCGACGAGCTCATTCAGGTGGCGCAGGCTGATTTTACAATCTCCCACAATCGGGATGGTCACCGGTATATTTTTGCGGATTGAGGTCGGATCAATATCGATGTGAACGATTTTTGCCTGGGAGGCAAACGCATCTGTTTTTCCGGTAACGCGGTCATCAAATCGGACACCGACAGAAATAATAAGGTCGCATATGCCGGTGCTCATATTTGCGCGATAGGTACCGTGCATGCCGATCATTCCAAGCCATAGCGGATCTGTGCCCGGGAATGCCCCCAACCCCATAAGGGAGGTGGTAACCGGTATCTGGGTTTTATGAGCAAAATGCGTCAACTCGGCAGCCGCCTGGGAAAGAATAATCCCGCCACCGGCAAAAATAATCGGTCTTTTGGATTGCTCGATCAGTTCGACGACTTTCCGCAATTGCTTCATGTTGGGATCATAGGTCGGGTTGTATGATTTTAGCCGAACCTCTTCTATCGGGGTATAATCAAAGGTTGCCTTGGCAACATTTTTGGGGATATCAACGAGCACCGGTCCCGGGCGCCCGGAGCGGGCCAGGTAAAATGCCTCTTTGATTATGCGGGGAAAGTCTTCGGTGGATTGCACGAGGTAATTATGCTTGGTGCAGGGGCGGGTGATGCCGACGATGTCAACTTCCTGGAAGGCGTCATTGCCGATCAACTGGGTGGGCACCTGGCCCGTAAAAATGACCATCGGTATCGAGTCCATATAGGCCGTCGCAATACCGGTAACCGTGTTGGTTGCCCCCGGACCCGAGGTCACCAGGCAGACCCCTGTTTTGCCGCTGGCGCGGGCATAACCGTCGGCTGCATGCACGGCTCCCTGTTCATGCCTGACCAATATATTTTGGATATCTGTTTTGGCCAGTTCGTCAAATAAATCAATTACCACTCCGCCCGGGAACCCGAAGATGGTGTCCACCCCTTCTTCTTTGAGCACCTCCATCATAATTTGAGCGCCGGTTAGTTTCATCTCATTCTCCTCTTTAAATATTTATAACGGTTACGGATATAATGCGTATAAGCGCGAATAAAAAAAACCGTTACCAGCCTCGAGGCTGATAACGGTTTTTGTTTTGAATTTGAATGATTCGGTTAGGCCATTATCAACCCCTTTGCTCGCAGCGGATAATAATTATTCCGCTGACGAGTACGAGAATAAGGCTAATAAGGTTTCTAATGACGCTAACGTTGTTCATGGCGATCCATCTAGTTTGAATTTATGCTACTGTGTAGCAGCCTGAAAAAGCATTGTCAAGCATTATTAAAAAAAGATTCGTGCTAAAGGTTTTTTCGGTAACCGCATTCTTTCATAAGGCACGTTAAAAAAGTGCCATCCTTTTTGGTTGTTTTTTCAACCAATATCTTGGCACCGCATTCCGGGCATTCCCGGGCCACCGGTTTATCCCAGGTGGCAAACTCGCATTTCGGAAATTGGCTGCAACCATAAAATATCTTACCGCGCTTTGATTTCCTTTCAACGATTTCTCCAGCACAACTGTCTTGCGGACACTTCACACCGATTTTACTGTTGGCGCCATTGGAATTCAAAGATTGGGTATTTTTGCAATCCGGATAGGCGCTGCACGCCAGAAATTCTCCATAGCGGCCGCGTTTGATAACCATTGGACTGCCGCATTTATCGCAAGATTTGTCAACGACTTCATCGATTGAGGTTTCAATTGCCTGGATATTCCCTTTTTCATCGCGGGTGTAGTCTCTGGAGTAGTTGCAATCCGGATAGCCGCTGCATGCCAGAAAATGCCCGTTTTTTCCAACTTTTATGTGCAGCTGCTTGTCGCATTCGGGGCAGTTGAGGCCGGTGGGCAGTCCTACGCCTTTGACACTGAGCATACCTTCAGATGCAGCCTCCAGATCTTTTTTAAAAGGCTTATAAAATTGGGCTAAAATCTCGGCTGACTCGGCTTCTGAGGATTCAACGCGGTCCAGATTTTCTTCCATTCGAGCGGTAAATTCCACGTCAAAGACCTCCGGAAAGTTCTTTACCAGCAGATCGTTTACAATAAATCCCAGTTCGGTGGGTCTAAAATATCTGTTTTCCAGGTCCGCATATTCTTTTTCTCGAATGGTGGACAAAATACTGGCGTAGGTACTGGGGCGGCCGATTCCGTTCTCCTCAAGTTCTTTTACCAGCGAGGCCTCCGAAAATCTGGGGGGCGGCATCGTGAAATGCTGTTTGGGTTCCAGCTGCAGAAGCTTTAAAATCAAACCTTCCGCTAGCTCCGGCAGGGCCGTTGTTTTTTTCGGGTCTTTATTTGCGATTTCATCATCGACCGACATGTAAAGGGCCATAAAGCCCGGGAATTTAACCGTCGATCCGCTGGCCGCAAACTGATAGGGGTCGGCCGCAATTGTCACCGAAACCTGATTAATCAGGGCCTGTGACATCTGGGAAGCGACAAAGCGCTGCCAGATGAGACGGTATAAAGCCAGTTGGTCCTTCGATAAATGCGGGGCCACCTTTTCGGGGATGTGAGAAACCGCTGTCGGGCGAATGGCCTCATGGGCATCCTGCACTTTTTTGCGATTTTTAAAAAACCGGGGTTGCTCCAGGGCATATGCATGACCGAATTTTTCACGGATCAGTCGCAGGGCGTCTTCTGCGGCTTCTTTGGCGATGCGAGTGGAATCGGTGCGCATATAGGTGATAAGCCCGACGGGTTCACCCGGACCGAGCTCAATACCTTCATAGAGTTGCTGGGCAATCAGCATGGTTTTTTTGGCTGAAAATCGTAGTTTTCGAATCGCATCCTGTTGAAGTTTGCTGGTCGTAAAAGGCGGCAGCGGATTTTTGCGTGTCGTTTTTTTAACTATTTTTTTGACCACGAATTTCTCGTCTTCAAGATCCGCTAAAATCGCCTTGGTTTTTTCTTCATTTGGAATTTCGATTTTGTCATTATTTTTTTTGGTTAATTTTGCGGTAAACGGGGGAGGGGCTTCACCTTCAAGATGAGCGGTGACGGACCAGTATTCGCGGGATTCAAAAGCGTGGATAGCGCGTTCCCGCTCACAGACGATGCGCAGCGCAACAGATTGGACGCGACCGGCACTCAAACCGCCTTTTACCTTGCGCCATAACAGCGGTGATATCTGGTAGCCAACCAGCCGATCGAGTATCCTGCGCGCCTGCTGGGCTTCATATTTCGGGCGGTCAAGGCTCTCCGGAGAAGCCATGGCCCTGTGAATGGCATCTTTGGTCAATTCATGGAAAAGGACGCGGTAAAATTTACGGCCCTCTTTTTGAAGTACCTCGGAGGTATGCCATGCAATGGCTTCGCCCTCGCGATCCGGATCCGGCGCCAGATAAATGTCGGCCGCATCTCCGGCTGCCTGTTTTAAGGTCTTTATTATTTTTTGCTTTCCGGGAATACTTTTATATTTGGGTTTAAAACCATTTTCGATATCGATCCCCATTTCCTTATTCGGAAGATCTTTAATATGCCCCACAGTTGCGGCAACATTATAATCTTTACCCAGATACTTTTTTACCGTTCTGACTTTTGTGGGCGACTCCACAACGACAAGCGGTTTGGTCACGATTACTCCTAACTTTCTCTTTTTAATAAATTTCGATTGATTAATTTGTGCAATAGATTCTAATATAAGACAAATCGTTTTCCCGGCAACTGTTTCACCATTCCATTGAGTTCTAGTTGTAATAATATGCTCAAAAGCTTTCCGTGTTCGATCGTCGTTTTACGTACAATTATGTCAATGTGCTCCGGATAAGGGCTGAGGAGCTTATACACGGCGAGTTCTTCCGGAGTCATTAAAGCTAAGTTTTGAGCCGTGCGGTTGGGGTCTTGATGCTTAATTGATTTCGGAACATCGATAAATGCGGAGAGCTCTTCAAGCACATCCTGTGCATTTTCGACCAGTTTGGCCCCCTGTTTAATCAGCGTGTGAGTGCCGGTGCTTTTAAAAGATTGAATGCTTCCCGGTACGGCAAACACTTCCCGATTCTGTTCCGCCGCAAGGCGCGCGGTGATCAGAGATCCGCTTTTTCGGGTTGCTTCCACGACAACCGTTCCAAGACTCATACCGCTGATGATCCTGTTTCTGATTGGGAAATTATGGGCTTCAGGCTTCGTGTCAAGCGCAAATTCTGAAATGACGGCGCCGCTTTCGGAAATTCGTTTAAACAGCTTTATGTTTTCAGATGGATAGATATTGTTCAGGCCGCTTCCCAGTACGGCAATGGTTTTGCCCCTTCCCGCCAAGGCCCCGTGGTGGGCGGCTGTATCAATCCCGACGGCCATTCCGCTGATAATGGTGATACCAAATGCAGATAAGTCCGCGCAAAGCTTTTGTGTCGTTGAAATGCCGTATTCGGTTGCGTTGCGTGAACCGACGACAGCAATATTTCTGGGGGACCCATCCAGATTTCCGGTAACATATAGGTAAGGCGGTGGATCCGGTATTTCCCGCAAAAGGGGCGGGTAGGCGGGATCGTTTAAGGTCGTGATGTTAACCTTTTTTTGATCCACCTCAGCCAGCTCGCGCTTGACGCTGTCAGGCGTTTTAAAATTCCGTATAGCGGTTACCTGGCGAGCAGATATGCCCTCAACCTGAAGCAATTCCTGCGCGGACGCCTGGAAAACCGACTCCGGTAAATTAAAGCGGTTTATCAGCCGTTTGAAAAGATGATTTCCGATTCCCGGAACACTTTTCAGACAAAACCAAGATAAAAGTTTATCCATCTCATGCATAAACGTTCAAAGGTTCAGGGTTCAGCGTTCAAGGTTGTCCGAACCCTGAACCCCTGAACCCTGAACCTCTGAACCCCTGAACGCTTACTCTTTTGTTTTAGGTCTCAATACGGTAATGGCGCTTCATTCAGGGCGACTGAAATATTGAGTATTACTTCTTGCCGCGACCCTGCCAGGCCAGCAATATCGGGCTCGCCACATAAATCGATGAATAGGTTCCGACCAGAACACCGATAATTAAGGCGAAGGCAAAGTCGTGGATGATGCCGCCGCCAAGAAGGAAAAGCGTCACCACGACAACCAAGGTTGTCAGCGAAGTCAAAATCGTTCTACTCAGCGTTTCGTTGATGCTGCGGTTGATGATAAATTCCAAAGGCCTTTTATGATGTTTTCTTGTGTTTTCGCGGATGCGGTCAAATATAATGATGGTATCGTTTAATGAATACCCTATAATCGTTAGCAATGCGGCGATGATTGGAAGCGTAAATTCTTTGTCGAATATGGAAAAAAGACCCACCGTTATAATGACATCATGCATTAAGGCAACAATGGCACCCATTGCAAATTTTAACTCCAGAAACCAGAAAACAATCAGCGAAACCATCAAAGCTGCACCGATCAAATAAGGGATACTCACATTAAATAAGTTGAAAATATAAACCGCTCCAATAAGTGCAGAGGCGACCACCCCGCTCAGGATCCATTTAAGCTCAAACCGGCCTGATATGTAGATCGTTATAAAAAGCAGCGCATAAAACATGGCAAACAACGCTTTTTTCTTCAAGTCTTCGCCGACCTGGGGACCGACCATTTCGACCCGGCGGATTTCCACCTGACCGCCGGCTGGTGATTCCAGCGCCTTTTTAATATCGGTTGTAAACCCCTCGCCGCTGCCATAGGTGCTTTCGGTTCGGATCAGAAATTCATTATCCGCCTTTTCGCCAAATTGCTGCACGGATGATTTGCCCAGGCCCACTGATTCAAGTCCGGATTTGATATCATCTATGCGTGCCGCTGAAGTGAATTTTACCTGTATGAGTGTCCCGCCGGCAAAGTCGATGCCCAACCTGGGACCCCTGTGAATGATCAGCGACACAAAGCTAATGGCGATACATGCAATCGATAAATAAAAGGCGATATTTTTTATGCCGATAAAATTGAAGTTGGTTTCAGTTTTTATAAACCGCATGGAATATCCCTCCCGCATCGAGCCTAACGCCCAATGCGGCGTTAATTGTTAACAGGCAACGGATGCCCTAAATGCTGAGTGTTTTAATTTTGCGACCCATGAGTATGTAATCAAAAACAAGACGTGACAGCACCAGGGCCGTAAACAGGCTGGCAAGCACACCCAGACTTAGGGTTACTGCAAATCCCTTGATCGCTCCGGTTCCGAACTGAAACAGCACCACGGCGGCTATCAGAGTCGTGACATTGGCATCCAGGATGGTCAATGTGGCACGATTGAAGCCGGCGTCGATCGCTGCACGCGGCGTGCGTCCCAATGTCAGTTCCTCCCGAATGCGTTCAAAAATAATAACGTTCGCATCAACCGCCATACCGATCGTTAGGATAATTCCAGCGATTCCTGGAAGCGTCAAGGTGGCCTTAAATGCGGCCAGGCCTCCGGCAATTAGGATGATGTTCAATATGAGCGCCACATCAGCAATCACACCGGCACCCTTGTAGTATACGATCATAAACAAAACAACCAGGATTCCCCCGATGCACATGGAGATAAGACCTTTTTGGATAGAGTCTGCTCCAAGAGAGGGCCCAACGGTACGCTCTTCCAGTATGTTGACCGGGGCCGGCAAAGCACCCGCGCGCAGCGCGATGGAGAGATCCTTGGCTTCTTCCAGCGTAAAATTGCCGGTAATACGGGCCTGACCGCCGGCTATCTTTTCCTGAATTACAGGTGCCGATGCAACGGTATCATCCAGCACGATCGCCAGCCGTTTGTTTACGTTCTCACCGGTGATGCGTTCAAAAACCCGCGCCCCTTTTTTGTCAAAGTTAATGGACACAAAAGGGATGTTGAACTGGTCAAAATCCACGCGGGCATTGGTCAGACTCGCACCGGTTAAAAGGGTGCGCTTTTTTAAAAGAAAAGGTACTTTTGAGGTTTTTCCGGTTTCAGCGTTCTCATCAACCCGATAAAGAACTTCTCTTCCTGCGGGAACATTGCCTTGCACAGCGGCATTGACATCCTGGTCGTCATCCACCAGCTTGAACTCCAAAAGTGCCGTTCGGCCGATCAGGTCCTTGGCGCGATCCGTATCTTTAATTCCGGGTAGCTGGATTAACATGCGCCTTTCGCCCTGGCGCCGGATATCGGGTTCGGCGACGCCAAATTGGTCGATGCGATTGCGGATCGTTTCCAGCGCCTGATCGACCGCCAGTTTTTCAATCTGGTCGGATTCTTCTTCGGTAAGCTCCATAATAACAGTTGTGACGCCATTTTCAGTCTTTGTCGAGCGCTTCAGAAAATCAAAGTTTTCTTTTAAGAGTTCATTAAATTTGTCGAGGATCTGAGGATCATTAATCGTGGCGGCAATTTTGGTTCCCTCGATTCGATCCAGGGAGACTTTCCGAATCCGCTCCTTTTTGAGCTGGTCACGGACTTCCTGTGAAATGCGTTCGACCTGGCCTTCCACGGCTTTGACGGTATCCACTTCCAAAACCAGGTGCATTCCGCCCTGAAGATCCAGCCCGAGGTTTATCTGGTTGTGCGGCCACAATCCCGGTTGAAATGTCGGTAAAACATAAACAATTGCCGCCACAATCACTCCAAAAACTAAAATCAGTTTCCATGAGAAGTTTTTCAATGGTGTGTTCCCTCTTCTTTATCTCCAAATAGACAAATGGTTGAACGCTTAAACAGCCATTCCATCGAACCGTTTAACCGATCAACCATTTCACAAGCCATAAATCGAATTCGAATTGAATCCACTGTAGATTTCGGCTACTTTTTTTCCGGTTGGGGCTGGGTGGCCGGCTGGACCATACCCGCTACATTGGAACGGCCAACCTTTACCCGGACCTTGTCTGCTATTTCTAAGGTTAATGTTGAATCGTCTATTCCCGTTATACGCCCGTGCAATCCACCGCTGGTAATAATACGGTCGCCTTTTTTCAGGTTAGTTATCATATTGCGCTGTTCTTTTTGTCTTTTTTGCTGGGGCCGGATCAGCAGGAAATAAAAAATGACGAACATCAAGATAATCGGGATAAATCCGCTAAATCCCGCAGCACCTTCTCCGCCTGCGCCGCCCATTGCATATGCGATATCGATCAAAATATTACCTCCTTGTGTTAGAATACATAAAATTCAGATTTTGCGCGCACATCAAATATCTAAAATTGTCAACATGCAATTGCAGTTTCGGATAAAAATGGCGCTCATATACAGCAATATATATATAGTGTCAACATCGAACTTGCGACCGCGTATGATTGGTTGTTTTTAACCGGGTGCTTTGCACGCGGTTATACGATTATACGGTCGCGCGGTTCCAGCGTGACCTTTGCACCCCTTAAAGCACCCGCTCTGCGGGCGACCGGTGACGCTTTAGTCGTTATATATGATCTTACTTTCGCCCGGGGTCATTGACAGGGCACCTTCTATCCCGACGCTGAGGGCGCGGCGTTCTTCCAGTTCGGCAATTTCTTTGCGCTTTTTATTTAAAAGATAAGCAGCTACATCAACCGGTACAACCCCCTTAACGGACGTGACTCCCGGCTTGAGGGTTTCAAGACTGAGTTTTCTGAGAAACCCCACTGCCAGGGTTTCGGTGGAGGCTACCAACCCTTTGCCCTGGCAATACCGGCAGGGGTGATAACTGCCGAATTCAATCGAAGGCCGGATTCGTTGGCGGGACATTTCCAATAAACCGAATCGTGAAATTTTCCCTACTTTCGTTTTGGCTTTGTCTTCACTGACACAGCTCCGCAGCCGGCGCTCAACTTTTGAACGATTTTTTAGATCTTGCATGTCAATGAAATCGACGACAATCAGACCGCCCAGGTCTCTTAGGCGAAGCTGACGGGCAGCCTCTTCAGCTGCTTCGAGATTGGTTAGGAATGCGGTCTTTTCGATGGATTTTTCTTGGGTGGATTTGCCTGAGTTTACATCGATGGATACCAGGGCTTCGGTTTGTTCAATGACAATGGATCCTCCCGATTTTAAGGTGACACGACTTTCGAATATCGGTGCAATTTGGTTTTCGATTTCAAATTTGGTAAAAATCGGTTTGACGCCCTTATATAACTTGACGATTTTGTGATGTTTGCGGGAAATAATTTTGATAAACTTCCTGACCTCCTGGTAAACGGCAGGATCATCGATAAGAATCTCGTTGACGTCGGGCGTAAAATAATCCCGGATTGACCGTAAAACGAGGTCTCTTTCCCTGTAAAGCAGCACAGGCGCCGGATCCTTCATTACGCTTTCTTTAATCGTTTTCCAAAGTCGCAGAAGGTATTTTAAATCGCGTGATAAAAGGGTTTTGGTGCTATTAATACCGACGGTTCGCACAATGAGACCGAATCCTTCCGGAGGCTTTAATTTATCTACCAAATCTTTCAATCGATTGCGTTCCTGTTCATCTTCAATCTTGCGGGAAATTCCGAGTTTATCGCTTCCCGGCATGAGAACAAGGTGTCTGCCCGCCAATGATATGTAGGTTGTCAGCATGGCGCCTTTTCTCATAAACGGCTCTTTGGTGACCTGCACCATGACTTCCTGCCCGCGCTTAACGATCTTTTCGATTGAATGATTTCCACCTTCATTGTCCCGATAATAGTCGCTGTGAATTTCAGGTTTTTGTAAAAATCCGTGTCGTTCGGCACCGTAGTCGACAAAAACCGCCTGGAGGCTTGGCTCGATTCGTGCGATGATGCCTTTATAGATATTCCCTTGGGTTATTTCGCGGGCCGCACTTTCAATATAAAATTCTTCCAGCTTGTCCGCTTTTACTTTGGCGACCCGGCATTCTTCCGGGTCAATGGCGTTTATAAGAATCTTTATACTCATGAAGGTTTAACCTTGAGATCCGTGGATGGGTTCAATTTTTAATGGGTCCTTTCATTACCGACGCTGGTCCTGGCAGATTTTCAATTGATAGCATCTCGAAATTTCCATAACAAGTCAAACGATTTCTCAGTTCGAGATCAACGGCCATTAGGTGACCGGTCTCACAAAGAGGATATGGGGCGTTAGATAACGAGAACGAGGACGACGATGCGTACGCGTACGAGGCGGCGGAACGTTGCATAACACTCGTACTCCTCCTCGTCCTCGATACCGGCATTTTTGAAAGATAAAATTGCGAATCGGTTACGCCTCTGTGTGAGTTGACTGACAGCCTTGCTATTGTTATCATTTTGTGGCATGGAAAAAATACGCAAAAATTTTTCCCTGAGGCTCGGAGATGAGCTTCGGGGAAGTTTTATTTAGTCAACTTGAACTAAGGCAGGTAGCTGTAATGCACGCGAAATACGATCCGAAAAAAATTGAGCCCAAATGGCAGACCTACTGGGAGTCAACCAAACTGTTCAAGGTTGGGGAAGATCGGACTCAGAAAAAATATTATCTCCTAGAGATGTTTCCGTATCCTTCCGGCAACATTCACATGGGGCATGTCCGAAACTATACCATCGGTGATGTCGTCGCCCGATACAAGCGCATGCGCGGATTCAATGTGTTGCACCCCATGGGCTGGGATGCCTTCGGCATGCCGGCAGAAAACGCCGCCATTGCCAACAAGACCCATCCGGCCAAATGGACCTATGCCAACATTGATGCCATGCGTGCTCAGCTCAAGCAGCTGGGATTCTCCTATGATTGGAGCAGAGAAATTGCGACCTGCCGGCCTGAATACTATCGGTGGGAACAGTGGTTATTTTTGAAGATGTATGAAAACGGAATGGCCTATCGCAAGGAATCGTTTGTGAACTGGTGCGAATCTTGCCAGACGGTTCTGGCCAATGAACAGGTCGAAGACGGTTTGTGCTGGCGATGCAGTCAGCAGGTTCGCCAGAAAAGACTGTGGCAATGGTTTTTCAAAACAACGGCCTATGCGGATGACCTGCTCACGCATTCTGATCAGTTGCCCGGATGGCCGGAAAAAGTAACCACCATGCAGAAAAACTGGATCGGTAAAAGTTTCGGGGCTGAAATTCGTTTTGCGGTTGAAAACCAGGATCTCGTCATTCCGGTATTTACGACCCGCCACGATACGGTTTTCGGTGCAACCTTTATGTGCCTGGCGCCGGAACATCCGTTGACCGTTCAGCTTTCGCGGGGCACGACTCAGGAAGACCAGGTGGCGGCGTTTGTCGATAAGATGTCGATGCTGGATCGATCGGATAAAGCGGTGGATGAATATGAAAAGGAAGGCGTATTTCTGGGTGTCAACTGCATTAACCCCTTAAGCGGCAAGCGCATCCCGATTTATACGGCCAACTTTGCCCTTATGGAATACGGAACCGGTGCCGTGATGGCTGTTCCGGCCCATGATCAGCGCGATTTTGATTTTGCCAAGAAATATGGTCTGGACATCATCGTCGTCGTAAAACCTGAAGATGAAGATCTGGAGTCTGAAAGTCTTGCAGAGGCCTATGTGGGTCCGGGCATCATGGTGAATTCCGGTGATTTCAACGGAATGGAAAATAAAAAGGCGATGGCGGCGATTGCCGGGTTTCTGGAAAAAAATAACCTGGGACAGGCGGAGGTTAGCTTTCGGCTAAGGGATTGGGGTATTTCAAGGCAAAGATACTGGGGGGCACCGATTCCCATAATCCATTGCGATGGTTGTGGAATCGTACCCGTTCCGGAATCAGAACTTCCGGTCGTACTGCCTGAAAATGTCGAACTGCTGGAAGGCGGCAGGTCACCACTGCCTCAGCTGGATTCGTTTGTACAGGTGAAGTGTCCCGAATGCGGCCATCCGTCGGCACGTCGGGAGACCGAC
Organism: Desulfobacterales bacterium; assembly: GCA_030145015.1. The sequence continues at coordinate 14,000 of JAQYWI010000086.1, forward strand.
ACCATGGATACATTTGTTGAATCATCCTGGTATTTTGACAGATATTGCAGCCCGCAATTTGATAAAGGCATGTTCGATCCGGAGGCGGTAGATTACTGGATGCCGGTTGATCAGTATATCGGCGGCGTTGAGCATGCCATTTTGCATCTGCTCTATTCACGCTATTATACCCGTGTTCTAAACGATCAGGGTCTGGTCAAGTTCAAAGAACCTTTCACGCGGTTGTTAACCCAGGGGATGGTTTGCAAAGAAACGGCTGCGTGCCCCAAACACGGCAATTTGCTCCCCAATGAAGTAAAGGTTGTGGAGGGAAGTCGTGTTTGTGTTCATTGCGATGCGCCCGTGACGCTGGGACGCGTAGAAAAGATGTCCAAATCGAAAAAGAATGTCATTGATCCCAATATTCTTTTGGAAAAATATGGTGCTGATACAACCCGGTTTTTTTGCCTGTTTGCGGCACCGCCTGAACGGGATCTTGAATGGAGCGAGCAGGGCGTTGAAGGGGGTTATCGGTTTTTAAACAGAGTGTGGCGTTTAGCGGCAGAATGGATGGATCAGGTAAAAGATGTCCCTGCGTTTGAAGACAGCCCCGTCGCCCTTGAGGGTGCCATACGGGAGCTCTCTAAAAAAACGCACCAAACCATAATGAAGGTTACGCACGATATCGAGGATCGCTACCATTTTAATACGGCGATAAGTGCCATAATGGAGCTTTTTAATGCGATGTCCGACATCAAGGGTGCTGAAAACAATGCACAACAGGCGCGTGTGATGCGGTTTGCCATGGAAACGCTTACGCTGCTGTTATCTCCGATCGTGCCCCATTTTGCCGAAGAGTTGTGGGAGACACTCGGCAATACCTCCAGCGTTTTGCTTGCGAAATGGCCGTCTTTTCTGGAAGAGGCCTTAGAAAAGGATGAACTTGTAATTGTTATACAGGTAAACGGTAAATTGAGAAGTAAATTCTCTGTGGATCCCGGTGTTGCCGAAGAAACCATCAAACAGATGGCGCTTGATGATGAGCGGGCTCAGAAATTTACGAACGGCAAAGAGATAAAGAAGGTTATTTATGTGAAGGGCAAGCTGGTCAATATTGTGGTCTAAAATTCAGGTGTCAGGTGTCAGATGTCAGATTTCAGGTGTCAGCAAACAGATGACGGGGGACAGAAAAAGCTACCTTTTTTCTTCTGTCATCTGTTTTCTGTGCTCGACGGGGCTGCCTTAGACAAGCTCAGGCCCCTAACATGCCGAAGGGAGCTCGTCGCAGGCTGTCCTCTGTATCATCCTGACACCTGAACACCGAAACCTGACATTAGGGAGATGGGTTTGAACACAAGCAAGTGCAGCCTAATAATCTTTTTAATTGCGGTGCTGTGTGGGGCGTGCGGGTACCGGCTTGCGGGGGAGGGCGGACTCCCGGGTGATAGCGATCGTCTTTTCGTAAAAGTTTTAGAAAACCGGACCCAGGAGACAGGGGTTGAAAACATTGTTACGGCGGCCCTTCTATCAGAACTCACTTTTCGCAAAACCGAAAGTCTGGCAAGTGGCATTGATGATGCCGATGTTGTCTTGAGCGGCGAGGTGGAAGAGGTCGCCGTCAGAACGATTTCGACGCGAAATAAAGATACGGCCGGTGAGAGACGGGTTACGGTTACAATTGATTTGAACTTAAAAAAACAGGATGGCAGTGTTGTTTGGGCAGCTAACGGACTTACCGCCGACGAAGGGTATATCGTCGATGCGGACAAGGAACGCACGGACCAAAACAGACGGGATGCAATTCGGGTGCTTTCGCAACGAATTGCAGAAAAAGTTGTTAATCGGTTGAGCGATGATTTCTAGAATCAGAAAATAGTAATGGCATTTACCAATTTTGAAAGGCGCGATATCTTTCTGGCAGCTGTTTTCTTGTGAATAACACCTTTTTTGGCTGCTTTGTCAATCATCGATTGAGCCGTATTCAATTTGGCCGATGCGGCTTCTTTTGACGCTTCACCAGATGTCGACCGAACATCCTTGGTGACGTGTTTTATTCTGGTTTTTACCGCTTTGTTGCGCAGCCGCCGTTTCTCGTTTTGGCGGGCGCGTTTTTCTGCTGATTTATGATTTGCCAACGGGATCCACTCCTTAATTAAAATTATTATAAACCACTATACATACTGAACACAAATTGTGATGTCAATAATTTTTTTCGGATCATGAACTCAAAAGAAGGTAATCCATGGTGGGAGCTTTCAATTTCAATTAATTTCGGAGAATTGAAGTGCTGGCGTGTTGGGTTCGTTCTTTCGCTGCGTGTTACGGGTTCCGAGTTGCGAGTCATGCACTGCAGCGTTTAATTTGCAATATTTCAACCCGTAACCGACTCGGCCGAGCTCGTCGCGGGCCGGAACGCGAAACTCGAAACGATTCAATTTCGGCACTCCAATACTCCATCACTCCAGTACTCCAGAGACGAGACTTTCAAGAACCTTTGGCATTTCTAACAGTACCTTTTTATTAAGTTCTTTTCAATACCCCATCCGCTTGCGGTGGGGTTTCCGCTAGTTTCCTCTCCCTGAGGGAGAGGGCTAGGGTGAGGGGGAATATAATAGGATAATTCCTTTTACATACCCCGACCGCTTGCGGCGGGGTGGTTAATTGGTCATAAGTCCGATTTTTGCTTGATAACATGACAGAAAATTCCCGAGTCATTAAAGCGGCCGGAGTCGTCGGGGCGGCTACGTTATTGAGCCGTATCCTGGGCTATATTCGTGATGCGGTCATTGCCTGGTATTTTGGCGCCGGTCACAGTTCAGATGCGTTTATTGCCGCTTTCAGGATTCCGAATCTCTTAAGGAAACTTTTTGGGGAAGGCGCCATTAGTAATGCGTTTATACCGGTGCTGACGGATTATCTTACAGAAGATGGGAAAGATGAAGGCTTGCGCCTCGCCCGATCAGCTCTGTTCGTATTGTCCATCCTGCTGGTGGTTCTTTCCATTCTCGGCGTATTGCTGGCTCCCCTGATCGTAAAGGTAATCGCACCCGGATTTTTTGACTCACCGGGTAAGATTTCCCTCACCATTACCCTTACACGCATTATGTTCCCGTACATTTTCTTTATCGGCCTGGTGGCTTTATGTATGGGAATCCTAAATGTTTTCGGGCATTTTGCGGCTCCCGCCCTAGCTCCGGTTTTGCTGAATCTGGCGATGATTTGTTCCGTCATTTTCATATGTCCGTATTTGTCGAACCCCGTCATGGGGCTTGCCATCGGGGTGCTAATGGGGGGTGTTCTTCAACTTGGACTTCAGCTGCCCTTTATGATTCGAAAAGGACTCATCCTGCGGCCAAAAGGTAAACTTTTCCATCCCGGATTAAAAAAAATTGGCGCGCTCATGCCCCCCATAATTTTAGGCGGAGCCGTCTATCAGGTTAATGTTCTGGTCGGTGGTCTCCTGGGGTCCTTGTTGAAGGAGGGCAGCGTAAGCTATCTGTATTTTGCCGACCGCCTGGTTCAGTTCCCGCTCGGTATATTCGCCATCGCTGCGGCTACCGCTGTTTTGCCGAGTCTATCGCGGCAGGCAGCCAGCAATGATGTTGAAGCTCTAAAAAATACTTTTGGCTATGCTTTAAGGTTAATCATATTCTTCACGATTCCTTCGATGGTGGGTTTAATCATCTTAAGGGAGCCAATTGTGGCCCTATTGTTTCAACGCGGGGAATTCAAATCGCTTGCAACTCAGTTGACTGCCCAGGCGCTTTTATATTATGCTATGGGTCTAGGGGCGTTTTCGGCGGTCAAAATCGTTGCCGCCACCTTTTTTGCCCTAAAAGACACCCACACGCCAATGATCATGGCGCTTGTCTCTATAGGGGTCAATATCGTGCTCGGCATTATTTTGATGAGACCGCTGGCGCACGGAGGACTTGCCCTGGCAACGTCGCTTGCTTCGATTTTGAACCTCGCACTGCTGGTTCATGCGTTGCGCGCAAAGCTTGGATCCCTGGGATGGAGAAGCATCACGCGATCTGCTTTCAGGACATTGTTCAGTGCAGGATTTATGGGGGTTGTTGTCTGGGGTGCGGGTTTTGTTTTTATTCCGCCTGAAGGCGGAGGGGTTATGGAACTGCTGCTGGGATTGATTGGATGTATTCTTACAGGATTGATTATTTTCGGTACATGTTCTTATTTAATAAAAAGTCCGGAATTGCTAAGTGTTGTAGCCGAAGTTAAAAAGGGCCTAAGCAAAAAATGACAAGAACGCAAGGCATCTTCCTATCCGTCACTGTTGTGCTGCTGTTTTCACTACTCTTTTTCATTATATTCGGTGAACATGGCTTAATTGATTTAAATATTCTAAAAAAAGAAAGGGATCAGCTGGCTGAAAAAAATGAGCAGCGATCCCGGCAAAATCTTTCTCTGAGTGTCGAAATCGATCGCTTGAAGCATGATCCTAAATATATTGAAAATATCGCACGGCAGGAACTGGGCATGGTCGCTGAAGATGAACTGATTCTTAAGCCCCAAAGATTACCCAAACCATGAGTTAAATATCTCTATGGAAAAAGAAACAGACTTTTATACAGCCACTATGGCAAGGGTTTACGCAGACCAGGGGTATTGGGATAAGGCCGCTGAAATATATCGCCACCTTTTAATACACGAACCTGAGCGCAATGATTTCCTTGAAGCCCTGGCAGAAGCCGAAAGAAAGATTATCTCATCCGGCAAAAAACCATTCGAGGATCTGGCACCCTTATTTCACCAATGGTTTGACCTGATGCTCAAGTATAAAAATTTACAGAAACTGCGTAAGTTGAAAAATCGGCGCCCTTAAAAATTGATCCCGTAAACGGTAAATTTATACCGCACAGAATTTTTTCATTCCTCCTTCTGCTCGTCCTTTGAATAAAACATGGCTTTGACGCGCTTTTCTGCGCCTCTTTCCACTACAATTTGCCCGTCTTTACGGTGGACTGTAATTTTGGAACCGGTTATTAAATTCTTTCCGCTCTTAATCGTTGAATTTTCACCCGTTAGTACCAAAACCGTGCTGTCCAAGTCGTATTCAACCTGATCGGTTTCAGCTGTATATTTGTCGGATGATATTTTTACATTGCCGCTGGCAACAATTCGTTGGATTAATTCTTGACTGCCGGTTTGATTTTGCCGGTTATCTAGATTGTCTTTGTAGTAAATCCGAAGGTGTTCTGAAGTAATCGTAAAATTTCCCTGACTGGCGCGAACATCTCCAGTAAATTCCGCATATTTTTCCGCATTGTTGGTTATCAATTTATCCGCAACGATCTGAATCTGTTCGCCAATCTGATTTTTGTCTTTTTCTGTGGGCTGATCCTCAGCAAATCCGAAGGGGGCCAAAAGCACAATGATACCCGTAAACATCATTGCTCGAATCCAATAAATCCGGTCCTTTATCGGCGGAAGTAATCGAAATGCTTTCACAATGCCTCCTTATTCTTGCGGGCCAACCGGCAACAGGACAAAGTGCTAACAGGCTCAACCGCATCTATTTAATGATTCTTAGCCGATGCGTCTCTTTCAATTCCTGCCATAATTTTTTAATAATGACTTTTACCGTATCGTCTTCGTTGTGCAGCGGGTGATCAGCTATCGCCAGGCAGGATTCTACCAGTTTTTCGTTTCCGGACCACAGGCCAAATTTTTCCAGGATGTGCCTTCCTAAATACGAATTGAGTCTGATCAATTCGGCCTCATCCATATTGGCGATGGTCGTCTTATCTTTTAATGGTAATTCAGATATGAGTTTCGCAACGGCTTCTTGAACCGTTTGGGGCTGCTTATCAGATGCACGGCGGTCGCTGCTTTGAAGCGGCGCCGATTCCGGCGGGCGGGTCTGTATCAATTCCAAATAATAGACCGATTCGATTAATTTCGAAACGTCTTGATATATCAAATTATCTTTGCTTTCCCGGGGCCCGGCGACATTTAGAATTTCAATGGTGTTTTCCTTTATCCAGGATCTAATTAAGTTTGCGGCTTTAAAGGCAGGTGTTTGGTTTAGATTTATATGCAGCCATGGGCGCTGGTGCTTTAAAGCCATTTTGCGTGTGTAATCAGAGCCTTCAGTCAATTTGCCGTGACTTATGATTAGCGTACCATTGGAATCTATTACGTTTTGCTCAGTTCTTAATGCGTAACTGGTAACAGGCATTTCGCTTAGATCATATTTTTCCGGCAAGGGTCCATTTTCGGTTAACCTGCCTTTGGGAATCCATCCGCCGTGTGGAATACCCAGTTTTATGGCCGCGTCAAGTGCCGCCTGGTCAGCTCCGGTCTGTCCACCTGAAATGATTTTCTTGATCACGGTTGTACCCTTTTATCATTATAGTAGCGAAATTTTGGACTATACGGCGAAGAATTATTGATCAGGACCAACCGTCTTCTGGTATTCTTTCTGAATACGCTTAAGCATGTCAAAGAGTTCTTCCTTGGAAAATATGCCCTTTTCAATTAGCAACTGGGCAATGGCATCCAACTGCATTGAATTGGCCATCAGAAGATCTTGTATGGTGGCAATTTCATTTGAATCGCTATTTTCTGCCACTATCAAATCGCCATTTTCCAATGTTTCCCTTCTGTCTTTACCACTGCGCCTTTCGGGACCGTCATGGGGTGCAATAATCCACCGGCGATCTAAACCCGAGCGCCTGTTTTTGTCATTTTTCTGACTTGGAGTCTTAGCATCGGCCATAATATGAGATCCTTCTACAAGTTAGAGGCTTCGCCCCAATTTAATTGTAAGATATTCGCTTATAGATGAATTAGAGATGGGTTCTATATAATACAATTGCAAAGGATGGTCAAAGGATTAGACAATGAGGCGAATAACAATTTTCGGTTGATATTCATGAATACCGACTTGTCGTTTTCCGGCCTGAATCTCCTCATGGAGCCTTGAGTTGTCGTTTTCCGGCTTAAGCTGGCAGGAAATGGGTGTCAAACCTTGAATTGTGAATTCAAATCCTCTATGAAATCTCTAAATTTATGCTCTTTTGCCAGTCTGGACTTAACCGCCTTCACACTGTGGCTGACCGATGAGTATGTCAAATCAAAAATCGCACCGATCCTCTCATTGGTTAGCAACCCTGTCTGCCAGATTAAATAAATGATGATATCTCTTTTTTCTTTCTGGGACCCGGAAACTCTCGATAATTTTTTTAATTCTTCCACATTACAGCCAAGCAGTTGTGCTGCACTATCTGAGATTTTGTCTGGGTCCAAACTTTCTGCCGATTGGCGATGGGCGGATATTTCTTTATCAGATTTTTCCGGCATATGTTGTTTGCGAAGTCCAGTTACAAATCTCTTGGATCCTAAAAACAAACCATGTCGGAATTCTTCCCACAATCGCTTTTCCTCTTGTGAATATTTCTGAACTTTCTCGCGGTACTGCTTATGCGCATCTTCATGCTCAAATTGGGATAAAATCAATTTTGTTGACAACCAATCCGGCTTAGATTTTCCATATCCATAGGCTAAATAGCTGCTCCACCGGTAATCAGCCAGTCGTTTAACGATGCCTGCTCTTAACGGGTTTCGATGAATGTAGCAGGAAAGCTGCATCAAATATGCGTCATTTTCTATGATGATACTTTTAAATCGGCCCTGAAATAAATGCCCGCTCCTATAATGACGGTTATTAAACCGTCGAGTGTATGTGGTGCCAAACCATTGCATGGCTTTGGACAGATTAGCACGCCTCGTTTTTAGCAACAGGTGATAATGGTTGTCCATCAAAACATAGGCAAAGATATCCACTGCAAATCGCTCCGACAATTCTCCGATAGTATCTAAAAACCGCCCACGATCTGTATGGTCATAAAAAACATCGCCCTGCTCATTACCCCGGGATAATATGTGATAAAGTGCCCCCTCGTATTCTATCCGCCATGCTCTGCCCATAGAGGATACGTATCCAATTAAATCATAGATGTAAATGATTATTCACTATTCAAGATTTGACACCATATTCTTTGAACGCTGCCTTCCATGACATAACGCACCCCCAGGTCTTCGGCCACCTCCTGGGCCTTGACCGCTTTGCCCTTGTAGGTGAAAGTCGAGTTGCGGGCGATTACGAATATCTCAGGGATATAGG
>JAQYWI010000087.1 GCA_030145015.1 Desulfobacterales bacterium
CGACCAAATGGGACATGGGCTATCTGAACGTGCTGTTCAAATACGAGTGGGAGCTGGTCAAGAGCCCGGCCGGCGCGCATCAGTGGCTGGCCAAGGACGTGGCCGAAGAGGACATGGTGGTTGACGCACACGACCCGTCGAAGAAGCACCGGCCGATGATGACCACGGCGGACCTCTCGCTGCGCTTCGACCCGATTTACGAGCCGATCGCGCGGCGCTACCAGCAGAACCCCGAGGAATTCGCGGACGCTTTCGCCCGGGCGTGGTTCAAGCTGACCCATCGTGACATGGGTCCCCGCTCGCGCTATCTCGGCGCGGAGGTCCCGGCGGAGGAACTGGTCTGGCAAGACCCGGTGCCCGCCGTCGATCATGAGCTGATCGACGCGCAGGACATCGCCGCCCTCAAGGGCAAGATCCTTGCCTCGGGCCTGTCGATCCCGGAACTGGTCTCGACGGCTTGGGCGTCGGCGTCCACGTTCCGCGGCTCCGACAAGCGCGGCGGGGCGAACGGAGCGCGAATTCGTCTTGCCCCGCAAAAGGATTGGGAAGTCAACCAGCCGGCCCAACTGAAAACTGTGCTGCAGACCCTTGAGGGAATCCAAAAGGAGTTCAACAGCGCGCAGTCCGGCGGGAAGATGGTTTCGCTTGCTGACGTGATAGTCCTGGGCGGTTGCGCCGGCGTTGAGCAAGCTGCGAAGAATGCCGGTCACGATGTGACCGTTCCCTTCACACCGGGACGCACGGATGCGTCGCAGAAGCAAACCGCCGTGAAGTCATTCGCCGTACTCGAACCGGCTGCAGACGGGTTCCGTAACTACCTCAAAACCAAATACGCCGTATCAGCAGAGGAACTTCTGGTTGATCGTGCGCAACTGCTGACGCTGACCGCTCCTGAGATGACGGTTCTCGTTGGCGGTTTAAGATTAGCTAACGCCATACACTAATTTTGAGAATTGCATCTTACGGCTATGAATGCATCTTCTAAAGTGTAAGATAATTTTTTGGATTTCGGATCGAAATATAGCTTTCGTGATAGTTGCGGATTTGAAAGCTTAATATTAAAAAAAACCTGTTTGTCGATTAAATCTTCCTGTCTTGCCAAACCGAATCTTTCCCTTTCTTAATAATTATTTTGAATTGTAGGTTTACTTAATTTTATGGTGGCAGCGGGGGCAGGATTTGAACCTGCGACCTTCGGGTTATGGGGCCAGATTATATTGCGGCTAAGAAATAGCAATGCAACTTGATTTACTTTAAGTCTGTGGGGGATACTGTGGGGTAATTGAATTTATAAATTAATAAAGGGTTTAGAATCTCTCCTAAACCCTTTATTTTGCTGGTACGCCCGGCTGGATTCGAACCAGCGGCTTTCAGCTCCGGAGGCTGACGCTCTATCCCCTGAGCTACGGGCGCTTCTAAAAAAAAATCGGATTTTGGATGTCGGAATCCGGAAGTGGTAAAAATTTAAATTATTCATAGACTTTAGTCAAGATCTAATAGAATTAGGAGGGTTTTCGTATTTTTACGGATTTGAAAAGCCCTTTCTCGATGGCTTCTTTGGCTTCGCCGACAACGTACAATGAGCCGGCGATACAGATAACATCATCGGGATTTGCGGCCTCAATCGCATGGCGAGCTGCCGCCGCGACTTCGGGTATCATCGTTACATCTGCAATGATTTTTTTAGCAGCCGCATAAAGCCGTTGGGGGGCTAATGCCCGGTCGGTTTTTGCACGGGTGATAATGGCCCGTGCGCATACGGGCAGCAAGCTTTTGAGCATGGCCCCGTAGGGTTTATCGTCTAATATACCCACCACCAGGGTGATGCGCCGATGGGCCAGGTTTTCGGATAGAAATTTGGATAGATTGCGTGCTGCGATTAAATTGTGCGCTCCGTCCAGGATAACGAAAGGATTGTCAGATACAATTTCCAGTCTGCCCGGCCACCGGGTTTTGGTGAGCCCGTCTTGAATATTGTTCTCGGAAATTTCAGCTTTATCTTTATTGAGCAATTCGCAGGCTGCTATGGCGAGGGCTGCATTATCGACCTGATAGTGTCCCAAAAGTGCGGTATGCATATTGTGCCAGGTATTTTCAATGCCGTAATAGGAGAACTCGCCGGCGCGCTGTCGCCTCACTTTGAAATCTCTCCCCAGGACGTATGGCGGCGCCGATTTTTTTGCGGCAGTACGAAGAACAACGGCCTGGGCCTGTTTTTGTTTTATGGCGGTGATCACCGGCGCTCCCCGCTTTATGATACCTGCTTTTTCGCGGGTGATCTGGGCCAGGGTGTTTCCCAGATAATCCCGATGTTCCATGGATACATTGGTGATGATGGACATCGCCGGCTGAATCACATTGGTCGCATCAAAGCGTCCGCCCATACCGGTTTCGATTACGGCCCAATCCACTTTTTGGCGGCCGAACTCGTAAAGTGCCATAGCGGTGGCAAATTCAAAAAAGGTCGGGCTGCGATTTCCGTGATGGACCTGTTGGACCGCTTTAAACGATTTTACCACATCGGCGTCTGAGATCTGGCGATTGTTGATACAGATTCTTTCGTTGAAACGAACGAGGTGAGGGGAGGTGTACAAGCCCACCTTATAACCGGACTCGTGCAAAATAGCGGATAGGGACGATGCAACCGATCCTTTCCCGTTGGTTCCGGCCACATGGATACTGGCAAAATTGTTCTGGGGGTTTCCAAGCGCATTTAAGATGGCCTCGATGGTCTCCAGATCGAGTATGATCCCGAACCTTCTAAGGCCGTACATGGTCTTCAGACAGCGGTTGTATGGCTCTTTAACAGACATGCTGGAATGCGTATAAAAAAACCCGGCAAAATTGAGGTTTCTGCCGGGTTTTCAATTATTGGAATCGATCTCTATCCTCTTCTAAATCTGGCCGCGCGGGAAGCCGCGATTCTTTCCCTTCTTAAGGCTTCGCGCATCTTACGACGTCTGTGTTCGCTCGGCTTCTCATAGCTCTTTTTCAATTTAAGCCGTTTGAACAGACCATCGTTTTGAATCTTCTTTTTCAAGATCCGCATGGCCTTCTCGATATCGTTGTCAAAAACTTTAACTTCGATGTCCTTCAAATTTCTCGCCCCCTTTTCAAAAAAATGTGTAACGTATTGATATCATCAATTTTATATTAATTTACGTTAAGCGTTTATACATATATTATATCATGTTGTTTGACAAGAAAAATTTCCAATATTTTGAATAAAAATTTTATTTATACTGCTTCAACCTAAAATCAAGGGGCCAAACAACCGCTGAATATTATCTTGACACGCTGTTATCCTTCCGCCATACTCTGCCCGCAAAATTTTGAGCGAAGCCCATACGACTTCGTCCGTGTTTTCTGATAAATTTTAATTTGCGATTATAAAATATTCCAATTTTCTAACCTGTAGGAAGGAGGACAACACATGCGTTTGATATTGCTGGGCGGACCCGGAGCGGGTAAAGGTACCCAAGCCAACTGCATTAAAGATAATTACCAAATCCCTCAAATTTCAACCGGGGACATGCTGCGTGCGGCTTTAAAGGACGGCACCGAGTTGGGCTTAAAGGCTAAGGAATATATGGATGCAGGTAAGCTTGTCCCGGATGACGTGATCATCGGCCTTGTTAAGGAACGGATTAAAGCGCCGGATTGCGAAAAAGGATTTCTGTTTGACGGATTTCCCCGAACCATCCCCCAGGCAGATGCCCTGAAGGAGGCCGGGGTGCCGGTTGAGGCCGTGGTTGACATCAATGTCCCCGATGGAGAAATCATCAAACGCATGAGCGGACGCCGTGTTCATCTGGCCAGCGGGCGGACCTACCATATTATTTTCAATCCACCCCAAGAAGAGGGCAAAGATGATGTTAGCGGTGAACCTTTGATCCAACGAGACGATGACCAGGAAGAAACGGTCCGTAAACGACTGGAGGTTTATCATGCGCAGACGGAGCCTTTGATTGATTATTATAAGGATTGGGAAAAATCCGGTGAATCCGCCGCCCCCCAATATATTCGTATCGAAGGTGTCGGCAAAGTGGAGGAAATTCGGGATCAAATATACGCGGCTCTAGATGGCTTGAAATAATAATTGGCACAGCCAACGTTAAAAGGTTCAGGGGTTCAGGGTTCAAGGATTTGTTAAATTCGTTTTATTTGTCTCATTGGTTGAATTGGTTGGCTTCAACCGAACCAATTGAACGAATTAAACCAATCAAACCAATATAACGTGTGCTCGATATCTGGTACCTGACCCCTGTCATCTGTCCCCGGTTGACTCCTGATCACGAATTAACCTTTTAACCAACGCCTCGGCGTCCTGCCGGGTCATATCACTTCGTGACAACCGTTCTTCTTCCAAACGGTCTAATATTTTTTTAAACAGCGGCGAAGGTTTCAAGCCGAAATTATTTTTCAAGTCATGGCCGGTTATCAGTGGGGGCATTGACTTTTTGGGCTTAAAATCGGTTTCAAAATCAGCAAGTAATCGGTTTACAAATATTATGAATGCACGGCTGCGATCGTTTTGCTCTTTTTCCTTGGCCAACATATCAGCGGCTGCACACATAAGGAGTTCGCAGGTATGTTCGGCGCATTTGATAAAAAACCGGGTGATCGCGTGGGGATCTGCGTTTTGGGCCTTTAAGGCCCTAAAAAGAGAAAGCGGGCGGGTGTGATGCCGTACAAGAAAACAAATGCTGTCGGCATCCCGGATTGAGCATTTTAGCCGCTTGCAAATGGCTTCGGCCATTTGAGCGCTTTGGCGTTCATGGCCGTAAAAATGAATGTTCCCGTCCCTGTCAGCGGTTTGAACGGTCGGTTTTCCGATATCATGCAGCAAAATGGAAAACTTCAGCAAAGGCCTGCGGGACTCGGCGATTCGGTACGCCAGGGGGGCGCCTTTTACCGTCAGCAGGGCCTGATCAGAGCTGGAATCCAGTAATCTTTCCAGATGGTAATAGGCGCGCAGGGTATGTTCTAACACGTCGAATTGATGAAATCGGTTTTGACGGCATTGCTTTAACTCCGCAAGCTCGGGCAGGGTGGCAAACAACAGACCGGTGTCTGCCAGCTGGCAAAGGTAATGGTGGGATTTGGTACTTTGGAGCATTTTGAACAGCTCCTCGCGAACCCGTTCTCCCGCTGATTGTTGAATAAGCCCGGCATGTCTTTCGATGGCTGATTTCGTATGAGACTCGATGTCAAACTGCAGGACGGCGGCCATGCGAAAAGCCCTGAGCAGACGAATCGGATCCTGGTTAAAAATACCTTTTGAAACCATCCGAATTGTTTTACGCGCAAGGTCCGGTTGACCTTCTAAAGGATCGATCAACTGATGCGAGAACAAATCATAGGCCATGGCATTAATTGAAAAATCCCTGGCCTGAAGATCATCTTCAATAGACCCTCCTTTTGCTTTGGAGATATCGATCATGGTCTCTTTGGCAACCACGCGAATGATTTCTTGGCCGGGTTTGCCGATTTCAACCAGGTGACCATTTGTATTATTTGCCACCTGACGGGCAAATTCAACCGGATCTGGCACTACGGCGACATCATAATCGAGAGGTGGGCGACCGCAAAGAATATCCCTGATCGCACCCCCGACAATGTAGGCACCGCGGCTTTTTGGAAAAATTTTCGTATCGATTTGAATCATTGTCTTTAACACATGGGCACCAGCGGATTTTGATGAGTCACCGACCACCCGCAGAGCGGGTGGCTTGGATTTTTCCGCCATAGGCGGGAAAATACAAAGGCACGGCAGTGCCTTAATCGGTGCGGGTGGAACCGGGTGCAAAGCACCCGGTTTAATAACACCCAATCAGAAGTATAGCATCGGTTGAAATTTATCAACCTTATGTATGGCGAAAGAACCTAAAAATAGGACAAACAGCTTGACATGATTATAATAATGATATAATTTTAATTTAGTTGATAAAGGGCATAACCCACCAGATTGTGAGGGTACCTAATTATATTCTTCTAATTTAAAATCACTGAACGCATATAATCCTCCTTAGAAACCAACATGGATCCAATCCATAAGTCTGCTGTTTAGGGACGCCTATATTTATTCAAATGTTTAACGTTGCCAAGTGCGAACACCTTCCAAGCGGTTTATTTGAAGGCTAACCCGCCCCGAGCTTTAGCATAATGCTAAAGTGTTGGAAAGCGTCTATTGATTAAACGTCTTGGAATTTCTACAAATAAATAAAAATACAGGGTATTTTTTAGGGCATGAATTTTTGTCTCAATCATGGAATAGTGGAACGATGGCATAGTGGGGTTTTTAAAGGATATAATCCATCCCGAATACTAACTTAAAGGGGAGTATGTTTAATGAATATAGTTGAACTGAAAGAGAAAAATATCAGGGAACTCACCCAGATGGCCAAACAATACAAAATTGAGGGCGCCGCCGGTATGCGCAAGCAGGAGTTGATGTTCGCATTGCTTCAACATCAGATTGAAAAAAACGGTTTCATTTTCGGCGAAGGAACCTTGGAGATTTTGCCCGATGGGTTTGGGTTTTTAAGATCACCGGATTCAAATTATTTACCGGGTCCGGATGATATTTACGTATCACCATCCCAGATCCGACGGTTTAATCTAAGAACAGGGGATACTGTTTCGGGACAAATCCGCCAGCCTAAAGAATCTGAACGCTATTTCGCCCTATTGAAGGTTGAGGCTGTTAATTTTGAAGATCCGGAGGTCGCCCGCGACAAGATTCTTTTTGATAATCTTAAACCACTTTATCCCGATCGCAAGATCAACCTCGAAACCGAACCTGGAAACTATTCCACCCGCATCATGGATATGATGATCCCCACCGGCTTTGGTCAGAGAGGATTGATTGTATCCCCACCCCGATCCGGCAAGACCATGCTGTTGCAAAGTATTGCCAACGCGATTATCGCCAGTCACAAAGATGTCGTGCCTTTTGTGTTGCTGATTGATGAACGGCCGGAAGAAGTTACCGACATGGAGCGTACCGTGGCTGCGGAAGTCATCAGCTCAACCTTTGATGAGCCGGCCGAACGGCATGTTCAGGTAGCCGAGATGGTGATTGACAAGGCCAAGCGGCTGGTCGAACATAAAAAAGACGTGGTTATCCTGTTGGATAGTATTACCCGCCTGGCCCGCGCATACAACTCCGTGGTTCCACCCAGCGGGAAAATTTTATCCGGAGGCGTGGACTCCAATGCACTGCAGCGTCCCAAGCGATTCTTTGGGGCGGCCCGAAACATTGAGGAGGGCGGCAGTTTGACCATAATTGCCACCGCACTGGTTGATACGGGCAGCCGCATGGATGAAGTTATTTTTGAGGAATTTAAAGGTACCGGCAATGCCGAGATTCAGCTGGATCGCCGACTGGCCGATAAACGGGTGTATCCTTCATTTGACATCAAACGCTCCGGCACGCGCAAAGAGGAGCTGCTTTTGGATGAGGAAACCCTGACTCGGGTGTGGATATTGCGCAAGCTGCTCACATCTTTAAATACGGTTGACAGTATGGAATTTTTGCTTGATAAAATGAGCGGAACAAAGGACAATAAAGAGTTTTTAGATTCAATGAACGCTTGATAAAAATTAAGGGTTGCCAAAAGGAATTCATTCGTATATATAAAAAAATTTTATGAAAATTTTTTTAAGGGGGTTGAAATAAAATGAAAACTGACATTCATCCTGATTATAATGAAACCACCATTGGGTGCGCCTGTGGAAACGTGTTGGAGGTCGGATCCACAAAAAAAGATATCCGCGTTGAAATTTGCTCAAAATGCCATCCGTTTTTTACCGGAAAGCAAAAGCTGATTGATACGGCGGGTCGAATCGAGCGTTTCCGCAAGAAATATGAAAAATTTCAGCAGAAAGAAAAACCAAATCAGTAGCCCCCCTCGCCTGCAATTATGCTGCTCGGCTGGCGGCATCCTGAAACCGGTCCGTATCGGCTGAACTGCATAAAATGCCCCTTCTGGCTTCGTGCGTGTAACAACACACCAGGATATTTCCCTATAACATATTAATATATCAAGAAATTTTGGTTGAGCCGGTTAGCCCGTTAGCCGGTTTTCCCGAAAAAATAAAACCAGATATTATTCCGATTTCAACTGGCTCAACAGAACAAGGCGCTTGACCGGCCAACCTAGACCGTTATCACCTAATTATTATAAATAATTATCAGGTATTAAAATGTTTGAAAAATTAAAAGGGGTCGAGCAACGATTTTCCGAAATTGAGAAGCGTTTAGGTGACCCGGAGATTATAAAGGATCAACAGGTTTACCAGGACCTTATTCGGGAGCATGCCGACCTGAAAAAGATCGCGACAGTTTATAGACAATTCAAAGAGATTCTTCAGGGTATTGAAGAATCCACAGAACTACTGCAGGATTCCGATCCTGAAATAAAAAATCTGGCCAGAGACGAGCTTGCTGAGCTAAACCTGAATAAAAATCAGATAGAAGACGATCTCAAAAAACTGCTTTTGCCCAGGGATCCCAATGATGAGAAGAATGTGATTGTAGAAATCCGCGCCGGCACCGGCGGGGAAGAAGCGGCTCTCTTTGCCGGCGATCTATTTAGAATGTACAGCCGCTACGCAGAAAACCGCAATTGGAAAGTGGAAGTGATGGCGCATCACGCCACCGGTGTCGGAGGGATAAAGGAAATTATCGCGATGATTCATGGCAAAAGTGCCTATAGCGAATTTAAATATGAAAGCGGCATCCACCGTGTTCAACGGGTTCCGACCACCGAGGGCCAGGGGCGAATTCATACCTCAGCTGTTACGGTAGCCGTTTTGCCGGAAGCCGAAGATGTAGATGTGAAAATTGATCCCGCCGAGCTTAAAATCGACGTCTATCGATCCACGGGTCCCGGAGGACAGAGCGTCAACACGACCGACTCAGCTGTTCGCATTACGCACCTTCCGACCGGCCTGGTCGTAACCTGCCAGGATGAAAAGTCGCAGTTGAAAAATAAAAGCAAAGCCCTGAGGGTGCTGCGTGCACGACTGCTGGATAAGATAACCCAGGAACAAAACGAAAAGCGGTCCGAGGAGCGTAAAAGCCAGGTGGGAAGCGGGGACCGCAGCGGCCGGATCCGAACTTACAATTTTCCCCAGGGAAGAGTTACCGATCATCGTATCGGGCTTACGCTTTATAAGCTCGATGGTATCTTGGAGGGAGATCTCTCCGAGTTAATTAGTGAGCTGACCGTCTATTTCCAGGCTCAGGCGTTGCAAAATGCAGAATCAAACCAAGCGCAGGCTTCCTGAATGGACCATCATTAAGCTGGTTCAGTGGGCCACAACCTACTTTAGCAATCACGATATCGACAGCCCCCGGGCGACTGCCGAAATTCTTTTAGCGCATGTCTTAAATACCAGGCGGATTGATTTATATTTACGATATGATCAGCCGCTGATTCCAGCTGAACTGGAACGTTTTAAAGCCTTGATCAAACGCAGACTGAACCGCGAGCCTGTGGCTTACATTCTGGAGAGCAAGGAATTTTGGTCGATGGATCTGCAGGTCACAAGGGACGTTCTAATACCCCGGCCGGAGACCGAATGCCTGGTTGAAAAAGCACTGGAATTGCTGGCGTTGGATTCAAATCCGGAGTCCAAACTCATCTTGGAACTGGGAACAGGTTGCGGAGCGGTAATCCTGGCTCTGGCATCAGAAAATCCGCGGCACGCTTATTGGGCCACCGATATTTCCATAAGTGCCATTCGAATTGCCCGGCAAAATGCCCGGCAGAATGACCTTGATGGAAAGGTTCATTTTATTATCGGTGATTGGTTTGCGCCGCTGCGCTCAAAACCGGGCTTGTTTGATTTGATCGTTTCAAATCCACCCTATATCAAATCTGAGGATCTGACCCGACTTCAGCCGGAAATTCATGCCTATGAGCCCCTTTTGGCGTTGGATGGCGCTGCAGACGGTCTGCATTGCTTGCGGCATATTATTCAATCAGCGTATCTTTTTCTGAACCCCCGGGGGGTGATCATCTTAGAAATCGGACATGATCAGAAAGCGCCTCTCAAACGAATGATCGCCGAATGCGGTCAATATGAAGAAGTCGACTTTTATCAAGATTACAGTGGTTATGATCGCATATTGCAGATGAAGAAAAAGGCCTGATGGCTAAATCCGTAAGCATTAAAATTAAAAGAAAAAACTGTTGCGGAGCCTGATAGAATTTGTTATCTGAAGTAGATTTTTTATCACACACGTCGCTGGGTCTGCTTCCCGGTGCTTTCATTGAAAGTTAGAAGCAGGATTTATGGCGGCGGAGGAAAAAACCGAGTAATGAAGGGAGAAAAAAATGGCTTATGTAACCATGAAAGAACTGCTTGAGGCCGGGGTTCACTTTGGTCACCAGACCAAACGCTGGAACCCTAAAATGAAGCCCTATATTTTTGGGGCTCGCAACGGGATTTACATCATTGATCTTCAAAGAACCGTTTCCATGTTCAAAACAGCCTACGATTTTATCCAGAATACGGTGGCTGAGGGCAAATCGGTTCTCTTTGTCGGCACCAAAAAGCAGGCACGGGAATCCATCTATGAAGAGGCCAATCGATGCGAAATGTTTTATGTGCATAATCGTTGGCTGGGCGGCATGTTAACAAATTTCCAGACGATTCGACAAAGTATTAATCGCTTGAATTACCTCAATGATATCCAAAATGACGAATCCATCAACCTGTTCCCCAAAAAAGAACGATTGAAGCTGGGTAAGGAGCGCGTAAAACTGGATAACAACCTTGGCGGTATTCGAACCATGAACGGCCTGCCCGGAGCCATATTTGTAGTGGATCCGAAAAATGAGATGATTGCGGTTCGAGAGGGCCAACGGCTGAATATCCCGATTGTGGCGGTCGTTGACACCAATTGTGATCCTGATGAGATTGACTATATCATTCCGGGCAACGATGATGCGATTCGGGCCATTCGGCTGATAACCTCTAGAGTCGCCGATGCGTGCAATGCCGGCCGAGCGCGTTACGAAGAAAAAATGCAGGCGGAAGCCGATAAAGAAGTTGAAGAGGAATCCGAGATTGCGGTCGCCAGCGCCGATTTGAAGCCGGGCGAGCGCAAAGTGATATCGGACGGAACAGAGGGGCCGGTGGTGGAAATCATCCGCAAGACGGATGCAGAGCCAGAAGCTGTATCTGAAGAAGGCGAGTCTGTTGAGGATCTGGAGTCGGGAACCGAGGAACCAAAAGATCCTTCTAAAGAAGAGATAGCGGGAGAATAAAAATGGCAGAGATTAACGCAGCAATGGTAAAACAGCTCCGGGAAAAAACAGGCGCCGGAATGATGGATTGTAAAAAGGCCCTTTTGGAAGTTAATGGCGATATGGATAAAGCGCTTGAGTTCCTCAGAAAGAAAGGTCTGGCCACCGCCCAAAAGAGAGCCGGCCGTGCCATGACCGAAGGAGCGATTCAATCCTATATCCACATGACGGGTAAGCTGGGTGTAATGGTCGAGGTGAATTGTGAGACGGACTTTGTGGCAAAAAATGAAGATTTTAAAGAATTTGCCAAAAATATCGCCATGCATATTGCAGCCAGCAATCCTTTGGGAATAAAACCGGAAGATATTCCTGAAGAAATTGTTGAGAGTGAAAAAGATATCTATCGGGCCCAGGCCCTGGATATGGGAAAACCTGAAAATATCCTTGATAAAATTGTCGAGGGCAAACTCAAAAAATTTTATGAGGATAATTGTTTGCTGAATCAGCCATTTGTGCGCGATCCGGACATTTCGGTCGCGGATCTGATGAATGAATTGATCGCTAAAATCGGTGAAAACATCACCATAAAGCGATTTGTTCGTTACCAAATTGGAGAATCTTAAATCGTGAGTCAGCCGCAATACAAACGCGTTGTGTTAAAATTGAGCGGCGAGGCCTTGATGGGAGACCAGGATTTCGGCATCAGTCCGGATATGATAAAGTACGTGGCCGGAGAGGTTCAATCCTGCGTTGATCTTGGCGTGCAAACCGCTATCGTTGTCGGTGGCGGCAATATTTTTAGGGGTATTGCCGCAAGCTCCTTCGGGATGGACAGAGCATCCGCTGATCATATGGGAATGCTGGCAACGGTCATCAACAGTCTGGCCTTGCAGGACGCTTTGGAGAAAAGTGGTCTTGAAACGCGGGTGCAAAGCGCTATTTCCATGCATGAAGTCGCCGAGCCTTATATTCTGCGCCGGGCAGTCCGTCACCTGGAAAGAGGGCGGGTGGTAATTTTTGGTGCGGGTACCGGCAATCCTTATTTTACAACCGACACCGCTGCAGTTTTACGGGCGCAGGAGGTTCATGCAGAAATCCTTTTAAAGGCCACCAAGGTAGACGGGCTTTATGATTCCGATCCGGTTAAAAACAAGAGCGCCAAGATGATTAAAGAAATCAGCTACATGGGGGTTCTAGAAAAGCAGCTCAAGGTTATGGATATGACCGCAATCTCCCTTGCCATGGATAACAATCTTCCTCTGGCTGTTTTTAATTTAAAGGCAAAGGGGAATATAAAGAAGGTTGTTTGTGGGGAAGACATCGGTACTCGTATTTCTTAGAAAAGCATCATCTAACGTATTTTAGTTGCTGGGAAGCTTAAATTCTTGATATAATGCGTTCGTAAGTTAAAGGCCCATTGAAAAATAAAAAAAACAAGATCGAGGTGGATGGCGATGATCGATGATCTATATCAAGAAACCAAGGAAAGTATGGTTAAAACCATAGAGGCTCTCAAAAGAGAACTGCAGCGCATCCGAACGGGTAGGGCTTCTCTATCCGTTCTCGATGGTATTAAAGTGGACTATTACGGCACCTCGACACCGCTTAATCAGATGGCCACCCTTGCCGTACCGGAAAGTCGGCAGATTACGATCCAGCCTTGGGATGCATCGGTGATCAAAGACATCGAGAAAGCGATTTTAAAATCCGACCTGGGACTTACACCTTCCAATGATGGCAAGATTTTACGGATCTCCATACCTCCACTTACTGAAGAGCGACGCAAAGAACTGGTTAAAGTTATCCATAAAATTTGCGAGGACCACAAAGTTACGACTCGCAACATCCGACGCGATTCAAATGATCTGTTGAAAAGCTTGAAAAAAGACGGTGACATATCAGAGGATGAGGCTTTTCGATCCCAGGATGAGGTTCAAAAAATAACCGATGCGCACATTAAGCTTATCGATGAATGCTATTCCGAAAAAGAGAAAGAAATCCTTGAATTCTAGTTCATCTTCCGCCGACCCCGAAGACCTTGATAAACACAAGCTGCCCAAACATATCGCCATTATCATGGATGGCAACGGCCGCTGGGCGAAAAAACACCTTTTATCCCGCATTAAAGGACACGAAAAGGGCTCGGAAGCGGTTCGAACGATCGTTCGGGCGTGTCGTGAATTCGAAATTGCCTATCTGACGTTGTACGCCTTTTCGACGGAAAACTGGCAACGGCCACAGCGCGAGATCGATGCCCTGATGACCCTCCTCATAAAATTCTTAAAATCCGAACAAAAGGAACTTCTGGAGAATGACATCCGTCTACATGGAATCGGCCAAATTGAGCGGTTGCCCGCAGCTGTCCAGCAAGCGCTGCACGAGACCATGGATCTTACCAAAAACAATTCCGCGCTTCAGTTAAATCTGGCATTAAGCTACGGCGGTCGGGCAGAGCTTGTCCATATGGCCCAAGAGATTGCCAAAAAGTCAAAAAACGGCGCAATTGATCCGGATACCATCTCCCCCGAAATTGTGGAGGCCCATTTATATACCAAAGGGATACCGGATCCGGACTTGTTGATCCGCACCAGCGGGGAGATGCGAATCAGCAATTTTTTGCTGTGGCAGATTGCCTATTGTGAAATTTATGTGACTTCGACCTTTTGGCCGGATTTCGGCAAGGATGAGTTTTACGAGATCCTGAAGGACTATCAGCAGCGGGAGCGCAGGTTCGGCCGGGTCTAGTATTGTTTCCTTTATTTAATTTACATAAGCTCGATTTGTTGAATAAATCTATTTTTTTTAAATAAAGTCGATTAAATCCCAAATAACAAAACTCAAATACCAAACAAATTTCAAAAACCAATGAACTAAATCCCAAACATGTTTGAATCATTGGAGTTTCGAATTTGGATATTGTTTGTTATTTGTTTATTGGTACTTGGAATTTTCTTCATTCAAGCACTTAACCGGACTTAGATATACCACACCACCTTGGTAATTTATTTGTGGGTCACGACACTATTTGCCCCGATAAACCCATAGAATTAACTATTGAATATTAAGGAAATCGACCTATCCCATGCACCTTAAACGTTGGATAACCGGGCTTGTTGCCTTGCCGATCCTTATTTTCCTGGTTTACAAAGGCGGTTTCCTTTTTACGACCCTGATCAGCCTCGCCGGTTTAGTTGCCCTGTGGGAGTATTATCGCATTGTGTTCAACGCTGAAGCCAGGCCGATATCCAGGATCATTCTTTACTGGGGCTATGGGGTCAGCTTCGTTTTGATCTGGTCGACCTTTTTAGAGGGACCGGGTCTCACTTTGAACGTTATGGGGTTAAATCTTCTCGTCGTCGCCTTGATTTCCCTGTTTCAGTTTAAAACGGATCGCTCGGTTTTAGAGGTGATCACCAGACAGCTTCAAGGGCTAATCTATATTCCGGTCTTGCTTTCATTTTTAATTCTCATCCGGGAAGGCAGTTCCGGCATGATCTGGATATTTCTTTTACTGGCGGTTATTTTCGCCGGTGATACCAGTGCTTATTATGCCGGGTCTTATTTGGGACGACACAAGTTGAGTCCAGCGGTCAGCCCCGGGAAAACGATCGAGGGATCAATTGGCGGGCTGGCTGGCAATCTGGTTGTCGGAGCGATTGGAAAATACTTTTTTCTGTCTGCAATGCCCTGGGGCTTATGTCTTTTATTCTTTATTGTCGTCGGAGTTGCCGGTCAGGTGGGTGATTTGTTTGAATCAGAATTGAAGCGTTCATCGGGGATAAAAGATTCCGGCGGAATTCTACCCGGTCATGGTGGCGTCCTTGATCGGATCGACGCTCTTTTATTTGCTTCACCGGTGGCTTATGTTTTTATTCGGTTTATAATTTAAGGTTACGGGTTACGGGTTGCGGGTTACGAGTTAAGAGTTGCGTGTCGCGAGTTCAGGCTTTTTAACGCGTAACGCGAAACACGTAACGCGCAACTATTGGTTAAACGGTTTATAGCTCGTTTTCTAGAATCATGGCGTAATATCTTATTCAGCTAATTATGAAAAACCTCTCCATACTAGGATCTACCGGTTCCATCGGGTGCAATGCGTTGAAGATTGTTGAAATGTTTCCGCAACGATTTTGCGTAAAAGCCCTGGCCGCTAAAACCAATACGGATCTGCTGGCCAAACAAATTGAACAATTTGCCCCCGAATTGGCAGTTGTCTATGACGCCGACAGCGCTCAGCAGTTAAAGCAAAAGCTTGCAACCGGAACAAAGGTCGAGATTCTTTGCGGAGATGAAGGCTACCGGGCGGCGGCCAGCGACGGCGGGGTGGATATCGTCCTTACGGCAGTGGTTGGCGCTGCCGGCCTGGTGCCGACCCTGGCAGCTATCGAAGCCGGCAAGACGATTGCCCTGGCCAACAAAGAAACCCTTGTCATGGCCGGCGAGATTGTTACAATGAAAGCAGCCCGGAAGGGCGTGCAGATCCTGCCGGTGGACAGTGAACACAGCGCCATTTTTCAGTGTCTTCAGGGTCATCGCAAAGCGGATTTAGCCCAAATCCTGCTAACCGCCTCGGGCGGCCCGTTTTTAAACCTGCCGTTGGACCAGTTTTCCAATATCTCAACGGCGCAAGCCTTAAACCATCCCAACTGGGACATGGGGCCTAAAATTACGGTTGATTCGGCCACCCTGATGAACAAAGGGTTGGAAGTCCTTGAGGCCAAATCGCTTTTCGACGTCTCTGAAGACATGATTGAGGTGGTCATTCACCCCCAGAGTATCATCCATTCGATGGTGGCCTACCAGGACGGCGCCGTTATGGCCCAACTCGGGATACCGGATATGAAAGCGGCCATTGCCTATGCCTTGTCCTATCCGGAGCGGCTGCCTCTAAATCAGCCGTTGCCGGATTTTTCAGGTGAACAGGATCTAACGTTTCAAAAACCGGATCTATCAAAATTTCCCTGTCTGGCATTGGCGTTTCAGGCTTGCAGGGTTGGCAAAACCATGCCGGCGGTGTTAAATGCCGCCAATGAAGTAGCGGTAAATGCGTTTCTAACAGGCAAAATTTCTTTTACCGATATCGCCCGGATTGTCGACAAAGCAATGCAAGCGCATGCTGTCAACCCAAAGCCGGAGCTTTCCGATATTCTCGCAGCCGACCGGGAGACGCGCAAAAAGGCCGCAGATTTGATTAACAACATCCAGACCTAGTCGATTAAAATTGGAATGGTGGGCACGAAGTGAAGCTTTAGCGCTATGATGGAATGGTGGAATGTTGGGTTTGAAGGAATTCTTTCTATTCAATATGGTTGTTTCAGCCCAGGCTACCCATTATTCCATTGTTCCAATATTCCATTATTCCAGTTGAACCTGATCCGGAAGGGTTATAAAATTACATAATTTCAATATATTATAGAAATTTCGAGACATTGAGCTATGGGTACATCACTATTATCGTTTGTCATTGTGCTGGGAGTTCTCGTTTTTTTCCATGAATTCGGCCATTTTCTCATGGCCCGATTTTTCGGTGTCGGGGTTGAAAAGTTTTCGCTCGGTTTTGGTCCGCGGTTACTTGGAAAGAAGATCGGCAGGACCGACTACCGTTTATCGGCCATTCCCCTTGGCGGTTACGTCAAGATGGTGGGCGAAGAACCGGATGCCGAGGTTGATGCGGCTGATATTCCGGTCTCGTTCACCCATAAGCACGTCGTTAAACGGATGTGTATCGTGGCAGCCGGTCCTATTTTCAATATTCTTTTGGCCATAATTATATTTTTCGGCATTTTTCTGATTTCGGGCACATTCACCTTAAAACCTTCTGTTGGCACGGTTCGAGATGAATCGCCGGCATTTGCCGGTGGAATAAAAGAAGGGGATCTGATTACGGTAATTGATGGCGTGCCCGTATCCAGCTGGCAGGATATGACGGAAATCATCGGCGCCAGTAACGGGAAAACCCTGGAAATAACGGTCCGGCGGGAAGGTGCGGATCGGGTTTTTCGAATTACACCCGAACTGATTCCCGCAAAAAATGTATTCGGCGAGGATATAAAGCGGTTTATCATCGGTATCAGCGCATCAGGCGACACCTATGCTGAAGATTTGAATCCTTTGCAGGCTTTTGCCGAAAGCCTCATACAGACTTACAGAATTACTGAACTGATGGTGGTTATCATCGGCAAGCTAATCACCGGCGATATATCCACAGACACCATCGGCGGACCGATCATGATTGCCAAAATGGCAGGCGATCAGGCCAAATCAGGGATCGAGAACCTGATATTTTTTATCGCCTTGATCAGTGTTAATCTGGCGATTATCAATCTGCTGCCCATCCCCATCCTTGATGGCGGCCACTTGCTCTTCTTTTTTATTGAAGCGATTAAGGGACATCCGGTTAGCCTGAAAGTACGTGAAGTCGCCCAGCAAATCGGCTTATTTATCATCATTTTGCTGGTTATCCTGGTCTTTTATAATGACATTTTCAGATATAAAGACGATATTCTAAAATTTTTTCAGGGTATTTTTAGCTAGCCCTCTATTGTTGTGTCCCACAAAAATGATACAAAAATCATGTGGTATATTTTAGTCCAGTTGAGTTTTTTAAGTGAGAAAATTACAAGCACCAATTAACAAATCACAAACAATATCCAAATTCAAATTTTCAATGACTCAAACATGTTTGAAATTTGATTGATTGGAATTTGAGATTTATTTGTCATTTGGAATTTGTCATTTGGGATTTAATTGACTTTATTTTTGAAAAAGAAGATTGATAGAATCAATCCGTGTTTTGTAAATTACTTGTGGGAAACAACACTAGCTTACACGCTTACACGAATATAGGCGCTTTTTGCGGTTTTAATTATTTTTATTGAGTGGAAGATTATGCCGGCCAGACTCGAAATTGCGTTGAAGGATCATTTGACTGACGCCGAAGGGGAGGGGATTCGCCAGAAAGCACTCGACTACTTCGGGATGAGGCTGTTGCGGGTGCGATCGATTCACATCCTCACCATTGACGCTGATCTGAGCCATGACCAGTTCAAGCAGATCCAGACCGAAATTTTTACCAATCCGGTGACACAGACTTCCTCGTTTGAACCGCTGAACTTTCCTTTTGACTGGACCATATGGGTCGGATACCGTCCGGGAGTGCGTGATAATCCAGGCAGCACTGCAGCTGAAGCAGTTGAAGACCTGCTCGGAACCCGGCTGGCGCCGAAAGAGGCCATTTATACTTCCAGGCGCTACTGTATCGAGGGCAGCGAGCTGGTTGCAGCAGACCTTGATAAGATTGCCGGTGAACTGCTGGCAAACGATATCATTCAACAATGGAAGATCGTTGCGGCCAAGGATTGGGATCCGCAAAACGGTATCGGGCTTATTATTCCCAAGGTTCGGCTTGACCATGTTCCCATTGTCAGCACGATTCCGGTGGACAGTGATGAAACCTTAAAAAAGATCAGCGATGAACGCAACCTGGCCTTAAACCCGAATGATATTCCGACCATCCGGGCATATTTTTTAGATAAAAAAGTACAGGCTGAGCGCGGTCAGGTCGGGCTTACAGATCCGACCGACGTGGAACTGGAATTTATTTCCCAGGCGCGCAGCGATCACTGCAACCACAATACCTTTCGCGGATTGTTCCATTACAAAGATCTGGCCAGCGGTCGGAACGAAACCGTCGACAATCTCTTTAAAACCTGCATCGAATCCCCGACACTGGCGCTTAAAGAAAAAAAACCCTGGGTCGTCAGCGTATTATGGGATAATGCCGGCGCCGGGCGTTTCGATAAGGATCACTATTATGTCATTACCGGTGAAACCCATAACTCGCCCTCGAATATGGAAGCCTATGGCGGCGCCATAACTGGAATTGTGGGTGTTTATCGCGACCCCCTGGGAACCGGCAAAGGTTCTCGTTTGGTGATGGGTAGCTACGGATATTGTGTGGGACCGCGGGATTATGATGGAAACCTAAAGCCGCACTTGCACCCCCGCCGTCTCCTGGATGGGGTCATAGAAGGTGTGCGCGATGGGGGTAACAAAAGCGGTATCCCGACAACATTTGGTCAGGTTATATTTGATCCGGGGTACCTGGGTAAATGCCTGGTCTTTGTGACTGCCGTCGGTATCATGCCGGCGCAGATAAACGGGCAGCCGGCTGAGGAAAAAAGGACATCTCCCGGTGAACTGCTCATTATGTGCGGCGGCCGGGTGGGCAAAGACGGTATTCACGGGGTCACCGCAGCCTCTGAGACCTTTTCGGAGAACACACCGGCGGGGCATGTTCAGATTGGAGACCCGTACACCCAGAAAAAAATGCATGACTTTTTGCTGGAAGCCCGGGATCAGGGGCTGATACAGTTTATTACCGATAACGGTGGGGGCGGATTGTCATCGTCTGTTGGAGAGTCTGCGAGATTTTCAAACGGATGTGAAATTGAACTTGAAAAGGTGCCTTTAAAATATGAAGGACTTGATCAATGGGAGATCTGGGTTTCCGAATCCCAGGAACGCATGACAGTGGCCATTCGGCCCCAAGACCTCGATGAATTTATGCGCCTTTCGCAAAAACATGCCGTCGAAAGCACGGTTATCGGCCAGTATACGGATTCGGGTAAACTCCATATCCGCTACGAGGGCAAAACCTGTGCGTATGTGGACATGAACTTGCTTCAATCCGGTTTTCCCCAGTGGGAATTTGAGGCCGAGTGGACGCCCCCCGAACAAAGGGGGCTGGTCGAACCGGTCGTCGATGCACCGGATGATTATGGCCGCTTAATAAAGGCGCTGCTGGCGCGTCCCAATATATGTTCGACGGAGTGGATCATTCGCCAATATGATCACGAAGTCCAGGGAACCAGTGTGATCAAGCCGTTGGTGGGAGCTGAAAGGGATATCAACAGCGATGCCAGTGTTATTCGGCCGGTGTTGCCTTCTTTAAAAGGTCTGGCATTTACCCAGGCTTTACTGCCGGCGTATTCAGCCATTGATGCCTACCATATGGCCGGCTGCAGTATCGATGAAGCCGTCCGACGCCTGGTGGCGGTGGGGGCCGACCTGGATCACATCGGCGGCGTGGATAATTTTTGCTGGCCCAATATTCAGTACCATCCCACCGATAACCCGGATGGCAAATTAAAGGCCGCCCAGCTGGTGCGGGCCTGCCGGGCCCTGCGGGATGTGTGTCAGGCTTATGAAATACCGCTGCTATCCGGCAAAGATAGTATGTATGTGGACGGCTACCTATCGGACCCGGATGGCAAGATGCATAAAGTTTCGGCTTTGGAAACGCTTCAATTCTCGGCGGTGTCGGTAATTGAGGATATTCGCCGGTGTGTTTCCATGGACAGCAAATTTCCGGGGGATCTGGTCTACGTTTTGGGAGATACCCGCAACGAACTTGGCGCTTCGGAGTATTATGCCCATTTAGGCGAAGTCGGGTTGAATGTGCCCCAGGTTCGAACCGAAGCGTTTTTAGCCGTTTACCGGAAATTAAGTCAGTCAATCGCCCAGGGGAATGTGGCCTCTGCCCACGGCATTTACCGTGGCGGTTTGGGAGTGCACCTGGCAATGGTGGCCATGGGGGGCAATCTGGGCATGCAGATCGAACTGGATCAGGTGCCGGTGGACCATGTGGATCGCGACGATGCGGTGCTGTTTTCAGAGTCGGCCGGTCGTTTTATCGTGACGATTGATCCCAACAGCCGTCAGGTTTTTGAAAAGCAGTTTAAGGGAATGGCCTGCGCCTGCGTCGGAACGGTAACCGCGACACCTGAATTCGAAGTTAAAGGGCTCGATCAAAAAACCATCCTTGCGGTTGCGGTTAACGAATTGAAAACCGCCTGGAAAAAGCCTTTTGGGAAGCTGATATAAAAAACAGGTATAAGGTACACGGTACACGGTATATGGTTATACAGTTTTGAAAATAATTGAATTAAAACCCTGAACCCTGAACCTGGAACGGAACAGTTCTATGCGTGACGTTAATGTGTTAGTTATGTCCGGTTTTGGATTAAATTGTGACACCGAAACCGCCTATGCTTTTGAGCTCGCCGGGGCCAAAACGCGGTCGGTCCACATCAATTCTCTGATTGACGGTAGCGCTCGCCTGGAGGACTTTCAGGTTATGGTGTTTATCGGCGGTTTTAGCTGGGCCGACGATCATGGCGCCGGCGTGGTTCAGGCCCTACGACTTAAAACCAATATCGGCGACAAAATGCTTGAATTTGTCGATGGAGGGAACCTGGTTCTCGGCATTTGCAACGGATTTCAAGCACTCGTTAATCTCGGGCTTTTGCCGGGTTTTAATCAAGCTTATACCCAACGATCTGTGGCGCTGACGATTAATGATTGCGGCAATTTCAGAAACCAATGGGTTTATTTAAAGCCGAACCCGGCTTCGCCCTGTGTGTTTACCAGCGGAATCGATACCGCCGAGTTTCCCGTGCGCCATGGGGAAGGTAATTTTTATGCCGATGATGATACGCTTGCCCGCTTACGGGCAAATAACCAGATTGCGCTTCAATATGCCGGGCCGGATGGAAAACCAGCCCGGGGCCGCTTTCCGGCCAACCCGAATGGATCACTGGACGACATCGCCGGCATCTGTGATCCCACCGGCCGAATCTTTGGTCTGATGCCCCACCCGGAAGCTTACAACCACTGGACCAATCATCCGGACTGGACCCGCCAACGTGAAAAGGCCAAGCGGCAGGGCCGGACTCCGGATTCCGGGCCCA
>JAQYWI010000251.1 GCA_030145015.1 Desulfobacterales bacterium
TGGTGGCCGTATCACTGTATTCATGATGCTCCATGGGCACCCAGATATTCTCCGATCCCAAAAACATCACATTGCCGGTTCCGTCTTTTTTGGAGAACTTATCTCCCATGAAGGCCGGTGCGTGGGTTCTGTCTTTCTGGGCTTTGTCCATATCGATCAAGGTTTCATCATGGGCCCAAACGGTGGCGGTTTCGAGTTCGCCGGCATGCCATCCGGGGGTATCCTCAGGAGGACCTGTCATAATTCCCTCGACGATCTTCATACTGCGTTCGGTGGGTGTTTTGTACCAGCAGACAAAGCAGCCGGTTTCATAGCGCAGCCTTCTGAGGATATCGTCGATGACCTTGGAGTTACTTCCATGGTGGGTAACAAACACAATCTTGTTGTAACCGTGATAGATCATGCTCATCGCCAGATCGTAGACAACGGCGCGATAGGTGTTTCCGGATAAAGTCATCGTACCGCTTCCCTGTCCGGATTCTCCCATGTGATGGGGAGAGTACCCGACCGGGATAATGGGCGTGTATAAGGTATCGGCCAGCGGCGCCGCAACCTCGACCACCCCCATCGTGGTGACCGTATCCGTACCGGAGATCACGTGGGCACCGTGCTTTTCACAACTCCCCATCGGGATCATGATCGTATCGTTGGTTTTCATGTGCTCGTTGATCTCATCATAACTCATTTCAAACGTGGTGTGACTTTTCCTTCTTGGCATTTTTCATCTCCTTATTTTCTTTAATTGATATTGAATAACGATTAGTGCCTAAAATGACTAAAATGAGCTAAAATGCCTAAAGTTGAGGAATTCTACCCGTCGAGAGCCTCCCTTCGAGAGCCTCAGGGTCTAACGACTGGGTCGAACGATCGTATTTATAATAAAAGATAGAGCGTCACGCGGCGCAAGCGATACCATAATTTTAGGCATTTTAGATCATTTTTAATTTTAGCTCATTTGTTGTTGTTAACACTTTTTATTGGTTTAAAACTTTACCATCGGACCTTAGTCCACCGGAGGCGGATTGAGATAGATCCTGTCTCTGTTTGAGGGTCGATTCCCGGGGCATAAGCCGGGTTTTAAACCACCGAATTCGGTCAAAAGGGCTGCCGGAAATCAGCTCGATCAACATCTGCATGGCCCCAACCCCGAGTCCGTATCGGGGGATCTCCACTGTGGTGAGGGCCGGTTGGACGAAAGCACAAAGCGCGACATCATCAAACCCGACGACGGCGACATCATCCGGCACCGTCAGGCCAAGCTTTCTGGCCGCATGCATGCTGCCGAATGCCATCATATCGTTGCCGGCAAAAATCGCGGTCGGTCGATCTTTCTGGCTCAAAAGCGCCGTGGCCGCCGTATACCCGCTTTCAGGCGTTAAATCTCCCCATTTCAACCGGTTCTTTTGCAGCGCATAACCATTTTGCGCCAGGACACTTTCGTAACCTTTGAGACGATCGATCATGGTCGCAGAATTTTTAGGCCCCCCGATAAAAGCAATCTTGCGATGCCCTAAATCGATCAAATGTCGAATCGCTTCGGCAGCACCGCCGATGTTATCC
Organism: Desulfobacterales bacterium; assembly: GCA_030145015.1. The sequence goes on from JAQYWI010000251.1 coordinate 1,561, forward strand.
ACCAGGGCGGCCGGAAAATCAACATCATGCCGGCCGATAACCACGACCCGTTCTCTTAATTCATTCAGGGCCGAGAGGGTCGCATTTTCGTGAATGATGCCGCCGCTAAAAATGACGCCATCAACAATTTTTTCCCGCAGCAGGTGAATCGATTTAATAATTCGGGCCTGTTTGCGGTCGGTATTTTGCAGCAGAATATTATAACCCTTTTCATCGGCGAAGTCCTGGATTCCTCTGACAATTTCCGCATAGTAAGGATTTGAAATATCAGGAATAATGACGCCGATGGTCATGGTCCGCTTCATCTGCAGACCGCGGGCAAGCGCATTCGGGCGGTAATCCAATTTGCGGACAGCCGCTAAAACGCGTGCGCGCGTCTGCGGACGCACCTTGTGTTCACTGTCGTTAAGCACCCGCGAAACGGTTGCGATGGAAACCTTCGCCCGGGTAGCAACATCTTGAATGTTGGCCACGATTGTCTCCAAAATCTTATAATCTCATGGAAAACGTTTACATTTTTCTATGCAAATCAGATCCACTTGTCAATACCTGTTTCCAAAATCATCGAAATAATTTCACCGATTTGCTACTACGGTATCCGAATTTGGATAATGTTAATAATTTAACCAACTGAAATAATACAATAAATAAAGTAAAAAGCAGGCCCATCTCCGTCTGAGCCGTTCTTTTTTCAGGGAAAGTTCCAGGCTCAGAGACCTACATTTACGTCCGATTTTTAATTCCGCCAAAATGCAAATCTTGACAGCTATGTACAAGTGTTTAATTAACATGTAAAATCAGTTGAAGTACTGGATGTTTTTCCATCACTCCAAAACTCCTATACTCCAGTACTCCAAGGTTGTCCGACAAGGCACAGCGTTATGTTAATTAAGTTATAAAATCTCGCATTATTTCGGACGCGTCTGATGTTAAATCAAACTTTATCGCGGTGAGAATATGGATAAAATTCAAAAGCCTGATCAATATACGCGCGATGGTTATTATGGAAGCATTTTAAGCGGTGATTACAGTCAGCAGCTTAAGAAGCATTTAGCGGAATGTATCGAACGCATTCGAGCATATGATGAATTAGGCAGTCCGACGATACCCTATATAGCGGCATGGCAGGAAAAACAGAATATTATCTGGTATGAGTATATCAGCAAGCAATTTATAAAGCTGCTGGGCTGCGAGTACGCGGATGCACCGCAATGTTTCAAGCGCAGTATTATTGAACGGCATCGATATGTCACAAAAGAGTGTGATATGAGTCCCCATGAGGAGATTCTTAAAGGCAATCAGGTTGATGGCCGCAAATACGAATTAAGACAAGAGGCCCAAAACAGGGGCACAATCGATGCGGTTTATAAAATCTCCACGGGTGGGGGGCAGACCCATTGGTTGAAAGATCAGGCTGTATTAGAGCATTTTAAACCCGATAACATTATGATTTCTTTAGGAAATTTATGTATTGTCACCAAAGAAATGGAGGCCGAGGAGCATCTCAAACAGACTCAAAAAGCATTAAGAAAAAGTGAGCAAAACTATCGAACGCAGGCGATACATGATAATTTAACAGGCCTTTATAATACCCGCTATCTCTACACGGCATTGTCCGACCTGATAGAGAAAAGTAAATTATCGAATGGGTCTTTTTCGCTGGTATTCATGGATATCGACAATTTTAAAACCGTTGTCGATACCCATGGACATCTTAATGCAAGCCAGGCGCTCCAGGAAATCGGCATGACGATTAAAAAATCTCTCAAAAGCCCGGAATACGGTGTCGCCTATGGAGGGGATGAGTTTGTACTGGTATTACCCGGTTTCAACAAGCAGCAGGCCATGGAAAAAGCCGAAGCCGTCCGTGCGCGAATCAAAGAAACGCCTTACCTTCAAAAAGAAGGCTTAAAAGTCCAGATAAGCGCAAGTTTAGGCGTATCAACATACCCAGATGATGCCGGCACGCTGACCGAGCTGCTGGCACTGGCAGATCAAGCCATGTTTAGTGTAAAGGAAAGGGGTAAAGATCTGGTTTGCGGTATTTTCTATGAAACAACGGGAGGTAAAAAAACCAAAAAAATTATCTCTTACGATTGTAATGAATAATCCTTAATTTGCAATGACCAAGATTTAAGCTTTCATTTTTCAAATTAAGATACAACTTGATCTGACAACACTCTGAGTTGCGATACGTTTACAGTTCACAAGGTTTAGAGGCGTTCAAATACTTGGTGGACGTTGGAGATGGACGCAGGTTTTAGAGCCGCAAAAAAGCCGGTGCTATTTAGATATCATCGTTATCTACAACCACGATTACGAACCCATAAAAATCGACATTATCTGCAGGACAAGCCTCCAAACCGAACACGCTAATTACATCATTTTCTTTCAGCTGGCTGAAATTGAGGAGTTCACTACCGTTTCGTAATATGGTCGCCAGATTTTGAACCTGAATGACTGTTCCATCTTTGAGATTGATGGTTCGGAGGTAAGAATCTGTTTTGTCGATTGTCCCATCAATCACCTCATCCTGAACTTCGATTAAATCAGCCACATTTGAATTATCTTCATTGAGCGTGATTCTAGCTTTTCTTGGATCACAATAGACCAATTCAGCGAGAAGATTCTTTTGAATACCACCATCACCTTCTAATACGACTTCTGCATCAAAAGGCAGAAAGATGGTGACACTTTCAGTTCCACCGGATGGTATAAATTCCACATTATAGCCAGTGCCAATATTGGTCATCGCTATAATTGTCCCATAGTTTTGCTGTTCCTCAAGGAACAATACGACAGCGATTAGATCACCATCTGACAGTTTGCCAATAGCTCTTACACCTACACCTGGCTTAATCGCATCATCGGTAACCTCCGTATCGCAATCAATCAAAATAAAGGTTTGATTTTCAACGATAACATAAATTGAATCATCAATTATCGCTTGAAATGGATCTAATTCCATTTCGAATTTCAGGTCTCCGTTATCAGCTTCGAGGCTGGTGAGAGCTGTTCCGTGTAGAATGAGGAGTTCGCCGATTGCAATAAATGAAGCGCGTATGGTCGCATCCTTTTGTATCTCGCCTCTTACTTTGACCTTTTGACCGACTTCAAGCGCATCTGGAGTTGAGAAGTCTCCATTCTCGTCGAATATGATTGTATTTTTATCCACCCGGATAAAGATCTTGGATTCAGAATCGTGTGCGAGCTTCAATTTAAATCCCTTAACTTCGCCTTCGACTTCTTTGATTGCTACGATGGTTCCTTTCAGGATTCTCGGGCACTTTTCTTTTGGTGGAATTTGACCGAGGTTTGTAATTTCAGCTAGAATGACCGGTCTAAAAATGCATTTGCCTGAGTTTCCAGCGGGATGCAGATTGATTGATCTCTTAGCTTGAATGTCAATATTGATGGCAATTTTGTCGCCGGATTTGATTTTGATGGGTCCTTGCGGATTTATTTTGACATATCCGCTGGGGATTTTAATAAATTCATTGTCGCAAACCCCACCTTTTGTATAAATATCATCAACCTTTAATTTGATTTGATTATAGGTTCCTGCCGGTATGTCTTTGACTGTCAGCAAGAATGGTTTCTCTTGATGATCTAGGAGGTCAACCTCAACACAACTATCTGATTCAAATAAGGTAATTGAACCCGGTTCCAAAGTTGCTTTGCTGATACAAAGAACAATACTATCATATTCCTCTGTTGGAGCGTCCTTGATCAAGACAGCCGCTGTTCCCATACCTGTGGATGTGTCACTGCCACTGTCACTTCCACTTCCACCGCCACCGCTACAGCCTAAGAGCATAAACGGGATAGATAGGATAATAATAATTAACAAAACGAACTTTGATTTGCCCATGATGGCCTCCTATTAGGTGAGCAAGATAAACTTCCAAAGAAATAAAGCGGGCACAAATTTTAAGTCCTGTGGTTCCCCGTTTAAAAACAAGGTATGCCGTTTATGGAATCACCAGCAAGAGATTTTAGAACCGGGTCCCGATTGAACAGTGATATTGAAATTGAATAAGAGAAAAGAAAATAAATGTCAATTTAAAAGTTGAAAATTAAATAAAAAATATCAATAAAAACAAATAATTATAAAGATATAAAGATTTGTTTGTTACTATATATATAGAAGACTATAAGATTTTGGATTAAGTGGAAATCGAACCAAGACAGAACTTTTCGCTGTTTCGATTTGCTCCGATTCGCGAACTATCATCTTCGTTTTGCTGAGCAGCAAGATGCAAAGTCAAATTACAGATACATTGAGAAACCTCCAAGTTTGGCTGAATTTGAGGTACGCAGATGGTATCACAGCAGTGTATGGCTTTCAATTATGCTGAAAATAGGTTTGAAATTTAGTCGATGTCCGATTTAATGGTAAGTTCTAAACAAACTATGTCAGATAAAATTCTGGCTACTGCAGTTAATCTCTTCGAATCAGATTTCGAAAATAACGGATGGCCTCGGGGATAGCCCAGTTCCTGGGGCCGATAACTTTTTCAACAAGTATCCCGTCCTTATCAATGATAAAGCTTTCGGGTACCCCCGTTGTCTGATAAAGATTCTTGATCGCCCCCTTGGAATCCGTAAGCGCAGGGAAGCTCAGTTTGTGTTTTTTCATAAACGGGAGCACATCTTGCGCCCCGGATTCGTCGATACTGACCGCCAGGATTTCAAAACCTTCACCCTTCAGCTCTTGATAGAGCTTTTCCATGGACGGCATCTCTTCCAAACAGGGCGGACACCATGTGGCCCAAATATTGAGGAGGACCACCTTGCCCCTGTAATCAGCCAGACTGACCATTTGGCCGTCCAGGCCGGGTAAGCTGAAATTCGGCGCGGGCAGGCCTTTTTCAGGCCCCGGCCCGCTTGACGGATTATAAAAAGAATCTTTCGTTTGAAGCAGGATTAGAATTCCAAAAAGAATAACAATCAGAACAATAATCACCAGGGATTGAAAGCTGAACTTCCGGCCTTTTTGGATTTCCTTCGCATTCATCTT
>JAQYWI010000252.1 GCA_030145015.1 Desulfobacterales bacterium
TATCGTTGAATGGGAGACCGACGTCAACAAACCCGGTGCCAAGGAGGCCAATGCCAAGTATAATGCCAAGTATGGATCCAACCTTACCGGCGAAGCTGTAGATGCTTACCTGGCCATGTATGTACTCAAAGACGCCTTGGAGCGGGCGGGGTCCTTAGATCCGGCTAAAATTCGCCAGGCACTGGCGACCACAAATTTGACGGGGGGGCCTGGCATGATCGTCGGCTACGATGCGGTTGAATTCGACAAGACCGGCCAGAACAAGCACGCTGCACTGGTCATGGTTCAGATCAACGATCTGGGCAAGGGTTTGGAACGAATCACCGTATGGCCAAAAAGCGCCCGTCGCGCCGGTTATACGCCTATATTTCCCATGCCGAAAAAGTAAAACCGACAACTCGTCTTTTAAACAGGGAGTGTCGCTCACAAGACGACGCTCCCCCATAATCGTTCCTTTTTTCTTATTGAGTTTATGAGATGATCTATATTCTGGAAGATGCGATTAACGGTGTTCTCATGGGGTCGATTTACGGCCTGACGGCCTTAGGGCTGACCCTGATTTTCGGTGTCCTGAAGGTCATTAACTTTGCTCACGGGTCGCTTCTGATGGTCGGCATGTACGCAGCATACTGGGCCATCATACTGACTGGGATACATCCATATGTTGCGCTGATTATCGTCGCTCCTGTAATGTATCTCTTCGGATATTATCTCCAGGACATCGTCATCAAACCCATTTTCAAAGCTGAAAAGGATGTCCGTGAGCCGATTACGGTTATTATCGTAACCACCGGTGTCTGGTATATTCTGGACAACCTTACCCTGCTCATATTCGGCCCGACGTACCGCCATATTCAGGACAATCCCCTGAAAGGAAAAATGCTGGAAATTGGGGAGATGTTTATATCCATTCCCAAGCTATGGGGATTTGTAACGGCGGTTATCACCGCTGCGGCGGTCTACTGGTTCCTGCAAAAGACCCGCATGGGTCGGGCCATACGGGCCACCAGCCTTGATCGCGAAGCCGCCAGCCTGATGGGCATCAATCAGTTTAAGGTATATAACGTCGCTTTCGGGATCGGAACAGCCACCGCCGGAATTGCGGCGGTTACCCTTGTACCGTTTTATAATATTTTCCCCTCTGTCGGGGTGCTCTTCGACATTAAAGGATTCATCATCGTGGTTCTGGGGGGGTTGGGCAGTATCGGCGGAGCGATCCTGGGCGGGATTATCATCGGTCTGATCGAATCCATCGCTCCCCAGTTTATGACAGCCACATGGACGGAAGCCATTGTTTATGGGCTTTTTCTGGTAGTCCTTTTCGTCAAGCCCTCAGGGCTGTTCGGAGTTAAATACGACTGGTAGTGTATAATTTTTTCAGGTAATATAATGACGCGTCAAAATATAAACAGATTTGCCTTGATCCTGGTGGGAGTTGTCGCCTTTGGTCTGCCACTGGTGCTCCGCAGTCCTACGTATCTCCATATATTAATTCTACTTTATTTGTATGCCTATCTGACTTCGAGCTGGAATCTGGTGGGCGGTTTTGCCGGCGTACTTCCGTTGGGGCACTCCGCTTTTATCGGCATCGGTGCTTATGCATCGACAATTTTGTCGCTTCAGTACGGAATCAGTCCATGGATCGGCATGATTGTGGGCGGCATTCTGGCCGCCATCGCAGGCATTCTAATCGGCTTCCCCACATTTAAAATGAGAGGGGCCTATTTTGCCCTGGCGACCATTGCTTTTGGTGAGGGGATTCGCGTCATGGTTGAAAACATCGACAACCTCGGACCACTGAAAATTAATGGACCGAGAGGGCTGCAAATCCCCCCCACCCATATTGGATTTGGCAACTATATGTTTGCCGGCAAGGAGCCGTATTACTATATTATTCTGGTGATGCTCGTGGGCGTTCTTGCATTTACCTATTTTATTTCACGCTCCAAACTCGGCTACTATTTAAATGCCGGGGGTGAAGAACCTGAAGCTGCCATGTCGCTGGGGGTCAATGTCGCTCGAGCCAAGCTCATCGCCATGGCCATGAGTTCCTTTTTGACCGCTTTGGCCGGGACCTTTTACGCCCAATTTACGCTTTATATCCATCCTAAGAGTGTAATGTCGCTGGATTTTTCATTTGAAATCGCCTTCATTGCGCTCATCGGCGGAAGAGGATCCATTGCCGGGCCTGTATTGGGAGCGCTGCTTCTCCGGCCGGTCAGCGATTTTTCACGGATTTACTTCGGTTCAACACTGCCGGGACTCCACCTGATTATATTCGGCACGGTCCTGATACTTGTCATGATTTTTCAACCTCGCGGTCTCCAAGAACCCCTGACCAGAGCCTACAACAGGCTACTGGATAAAATCTTCGGGAGGACTGGGCAGAAAGAGATAGCGCATGAATATTCTTGAAATAAAAAATCTAGTAAAGGATTTTGGCGGTCTTAGGGCCGTTGATACATTGAGCCTCAGCATTGAAGAGGGGCAGATTCTGGGTCTGATAGGCCCCAATGGCGCTGGCAAATCCACGGCGTTCAATTGTATTGCCGGTGTATATCCGCCGACCGGGGGTGAAATCTATTTTGCAGGTGAAAAAATTAACCAGATCAAGCCCTGGAATCTTTGCAAAAAGGGCTTGGCCCGAACCTTCCAGATTGTGAAGCCCTTCTCCTCCAAGAGTGTGCTTTACAATGTTATGGTTGGAAGCTTTGCCACCACGGATAAAACTTCCGTCGCCGAGGAAAAGGCGCTAAACGTTTTGAAACTGCTTCAGTTTGAAGATAAGAAGGACGAGAGGGCCGGCAACCTGACCATTGCCGAACGCAAGCGCCTGGAGATTGCCCGTGCCCTGGCAACCGAACCCAAACTGCTGCTGTTCGATGAAGTTATGGCGGGTTTAAGGCCTGCCGAGGTGGATGAGATGGTGCAGATTATCCAAAACCTGCGCGATCAAGGCATTACTATCTTTGTCATTGAACACATTATGCGTGCAATCATGACCCTTTCCGACCGGATCGTGGTGATCCATTTTGGCAAGAAAATTGCCGAGGGTTCTCCCCAGGAGGTCGCCTCTGATGATAACGTGATCAAAGCATACCTGGGAGATGAATATGTCGTTTCTTGAGGTTAAAAATATCGATGTTTATTATGGAGACGTGCAGGTCATTTTCGACCTTTCGCTAGAAATAGCGGAAGGAGAAGTAGTTAGTATTATTGGCGGTAACGGCGCAGGTAAGTCTACGTTGTTGAAAACTATATCCGGGCTAATGCACCCGGTCAAAGGAGAAATTTTTTTCGAAGACGCTGCAATCCAAACCGCTCCTCCGGAAGAAATCGTTGAATGCGGCATCGTACAGGTACCTGAAGGGCGGCGCCTTTTTACCTTGATGTCTGTGAAAGACAACCTTATCGTGGGGGCATACAACAGCCGTGCTGATCAGTATGTGAATACTACGATTGAAGAAGTCTATACTCTGCTTCCACGGCTGCAAGAAAGAGAGTCCCAGTTGGCAATGACCCTGTCAGGGGGTGAACAGCAGATGGTGGCCATTGGACGAGGCCTCATGGCCAAGCCAAAGTTGTTGATGCTTGATGAACCTTCATTGGGACTTGCTCCGATTCTAATAAAAGACATTTTCCAAACGGTGCGTAAAATTGCAGACCAAGGCACTACCGTGCTTTTGGTAGAGCAGGATGTTAAGCATTCACTAAGTTTGAGCGACCGCGGGTATGTGTTGGAGCATGGCCGCGTTGCCATGGAAGGTCCAGCCAAAGATCTGTTGGATGATCCACATATCAAGACGGCTTACCTTGGGTTGTAATCTTTCAAAGTACTAGTGGAATACTTTAATCAGAAGCTTATTCATCTGATACAAGCATAAGATATAAATTTCCAGTTGCAACAGACGACATCCATTTGCAGGATGAATTCTTATTAAAGATAGCAAAACAAGGAAAAGACAATGATTGATAAAGATCAATATGATGAAAGCAAACCCTTGGATATGCATAACTTGCAGTTTGATATGGCTGCTGAACGGCTCAATCTGGAGCCATGGATTGCTGATAAAATCAAGTATGCGAGAAGAGAATTTTCAGTAAAATTTCCTCTTAGATATGATGACGGCCATACTGAATTGATGAACGGTTACCGCGTTCAGCATAATACCCTGCGAGGGCCTGCCAAAGGCGGAATCCGCTACCACCCTAATGTGGATTTGGATGAAGTAAGAGCATTGGCAGGATGGATGACATGGAAGTGTGCTGTTGTCAATATCCCTTTCGGCGGAGCCAAGGGTGGTGTGACTTGTGATCCATCAACAATGTCTCAAAAGGAAATTGAAAGACTCACAAGACGTTACATTTGGGAGATATCACCGATTATAGGACCTGATTCTGATATCCCTGCGCCAGATGTAAATACGAACCCACAGGTCATGGCGTGGATTGTCGACACTTACAGCGTTTTTAAAGGTTATACATGCCCCAGTATTGTGACAGGAAAGCCCGTAGAAATCGGCGGCTCTTTAGGAAGGCTCAAGGCTACTTCAATGGGCGCTGTCTTTACATTGCGGGAGGCGGCCAAGCTTTTAAATATTAATTTGTCAGACTCGACCGTCGTTATACAAGGATTCGGCAATGTGGGGTATCATGCCGCAGAAATTCTGGAGGAACTTGGCGCCAAAGTAGTAGCGGTATCGGATGTTAAAGGCGGAATTCTCAATGAAAAAGGATTGGATATATCCAAAGTTTTCGAACACTGCCGGAAAACTGGATATGTGGCGAACTACCCGGAATCTGAAAAAATTACAAATGCCGAACTCCTAGAATTTCCTTGTGACATACTCATTCCTGCTGCGTTGGAAGGCCAAATCACTCGACAGAATGCAGGAAATATTAGAACAAAAGTGATTGTAGAAGGCGCAAACGGCCCAACAAGTCCTTTTGCAGATGAGATTCTGGACGACAAAGGTATTTTTGTCATTCCAGACATTCTGGCTAATGCAGGAGGGGTTACGGTCTCTTATTTTGAGTGGGTACAGAACGTTCAGCGACTTTTCTGGAATGAAGATGATGTTAACCAGCGGTTGGATCAGATTATGACAAAAGCATTCCACGAAGTTTACGATCTTTCTGAAAAAGAAAAGGTAAATATGCGCACTGCCGCCTATATGCTGGCCCTTGGGAAAGTGGGAGAAGCCAAGAGATTAAGAGGTATTTTTCCTTAACCCAAATATAAGCCGTAAGGGAGATTAAAAATAATGTATGGATTTTTTGGAAAAATTCTAATTATCAATTTGGATAAAGAAGCCTTCAGTATTGAACCGGTAGATGATCAATTATTGAGAACCTGTCTGGGGGGTAAAGGACTTGCTACTCATCTCTTACTCGACCACAACCCGCCACAAGTCGATCCACTGAGCCCAGAGAACCATCTGATCTTTGCCACAGGCCCGACAACCGGAAGCAGGGTTTGGGGTTCTTGCCGTCATGGAGTATATACCAAATCCCCCCAAACCGGCTATTTCTCCGAATCTTATTCAGGGGGAACGGTCGCTGAACATATGAACGCAACGGGATTCGATGCGATAGTAATTCATGGTGCTGCAAAGAGTCCGGTTTGGTTAGAAGTCTGTGAAGAGACGGTTTATTTTCATTCTGCAGAAGATCTTTGGGGGCAGGAGACCTTCGAGACCGAAGACCGAGTTAAAGAATGGATAAAGAAAAATCGACCAAAAGCCAAAAAGTGCGGTGTGGTCTGCATCGGTCCGGCAGGGGAAAATCAGGTGAGCTTTGCGGTCATCGAGAACGATTACTGGCGCAGCGCCGGTCGAACCGGAGTAGGAGCCGTGACAGGCTCAAAGAAAATCAAGGCCATTGCTTTTTGGGGTAATCGGAAAAAGGAGTTTGCCGATATCGAGTTAATGAAAGATTTTGCTAAATCCATGGCTCAACGCTCAAAAAAAGATGCGGGAGTAAAGGCGTATAAAAGCATGGGCACGCCAATGCTGGTCGATATTATGAACAACGCCGGCGGGTTTCCAACACGTTACTGGCAAAAGGGAAGATATGAACATGCTGACAAAATCAATGCCGGCGCCCTTCATGAGCGGTGCAAGGTACAACCCCATGCCTGTTTGAAATGTTTCATGGCATGCGGTAGGCTTTCCACCATAAAAGAAGGAAGACACAAAGGACTTAAAATTGAAGGACCGGAGTATGAAACCATTTACGCTTTTGGCGGTCTTTGTGAAATCGACAGTATCGAAGAAATCGCATATCTAAATGATATCTGCGATCGCCTTGGTATGGACACCATCAGCGGAGGCAACCTTGCCGCATTGACCATCGAAGCCTCCCGTCAGGGGAAAATCGATTACAAGATCGACTACGGACAGGTCGATGCCATTGCCAAACTTTTAGAAGATATCGCCCAACGTCGAGGGATCGGTGATACACTGGCCCGGGGCATCAAATACACGGCCAAAGAGTGGGACATGGAAGATCAAGCTATTCATGTCAAAGGCTTGGAGCCGGCAGGCTACGATCCCCGGGTTTTGAAAGGGATGGGGCTGGC
>JAQYWI010000088.1 GCA_030145015.1 Desulfobacterales bacterium
AAGCACAAAAGTAGAATAAAAAATAATTATTTCAGTTATTTAGAAAAAATGCAGGAAACAAAACCTTCAAAAATAAGGAGGAAAGCAATGGACCTGACTAATGAACAATTAATTAATATGTATTTCACCATGAACAAGATTCGAACCTTTGAAAACCGTGTCGCCGAGCTCTTTGCGGACGGCAAAATTCCCGGTTTCGTCCATCTGTACGTAGGCGAAGAAGCAGTTGCCACCGGCGTTTGCGCGAATCTGACCGATAAGGATTATATCACCAGCACCCACCGTGGCCACGGGCATCTCATTGCCAAGGGCGGCGACATCAAGCGGATGATGGCCGAACTGTTCGGTAAAAAAACCGGCTACTGCAAGGGCAAGGGCGGTTCCATGCATATCGCCGATCTTGATCTTGGCATTATGGGGGCCAACGGTATCGTGGGCGGCGGTCCGCCGCTGGCTTCCGGGGCTGCGCTTGCCTGCCAGTATTTGGGCAATGACAGCGTAGCGGTGTGCTTTTTCGGTGACGGCGCCTCCAACCAGGGAACCACCCATGAGGCCATGAATCTGGCCACCTGCTGGAAGCTGCCGGTGGTGTTTGTCAATGAAAACAACATGTACGGCATCTCCTCCTGTACGCTCAACTCCATGTGTGTTCCCAATGTGGCCGACCGCGCGGCGGGATACGATATGCCCGGCGTTGTTGTGGACGGAAATGATGTCATGGCGGTCTATGAAGCGGCCGCCGAAGCCATCAGCCGGGCCCGCCAGGGCAAGGGGCCGTCTCTGATTGAATGCAAAACCTATCGCCACCGGGGGCATTTTGAAGGCGATCCCTGTGATTATCGCGATAATGCGGAACTTGAAGAGTGGAAGGAAAAAGATCCTATTCCGCGGTTGGAACAAAAACTGTTGGAGATGGAATTGCTGACAGATAGCAAAATTAAAGAGATTAAGAGTACCCTTCAAAAAGAACTGGCAAGCGCAGAACAATTTGCCGAAGAAAGCCCGTTTCCCGATGTCTCCGAACTCACAGAAGATGTATACACTTAGGCACTTAACGGCTCAACATCGATAAAAAAACGGAAACCAAAAAGGAGGATTGAAAAATGCCGAATATGACTTTTGCGCAAGCGTTAAACGACGCCCATAAGATTGAAATGGCGCGTGATCCCAATATTTATGTTGCCGGTGAGGATGTAGGGGTTTATGGCGGAATTTTCGGTGTAACCGCGGGGCTGCTGGACCAGTTTGGCGACAAGCGGGTGAAGGACACCCCCATTACCGAAAGTGCGATCGTCGGGACAGCGGTGGGAGCCGCAACCGTCGGTCTCAGACCGGTTATTGAATTGATGTTTGTCGATTTTATCGGCGTGGCCCTGGACCAGCTCTATAATCAGGCAGGCAAGATGAAATATATGTTCGGCGGTAAAGCCAAAATTCCCATGGTTATGCGCACCTCGTGCGGCGCCGGGATCGGGGCAGCGGCCCAGCATTCCCAGTGCCTGGAAGCCTTGTTCATGCATTTACCCGGGCTGAAAGTGGTCATGCCCAGCACGCCCTATGATGCCAAAGGGCTCCTGATCGAAGCGATTCGCGATGACAACCCGGTGGTTTTCCTGGAACACAAAATGCTTTATGCCCTCGAAGGGGAGGTTCCTGAAGGGGAATACACCATCTCCTTTGGCCAGGCCGATATCAAGCGCGAAGGCCAAGACGTCACTGTCGTGGCCACGGCCAATATGGTTCATACCGCCTTGAGCGCGGCCGAAAAGCTTGCCGCCGACGGGATCAGTGTGGAGGTAGTGGATCCGCGTACGCTCTACCCGCTGGACGAGGAGAGCATTATCGAATCCGTCAAAAAGACCCACCGGCTGGTGATCGTGCACGAAGAAGTGAAATTCGCCGGATCAGGGGCCGAAATTGCCGCACTGGTGGCTGAAAAAGCCTTTGATTACCTGGATGCACCGATCCTGCGGGTGGCCGCGCCTTTTTGCCCGGTTCCCTTTTCACAGCCGTTGGAGCAGGCCTTCATACCGAGCGAGCAGCAGCTCATTGATGCTGTTAAAAAAGTGATGGCGTAATGGCAACGGCTGGGTGTTTGCACCCCAACGGACCCGCGGAAAGAGAGAAAGGTTAGAAAGATGTCATTGGTCGGCATTATCGCCAATCCAGCCTCTGGAACGGATATTCGTAGGCTGGTTGCTTACGGCAGTGTTTTTAGTAACCAGGAGAAGGTTAGAATCGTGCGGCGTATTCTGCTCGGCCTGGAGGCAGCAGGCGTGAGGCAGATTTGCTATATGCCCGACTATTACGGCATTGTTGACCGGGCACTTGATAGCCTGAAAATCGGTATGGACATCTCACCGTTGGTTTTTAAAACCAAGGCAGATCAAAGAGACTCCATGCGTGCAGCCGAGATGTTGATGAAGAACGGTGCCGACTGCATTATCACGATAGGCGGCGATGGAACCAATCGCGTAGTTGCCAAGGGCACATGCCATGTGCCTATTCTTCCGGTCTCAACCGGCACCAACAATGTATTCCCTTACATGATTGAAGGAACGATTGCAGGGCTTGCAGCCGGCCTGATCGCCACCGGAAAAGTCTCCCGAAAAGAAGGAACTTTTACTTCCTCCTGGCTTGAGGTCATGGCCGAAGGGCAGCCTGTTGATATTGCCATTGTCGATGCAGTGGTATGTGATGATATTTTTATCGGCTCACGTGCCGTATGGAAAATGGATAAAATCAGACAGGTTTTTTTGAATCGCTCCAGTCCGGCGAGTATCGGCTTTTCCTCCATCGGCGGGATGCTCCGTTCCATCGCTCCTGCCGATCCTATCAGCATGCATCTGAAATTGGGCAGCAATGGACGGCCCATTACGGCACCTATCGCCCCCGGGGTCATTGAAACCGTGTATGTGGAAACCGTGCAACTGATGGCACCCGGCGAAGAAGTGGATATCAGCTTCAATCCTTGTGTGTTGGCGCTAGATGGTGAACGCGAAATAGAAATTAAAAGGGGACAGAAGGCGACCATTCGCCTTTCGACAGACGGCCCTTTGGTTGTGGATGTGGACCGGACAATGGCATTTGCCATGCGGGATAAAATCCTTGCACCGGAGTATGGTAAAAAGCCGCTAACATTCCAAAACGTGGCGAATGGATTTAAAAACACTGAACGCAACTGAAAGGAGGTCTTCAATGGATTTATCATTAGATGGGAAGGTAGCATTGATTACAGGAGCCAGCCGGGGTATCGGCAAATCCTGCGCGCTAGTCCTGTCACAGGAAGGATGCAATTTGACCATTTGCGCCCGCGGAAAGCAGCGCCTGGAGGAGACTGCCGAAGAGCTCAAATCTGAAGGGATAGAGGTTCTTGCGATCCAGGCCGATATCGCCAAACCGAAAGACGTTGACAGTTTTGTGACTCAGGCTGCCGAAAAGTTTGGTAGCATCGACATCTTGGTCAATAACGCCGGAACGGGGCGGCTGAGTGACCTGATGGAGCTTCCCGAAGAGGAGTTTCGATACAATATGGATCTTATGCTCTTCGGCCTGATTCGCTGTTGCAAAGCTGCAGTGATCCATATGCGCGAACAAAAATGGGGTCGCATTATCAACATTTCATCCATATTCGGCAAGCAGCCGGGCGGATTGGTCGACTACGATGCGATTAAAGCAGCGGTCATCATGTTTACCAAGGATTTGGCCAACTATGCTGCCAAGGACAACATTTTGGTAAACGCCGTTTGTCCCGGACCGATTCGAACACCCCTCTGGGAGGGATCTGGTCAATTAGGAGATCAACTGGGACAAATGCTGAACATGTCAGGCCCGGAGGCTATCAAATGGTTCGCCGAGCAGAACATCCCTTTGGGGCATCATGGCGATCCGGAGGATATCGCCAATCTGGTGGCATTTCTGGCGTCGGACAGAGCTAAGTTCATTACCGGCCAGGCAATCAATGTGGATGGCGGGATGGTCAAGAGCATGATTTAATCCATGTATGGCAGAATTGTATTTGTTTTGATCCCGGCTTGTTTGAGCTTGATGTGGAGCCAAACGTCCACGGGTCAAGACGAATAATATAAAAGGAGGGAAAAGAAATTGCGTTAAAAGCAGCGTTTATATTTTTAGCGCCGGAGGTTGATCCGCAAAAAGACCGGCAAACAGTGGTCACGCCGCAAGTCGAATTGACTGCGGTTGCGGCCGGCAACTACAAAGAGGCCGTGGCGGGTAAAGCGGCCGTCGGAGTGGTTCGTTTCGATGCAACAGATTGTTCGAGATGAGGGCGGCGGCGTCATTCCCATGATCGTCAATATGGTTGACGCAGCATCTAAAAAGGTGAAACTCGACAAGCCGGCCGGCAACCAGGAACTTGACGGTCTGAGAATATGTGGACGTTGGTGGTTTGAGTCTTAGGTGTTACCATAGTACTTGTTACCCAGGGCCGGATGCACTGCATTCGGCCCTAATTGTTTTGTTGGGCGTATTAACATGGTTTAAGATTTCATGTCGAAATATCTATTTACTAAGAATTGTAGATTACGGCTATCTATACGTAATAGCTTATTTTTGTGTATAGCTTAGACAAATCTAAAAAAATAACCTATTCAAAAATTGTGGATATCATGTATCGCTTGGATAGATTTGAATTTGCAGGCTATGTAAATTGCAATGCATGGTCTGATCAGATAAAATCAGCCATAGATCAGGACAAAATATTTTGACTTTGCAAATCGTTGCAAACGGTTACGTATAGGTTGCAAAATGGGGCAAAATATCCGCAACCACATCTGTCTAACTTACTGAGATTATTAGGCCCGAATAAAAAAAATAATTCTGAAAATCCCCGTGTCGGCAGTTCGATTCTGTCCCTCGGCACCAAAGGAAACGCAAGGAAGTCAAGCATTTAGCTTGATTTCCTTTTTTTGTTTTTGATCATCCTACCGTTGAACCGGGTTTACCCGGGGCTAACGCCCGAAGGCCCCACGATCATTATGAATTTTTACGGGTAACCCTTGCGAGAGTTTGTCTCCTTTTGAGGAAAAAGTTCACTCTTTGTTCACCCTTTTTGAAAGGAGGCAGGTTATGGCAATCAATCTAGTCTGCAAAGTTTGTAAATCAAACCTTTCTGTGCGATCTCGACTCTGCAAGAATTGTGGTTACGATTTCAGCAATGGGAAAAAGTACAAAGTCGTTGTGAAATGCAAGGATGGGAGACGGATATCAAAGGTGCTTGATTCTATTTCTATTGCCAAAAAGTTAGAGAGGAAACTTAAAACTCAGTCTATGGAGAACAGTTTGTTCGGGATAACGGAGATTCCGGTGATAGATGAGATTTGGGGAAAATACCTTACTTCCACTTTTATATACCAAATTAAAGCTTCAAAGGTGGGAGGGGGTATTACTGTTCTCTGGATATATTGCGTATCTTTGGGTTTTGTGGCCATCGGGTTGATTGCAATACATATGATATTACCGGTGCATCGATATGGTTGCATTTTCCAAACTGCGCTCACATTTTTTAGAGAAAAATCAGCGATAGTATTGCTGAAATAATTAGAGATATTTTTAAATCAATGTTCTAAAGTACAAATTTCAGCCTATTTGGGCATAATTAGACGTTAAATCTGGATATAATTAGAAAAACTCTATTGGTCTCCGTCTCATTCTAATTTCACAATCTTTAAAATCATCAAAAATGGGCTAAAATAGTTAGGATATAGCGAGAAACTGCTATAGAATTTTCATGTATTTTTTGAGGGAGGAAATTCTCTGAATAGTGAGAAATACAGGGCTTATATAAAATAAATAGTCCCAAATTAACAGCAATATCGAGGAAGCTTTTAATAGGGTTTATTACGTTTTTAACTACAGGCTGGACACACACAGTGCTTATTTTAACGGTTTTGGTCGGGGGGAGGGAGTCCCCTGGTCCACCCTTAATACCCCCCGTGGGCATCTGCGCTCTCGCATTTTGAAAAAAATTTAAAATCAAAATTTTTCATTCGAGCGAGAAATGGAAGGTTCGAATACTACTCCCTCTGCCACACTAACCTGCCTAAATCATTTCGAATCCAGCTTTTAAAAGTCTTCTAAAATAGGGTGACTAGTGGGAGACTAATACATAAACACAGATGGGGGTACCGCTGAAACTCCATCATAGGCCGGTGAGAGGGGGCTTTGAGTAAGGCTAAACGTATTTAGCAGGCTTAGAAAATTTGTACCCTGACGGCAGTGTGATTGTATCAGGAAATTGGCATCTCCCTAAATGTTTTTTATCAGTGTATTTCACAAAATCACTCACTCGCTTCAAATCGGCAGAAGATCTATCTAATGGAAACAAAACCCCGATTTCCTTTTGAGGATGCGTGTTTTTTAACATCGTTATTGCTGGCACTAAATCGGTGTCATTGGTTACAAGTATTGCGATGTCATAGGTGTTTTTATAAGCCTCATTTAATAAATAGATGGCGATATTAACATCGGTTTCTTTTTCTTCATGGGCTTTAACGTATTTATGACAATTCGTGCAAAATCTATGCTTTTGCTTAAAGTTTCCCAACACCGCTGTAATTCCGGTGCTTTCCCATGCTTCCACAAGAAGCTGATGGGTTCTTACAGACCTTTTGCTACGATGATGGGCGTATGCGGAAAAATAAAAAATATCAGAAGTTGTACCCTGTTCTGGAAGGTAGTGCTGGGTTAAGAATTTGAAGTAATCGAGCCAGAGATACTTTCGATATTTCGGAGTGCCTTTTGGGTATAGAGGATGTCTAAAATATTTGGGGTCGTTTAAGGAATGATAAAAATTGAAACCATCAATAAAAAAGGAGACTCTTGGCAAAACCCCCCTCGCTTTCTTTGAGATAAAAAAGCTAAAAAAATGCCCCGGTGGAAGCCACCAGGGCGGCCCATGAAGCCGTAGCAAGCATGGGGATGATTTCTAAACGTATTATCGGCACATTCGTCATATTTGTCAAGCGATTATTTTAGGTAACCTTCGATGGCCAGCCGCTTGGCTGGGTTTTTTATTTTTTCAACCTATTTAGCATTATTCAGAAGATCCTTAAATTCTTCAACCGTGTTACACTTTAAAGCAAGATTGGTATAAATGATTAATAGTGGATGATTCATTCCATCGACAGGTGTATGAAGTAGCTCGTGCTCAACAGGCAGTCCCCGCATTAAGGTAAATACCTCATTCATAGAAAACAAACCAGATAACAAAACTCTTATATCGCGAGCATCAGCATCATAAAACTTACCGCCGAACATACTCTTACCTTTATAGATCATAACTTTGTGCGCAACGCTAATCTGACACTGGCTACCGTCTGTGAATCTAATTCCAGACCAGCAAGTTGGTATCTTATCTTTTTGTGTTGTATCCTTAAAGGCAGTTACTACACTCATGAATTTTTTCTTATCGTTAGTATAATCCCGATTGTTTAGATTAATAATACTTGAAAGAATTTCATGCATGTCATCTAAACTACCAGGTGGAGCAACTTTTTCTGGTATTGGGACACTACTTTCTTCAAGTTCTTTTAGGATTTTTAATGCTTTTGCAGCTTCACTTTTTGCCTCTTTAATGCGGCCTGCCTGGGCATAAAGAATGGCAAGTCCTCCATGACTTGGATTATTTTTTTCTTTTATTTTTAATGAAAGAAGGTATATTTTTTCAGCATCTTGAAATTCACCATTTTGTGCAATTTGATTTCCCATACTGCCAAGAAAGTTTGAAAACATATCAATCCTAAAATCAGGATCAGATTCAAAAGACTCGTTATTTTGGAAAAATTTTTGATCGAAAATTTTGTACTTTTTAGAAAAATGGTCCAAAAGGAAAAAATCATCTTTGCCTAACTCCTCTTTCAAGGATTGAACAAATACAGAAGGTAGAGTATCCCAACTGCCTGTGCCAAAGACACTTTTAAATAAACCCATTATGTTCTTCTCCTTATATCCATGTGCTCTTTCTAAACAAAACCCCACCTCTCAATCTGAGAAATGGGGTCTTGGAATAAAGCTCATGGTAACCTCCATCGGGTTATCCGTTGCTCGCGGGTTTATGGCATATCAGCACTACCAGCACAACTTTGGATTTTTCCCTTATCTTTGCCACTGATAATGCCGTCCTTTTTAAGATTGTTGAGCATATGGGAAACTCCGCTTACAAATTGGCCGTGGTTTTTTACATCCTCAGCGTATTGCGAAATAAGATCAGAGATAGTGCAACCATCATCAAATAGCACGTTGTCAACTCCAGAGTCGCAACCATCAATTACAATAGTGTCGCTCGTATCAGAGTCAGGACAGGCATCTTGATCGTCGGGGATACCGTCGCCATCCGAATCCGAAATGACATATTCATCTGCCCCTATATCGTAATTACCATCTTCAGGTTGAGGTCTCAAATCTCCGTCAATATCATCGTATACCCCGTATACCATTCCGATCAGTGAGCCGTTAAAGCGTTTGTTTGTGCGTCTAAAGGGCGCTGATGAGGCCGAATCTTCAAACGTGGTGGATCTGGACGGAAAGACCGTTAAACAGAACAAAAAACGCAAGGGTTATGTATTACTATTTAAGGGTCAACCCGTAAAGGACGTTAAAACGGCTCTTAAAGCAGCCTGTGAGCGTGCCGGCATCCCTTATGGCAGAAACACACCCAATGGCATTACCTTCCACAGCTTGCGGCACAGCTTCGGCTCTTTGGTGCAGCAGACCCAACGGGATATCAGGATCACACAGCAGCTAATGAACCATAAATCAATTCAGATGACGGAGCGCTACACGCATTCGAGAAGCGAAGCTAAAATGGATGCGGTTAATTCACTTGATTGGGATCTGCACAAAGAAAAATCCCCCATGTCAGTTAATGTCAGTTAAGGGGGATTTTTAATTAGATAAATCGCGGTAGATGCTGGTGGGCCGTGAAGGAATCGAACCTTCAACCTACTGATTAAGAGTCAGGTGCTCTGCCTAGTTGAGCTAACGGCCCGCAGCCCTTTTTTTCAATAATCGGAAAAGCTTGGTAACAAGTTTGCCGCCGGTTGTCAAATTCTTTTTAGACTGATGACGGAGTCATTTTATTTTTAGACAGGATTAACAGGATTTACAAGATTATTTTTTTTCGGTTTGGCGATTGTCGATAAATTATGGAATCAAATAGGGCAATCGGTATGGTCAACCAGCTATTCGCGTAATCCTTTCATTTTCGCCACGGCGGACGTTCGCGTTTGCGCTTTGGCTTTTTTGTCCGCTTTTTGTCGTTCTTCCGATCGATTTGCCTTTTGGGGGATTTACGGCCCGGCGGCTGGCTGTGGAGGGTATCACCAAGAGTGATCGCATAACTGCCTGCCATTCTGGGCTGGCTGGCTTCATCAGGGTTATCCGGTTTATTTGTTTCAGTCTTTTCCTTTGGTAATGGGGGTCCGCTAAAACAGCTGGCCGGGATGGATTCGGCTAGAAAAAGCGATTCGCCGGTTTGATAAAACCTGACCCCGTTTTCAACCGATTTTTGTACATGCACGCTGAGCATGACCGGATCCTGATCGGTTCGTTTTCCTATCCTTTCGGCTAAGTCGCGGCTGGAAGACAAAACAACCTGATAATACCCTGCGGGGAAAATGCCTTTATCCAAAACAGACCGATACGCCCGTTTGCGGACGCTCGTAAATAAAAGCTTGGGAAGTTTCTGAACCGGATTGGGCCGGGCCAATTGATCCCGACGCTTGGCACGAATTTGTTGGCCCGATATTTCAAAGGGAGGGTCCGGTAAGCTGTATAGGATTTCATCCAGGTGAAATTGGCGCACATATTTCCAACCTGCTTCTTCGGTGATCGCCTTTAATAATTCCTTGATTTTAACAAACCCCTCGGTATCGGTGACCAGCCCGAATTCATCCGGCCGTCTACCCAGGATATATGCGATGAGCTTGGCGAGTGACTGAGGTGATTTTGGCTTTCCCATGATAAATATGCCCGTTGCGCATGCATTTTAAATGCTTTCTTGACGCTAAATGTACCATCTGATATTTTTCAAATCTTCAGAAATGTCAACCGTTTTATCAAACGAAAGGATATTGTGCGCATGGATCTGACAAAATCTAAAAAACTGTTCGAACGGGCTGTGAGCGTCATCCCCGGAGGGGTAAACAGTCCCGTGCGGGCGTGTAAGTCGGTTGGTGCCGAGCCCATTTTCGTTAAAAGCGCCCAAGGCTGCCTGATTTTTGATGCAGATGGCAACCGCTACATCGATTATATTGGCTCCTGGGGACCGCTGATCCTCGGACACCGTCATCCGGCGGTAATTGAAGCAATTACCGCGGTACTGGAACGCGGAACCAGCTTTGGGGCGCCGATTGATCTTGAAGTTCAGCTTGCAGAGATGGTTATTGACGCCGTTCCCTCGGTTGAAATGCTGCGAATGGTCAACTCCGGCACCGAAGCTACCATGAGTGCCATTCGACTTGCAAGAGGGGTGACCCAGCGAGATATCGTCATAAAATTTGATGGCTGTTATCATGGTCACGCGGATACCTTGCTGGTGGCCGCCGGTTCGGGGGTGGCAACCCTCGGTATTCCCGGAAGCCCGGGGGTTCCTGAATCCGTTGCCCGGCACACATTATCTCTTCCTTATAATGATGCGGCCTGCATTAAAAATGTTATGGCAGAACAGGGCGATAAGGTTGCCTGTATCATCGTTGAGCCCGTTGCCGGCAATATGGGGCTGGTGCAGCCGGCCGAAGGGTTTTTGGAGACTTTAAGGCAGCTTAGCGACCGCTATGGATCCGTTCTGATTTTTGATGAAGTTATGACGGGTTTTCGCGTGGCTTATGGCGGCGCTCAGGCGCTGTATGGTGTTTTTCCGGACCTGACCTGTTTCGGCAAGATCATTGGAGGCGGAATGCCGGTCGGCGCTTACGGCGGCAAACTTGAGCTGATGGCCCATGTTGCACCGCAAGGTTCGATATATCAGGCCGGCACCCTATCTGGAAATCCGGTGGCGATGGCTGCAGGTATTGCAACGCTTGAACAGATCCGCAAGGACGGATTCTATGACGCACTGGACCGGAAAGCAGGGCGTCTTTTAGATGGACTCGAGCAAGCAGCCCAAAAAGCGGCCATACCGGTGCAGGCCAAGCGTGTCGGCTCCATGCTCGGATTATTTTTTAACGACCGGGAAGTAAAAAATTTTGATGATGCCAAAACCAGTGATTTAGATAAATTCGCTTTATTTTACAATGGATTGCGTCAAAACGGCATCTATATCGCCCCATCTCAGTTTGAAGTTCTGTTTCTCTCAGCAGCTCATGATGCCGAACATATTGAAACCACAATTAAGGCGGTCGAAAAAGTCTTTGATCAATTAAGAAAATAGTCGCCCGCTTTGAGCGTTTAAGCCCGCCTGCCATTTGAATCACTATTCCTGTTGGAAATATTGTGGGAGTGGTGTCAAATGTATTGATTTCTATGAAAATATTTGTCATAATAGAAATAATCTAATGAATCGATCGGGGGGTTTTTTTTAAGGGATGTGTAAACCACACTCTAGATCGTAGTGCTTGTATGCACTGTTTTGAAGTTTGGGGGTGAAGGAATTGCCGCTGAATGGGTCGTCTTTTTTTTGTTGGGCTGATCCATGCCACCGGCGGGGTCAAACCATGTAGAAATGGAGCCGAATAAAACTATGGCAAATTTAACCCCCGATCAAAATCCAGATCCCGGAAGCCCGCATTATCCGCACGTCAGCCAAATCCCATTGATTTCCCGCATGCTCGATCTTTTTGAAGGTTTCGCTATTGCCACCGATGCCCAGGGCCGGATTGTATATGCCAACCCGGCCGCGTCGCGGTTAAGCGGCCATCGCCCATCGGACGTGCTAGGCAGCTCTCTGGAGATCCTTTTTGATCTGGCCGATGAGCACAGGGCCTTGATAGATCAATGCCTGGGCGGAAGGACCGCAATCAGTTTTGAAACGACCGGCAAGACAAAAGCAGGCTCGACATTTCCAGTCCAGTTCAATGCGGCACCCTTGAACCCTGAAACCGATGATCATGGATTGGTCATCTTTGCGGTTGATATTTCGGATCTCAAGCTGGCCGTCGAAGAACAGGCGCGCCTGGGGACCGCCGTTGAACATGCCGCGGAGTCAATTATTGTCACCAATCCGGAAGGGATTATCGAATATGTCAATCCGGCTTTTGAAAAAATCACCGGATACTCACGCACTGAAGTCATGGGCCGTAATATTGATCTTATGGACAGCGGCCAGCATTCCAAAACGCTCTTAAGCTCTGTTAGCGACACCCTCCAACGCGGAGAAATTTGGCAGGGACGGATTGTCAATAAACACAAAGATAATTCATTATACGAAACCGAAGCCACCGTCTCTCCCATAAAAAACAAAATAGGGGAAATCACCAATTATGTCAGTCTGCAGCGCGATGCTAGCCATGAAATCAGACTGGAACGGCAGCTGCGGCAGGCTCAAAAAATGGAGGCCATCGGCACCCTGGCCGGCGGAATCGCACATGATTTTAATAATTTGCTCATGGGTATTCAGGGCAATATTTCACTGTCGCTTTTAGATGTCGAGGGCGATTCACCGCTTTTAAAAAATCTAAAGAAAATAGAGCAATACATTCAAAATGGTGTGGATCTGACCAAACAGCTTTTAGGTTTTGCCAGGGGCGGGAAATATGAAATCTCACTGCTCAGTATCAACGAGTTGCTGAAAGAACAGAACCTTATGTTCAGCCGCACCAACAAGGAAATAATTTTTCAGGATAACTATGCGCCGGATCTGTGGAGCGTTGAGGTTGATCGGGGTCAGATAGAACAGGTGTTAATGAACCTTTATCTGAATGCCTTACAGGCAATGTCCGGTGGCGGAACGCTGATAACCTGTACCGGAAACGAGACCGTTGATAAGGATCAATATAACCCCTATTATGTAAAAGCGGGTAAATATGTGAAGATGACCATTGAAGATACCGGCATTGGAATGAGTGAAGAAGTTCAACAGCGGATCTTCGACCCCTTTTTTACAACCAAAGAAATGGGGCGGGGCACCGGGCTCGGGTTAGCCTCGGTGTATGGCATCGTCAAAAACCATGAAGGTTTTATTAACGTCTATAGCAAGAAGGGGAAGGGGACACGGTTTGAAGTTTATTTGCCGGCCTCGGGAAAAGGGGTACCTTATAAGGAGAAAGTCAAAGAGGAGTTTGTCGAAGGTAAAGAGACGGTGCTGCTGGTTGATGACGAGGCCATGATCCTTGATGTCGGTGAACGGATGTTGGGCAAACTGGGGTATAAGGTATTTACCGCCAGAGACGGAAAAGAAGCCATTGCGGTTTTTCAGAAATATCCGGATAAAATCGATGCGATCATTCTGGACATGATTATGCCTAATCTGGGCGGCGGTGAGACTTTTGATCAAATTAAGAAAATGAAACCGGACATCAAGGTTCTGCTTTCAAGCGGATACAGTATTAGCGGTCAGGCTACCGAGATTTTAAATCGGGGCTGTAACGGATTTATTCAAAAGCCGTTTAATCTGCAAAACCTGTCACAAAATCTAAGATCCATTCTGGAAGAAAACTAGCACCTATATCAAAATTAGTAGTTCATCTTCCAAGACAGAGAAAAAAGTTCAAAAGGCGCTCTCAAGTTAGAAGTGCCTAAAATGCCTAAAATGAGCTAAAGTGCCTAAAATTATGGTTTCGCTGCGCTCAATCTTTTATTAAGTTCTTTTCAATACCCCGGCCGCTTGCGGCGGGGTGGTTAATTTTAGCTCATTTGATATTTTGAATTTTGCTCCGCGAGTATTTGGGGGGGCTCCTGCTTTACTTTACTCAATCAAAAAAACTCAGGCCGGCCGGCCTGCAGACAATTCATGCTTGAAAGCCAAAATCACATACCCGATCAGGTGCGCAAAATCCATTTAGTCGCCGTCTGTGGAACCGGGATGGGCGCGCTGGCCTGCATGCTCAAAGAACAGGGTTTTGAGATATCCGGTTCAGATCAGAAAATCTATCCACCCATGAGCCATTTTTTAGCGGATCGCGGGATTCGTATTATGGACGGCTTCAAAGCGGAACATATTTCCCCCGGGCTGGATTTGGTGATTGTCGGCAATGCCGTTACGCGCGAGAATCCTGAAATAAAAAAAATGAGTCAGATGGGGATTCCTTTTTGTTCCATGCCTCAGGCATTGAACCGGTTTGTGGTGGCAGATAAAAAAACGCTCATTATTTCCGGAACTCACGGCAAAACAACAACATCGTCAATTTTAGCCTGGATACTTTATAAAGCCGGGCTGGACCCGTCGTTTGTGATCGGCGGAATCTTGCAAAACTTTGACAGCAACTACCGGCTTGGCGCAGGCGACTATATCGTCGTTGAAGGAGATGAGTACGACACTGCTTTTTTTGACAAAGGTCCCAAGTTTTTGCACTATCAGCCGGTTATGAGTGTTTTGACCAGTGTGGAATTTGATCATGCTGATATTTTTCGGGACCTGAATCATGTGCGGCTGACGTTTGGCAGCTTTCTATCCCAGCTGGATAGATTGAGTCTGCTGTTTGTTTTTGATGATGATAAAAATATAAAAGATCTTATTTCAAAAACAAATTGCCGAACCGAGCTGTACGGGAAGAACAATTCTTCCCATTGGTGTCTGGGAGATGTTTTTATAGATCCGCCCTGGACCGTCTTTGACGTTCTGAAGTCCGGCAGTCAGTTCGCAAGATTTAAGACGAAGCTGATCGGCAGGCATAATTTATTCAATACCCTGCCGGTTATTGCCATTGCCCATCATTTGGGCGTATCCGCTGAAGTGATTTGCGGGGCCCTGGAAACCTTTGAAGGCATCAAAAGGCGCCAGCAAGTCCGCGGTCAAAAAAATCAAATCATTGTCATGGATGATTTTGCCCACCATCCAACGGCTGTGCGTGAGACCACTGAGGCGGTAAAATCATTTTATTCGCAGAATCGATTGATTGCCGTATTCGAACCCCGGACCAACTCGAGTATGCGCAAGGTCTTTCAAAATGTATATCCGGTCTCCTTTGATTTTGCCGATCTGATTTGTATCCGCAAACCGCCGTTATTGGAAAAAATTCCCCCCGCCGAACGATTTTCTTCCGAACAGCTGGTCGCTGATTTAAAAAAACGCGGCAAGGATGCCCGTTTTTATGCGGACACCGAATCCATTATTGAATTTCTTGCAAAGCAGGCCAAACCCGGAGATATTATCCTGATTATGTCGAACGGTGGGTTTGACAACATCCATGAGCGGTTGCTGGATCGGTTATAACGGCCTCAAAATATCATAACTCCGGTTTCGCACCCCGTGTTCGCAAAAACGCCATAAGACTTGCAACGATCCCACCTGCTGCATTGGCATCCTGCTTTTGCGTCTGCATCACCATCGAATCATCTCCTGGAAATATCTTGACAAGCCGGGTTGTTTAAATTACTTAAAAGCACCCTGCCGATGTCAGCAACAAGCAGTATAATATAATTAAATTCAAAGAGTTATAATTTGCTCTGCCCCAAGGCATCTCGTATTTTTCATCTATTGAACATTCAGGGGATATAGGCGAACATGCCGCCGATTCGATTTGGCTTCGGCGGATCAAAAGCAACAGGCTTGCATTCAAAAAATGGAAACGAATCAATTCCGACAAATTATTAAAACCGAGCATGGGTATCAAAGCCCTGAGCGGCGACTTTTTCTGGCACATCACCTGCCGGGATGGCGCGTGTTTATCTATTATGCCCGAATTGTGATGTCCTTTGTCATGGCTCGTCTGGACGGCTTGCGGGGGAAGATAACCAACGAACAATGGCTCAAAGCATCCATCAGATGCCTTCAGGCGGTCGAATCCGCCGGCGGTCGTGTGAATGTATCGGGCCTGGCAGCCGTCAGTCAGCATAAAGGCCCTCTGGTCTATATTGCAAATCATATGAGCATTCTTGAGACCGTTATTCTTCCATCCGTCACCCTGACTTTTAACGATGTCACTTTTGTTATCAAAGACGAATTACGAAGGTATCCGCTAATCGGCGGGGTCATGAAAATCTTAAATCTCATTGCCGTTTACCGAAAAAATCCCCGTGAAGATTTGAAAATCGTGTTAAATGAGGGTCATAATCGCATTCGCCAGGGATGTTCAGTGGTTATTTTTCCCCAGGCCACCCGCGGCACGGTGTTCGATGAAAAAAAATTCAATACGCTCGGTGTAAAATTAGCCCGTAAGGCAGGGGTGCCGGTGGTCCCGATTGCGTTAAAAACAGATTTTCACGGCAACGGCCAATGGATAAAAGAATTTGGCCCCATTAATCCCGATCTGGCGCTTTATTTCAAGTTCGGCAAGCCCATGCCTGTCACCGGCAACGGTCATGCCACCCATCAACGCGTGGTTGAATTCATCACCCAAAATTTAAGGCAATGGGGTGCGGAAGTGAAAATGAGTGCGGAAGGCGGAAGGCGGAATACGGAAAGCGGAATTTCGAACAACGCTTATCCGGGATCTAATAACAAATAACTGATAACTGATAACCGGTCACTGGCTTCTGGCCTCTGGCAGCCGCAGAGGGCTACCCTACTTTTAAGCCGCCAAGCCTTCCAGCATCCTGGCCTGCCAGCTTCAAGCCTATGACCATTTCCACTATGAGCTATTTGTCTGACACCGGACACCTGAAACCTGCCACCCAATACCTAATACCCGGTTTCCAATATCCAACATTCACATTATTATTGACACGCATATTCAAGTTCGTTAACCTCTCGAATCCTGTAGGTTAACATAAATGAATTGTTGAGAGATGAAAGGCCGAATACTTAAAATATTAAAATGCAAAGCGGGTATTGTTTCGGGACAGGCCTTAAGTGATGAACTTGGGATCTCAAGGGTATCGATCTGGAAGCATATCCAAAAACTTCAAGCGCTTGGATATGATATTCTTGCAACTGCCAAAGGTTACCGGCTCGATAATTCCCCGGATGTCCCCTACCCATGGGAGTTTCCGGATCGGGAATCTAAAATCTTCTACTACCCGGAACTGCCTTCCACCATGGATGCGGCCAAAGATATGGCCCGCAAAGATTGCCCGCATTTTACCACTGTCGTTGCCGGACGCCAGGTTAGCGGGCGGGGACGACTGCAACGCGAGTGGCTTTCAGAAAAAGGCGGTTTGTATTTCACGATGGTGCTGCGCCCTGATCTGCCGCCTGTTTTAAGCTTCAGAGTAAGTTTTTTAGCTTCCTTAACCCTTGCCGGAATATTGCATGATGTCTTTGGCATTGATGCCAGGGTTAAATGGCCGAACGACATCCTGGTCGATGAGCGCAAGATTGCAGGCATGCTCTCTGAATTGGAGGCCGAGGCGGATCGGGTTGCCTTTATCAATATCGGCATCGGTATCAATGTCAACAATGATCCTTCAACGATCGCGCCCGAGGTCACTTCATTAAAAAGATTATTGGGCAGGGCGGTTTCAAAAAAAGACCTTCTTTCCCGGTATCTGGATGCATTCGAACAGCGGATGCAAACCACAGCGTTTGATGGGATCATTGCAGAGTGGAAAAAATATACGGTGACCTTAAAT
Organism: Desulfobacterales bacterium; assembly: GCA_030145015.1. Next base: position 17,626 of record JAQYWI010000088.1, read on the forward strand.
CGAGAGGTCCGCGTCGTAACGACCCATGAGGTGTTTGAGGGAAAGGCGGTCGATGTGGACGATACCGGTGCCTTGATTTTGCAGTGTGCCGATGGGGCCCTGAAGAAGATTCTTTATGGGGATTGTTTTCATGAGAACTAACACGGGAACAGATGCTCGCCAATAGGTGCGCGGTTTCTTTTATCAGTGAGACGATATGTCGGATACACAAAGAAAAACGCCAATTCGCATGATGGTTTATGCTTCGCTGCTGGCCGCTCTAACAGCAGCCAGTGCCTTAATAATTATTCCGATCGGAGAAGTTCCGGTGGTGCTCTACAATTTTTTTATCCTGATGATGGGCTTGCTTTTGGGCAGTCGCTGGGGCGCTGCCAGCATCGCTGTTTATCTTCTGGCCGGCGGTCTAGGTTTGCCCGTTTTTGCCGGTGGCAAGGGCGGCATTGCAATTCTTTTGGGTCCAACCGGCGGCTATCTTATTGGCTTTTTGCCGGCGGTTTTTATCATTGGCTTCATTTCTGAAAAATTCAAACAGCGGTTTAGCTATGACATTATCGCCATGTTATGCGGTACTGCTGTTATTTATGCCTTTGGCGTTATTCAACTGAAAATAGTGCTGGGGAAAACATGGATGGTAACCATGGCACTCGGTGTATTTCCGTTTATTATTTTTGATATCGTCAAGGTAGTTGCGGCAGCTGTGACTGCGAAGGCAGTTCGCCCGATAATCATGAATAAATGAAAGATTAGCAATTAAAGGAAAAGCGGGAATATGCAGATTAAAGAAGGCCCGCGATAAAAATCTACAGGATTGAATTTGAATATGAATATCATTGAAATACAAAATTTAAGTCACCGGTTTGATGATGGGTCCTATGGAATTAAGAACATAAGCCTCACCATTCAAAAAGGATCCTTTGTCGTCATTACCGGCCCGAATGGTTCAGGAAAAACAACACTTATGCGTCATTTGAACGGGCTGTTGCATCCCTCTGCCGGAGCGGTAAAATTAGCCGGTATGCCCGTCTCCGAAGATGTGGTTAAAGCGAGGCAGTTTGTGGGCATGATGTTTCAGGATGCTGACAGCCAGATCGTTGGCGAAACGGTATATGAGGATGTCGCCTTTGGACCGGAAAACCTCAGTCTGGAACGCATTGAAATAAAACGCAGGGTATCCGATGCATTGAATACGGCGGGTTTAACAGAATTTTCTGAGCATAGGCCCCATTTGCTTTCCGGGGGCGAGAAGCGCAGACTGGCGATTGCCGGTATTCTGGCAATGAATCCGCAAGTCATTGTTTTTGATGAGCCTTTTGCCAGCCTCGATTACCCGGGCGTTCGGCAGGTATTGCGACACATCCTGGCGCTACACCAGTCCGGGCGTACTATTCTAATTGTAACCCATGATCTTGAAAAGGTTATCGCCCACGCGGATCGTCTGATTCTTATGCACAACGGCCAGATTGTGAAAGACGATCTTCCCCATAATATTCTTCCGGAAGTTGAAAAATTTGGCGTCAGACAGCCCTGTGATGCGCGTCTGGGAATGGAGCTCAGATCATGGCTGAATTAACCCTGTTCAGCTACCGCAGCGGTCATTCCAGGCTACACCGGATTGATGTTCGTTTCAAAATTTTGGGTTTACTTTTCATCAGTATGGTGAGTTTAAATGTTCGTGTTCTTTCGCTGACCATATTGAGCAGTCTACTCATTATCTTAATTATCGATTGTCGGTTGCAGTTTAAATCCTTTCTCCGGGAGATTCGCTATTTTTTAATTTTGATGCTGATCATTCTAATTGGGCGCGCACTATCGACAAAAGGCACAATGGTATTCCAGCTTTACTTTCTCAGTATTTCGATGCACGGCCTTTATGAAGGCGCCCTGATATGCTGGCGATTGTTTTTAGTGGTGGTGGTTGGCCTGTTGTTTGTTTCAACCACAAGACCGTCTGAGATAAAAGCTGCCGTTGAGTGGTTTTTAAACCCGATTCCTTTCGTTTCCGGCAAGCGGCTGGCAACGATGCTTAGCCTGGTGATGCGATTTATTCCTGTAATCCTGAATCAAGCCAGAGAAACTGCAGCCGCTCAAAAAGCACGCTGTGTGGAAAATAGAAAAAATCCGGTTTATCGCTTAATACGGCTTGGCATTCCACTAATCCGCAGAACCTTTGAACGGGCCGATAAACTGGCCGTCGCCATGGAAGCCAGATGCTATACTGAAAACCGAACCGATCCGGAATTATCCGCCACACGAACAGATTGGATATCCCTTGGGGTAATGATACTGATTTGCAGTTTGGCGGTGAGCATTTAAAGATACGCATATAATTGACATGCATTGATCTCTATAGTAAGCCCTAAGCCGGGTAAAACAGAATAAAAGCGTTTCACCCAAAGTCGCAAAGATTCGTGAGACTTAGGGCTTCATCCCACAAATTATTTACAAAACATGGGTTTATTTTAGTTGTCAGTCTTCTGGTTGAAAGGTTTAGTACAATGATTTGTTGGATTAGTTTCATTTGTTTCATTGGTTGAATTGGTTGATTTAAACCGGACCTATTGAACTAATTAAACCAATCAAACCAATTGAACCAATAAAACCGGCCTTTAAGGCTGTATCCTGAACCTCTGGACCCTGAATCTCTGAACCTTATTAAAAGGGGACATTTTTTGAAAGTTATTATTGTTGGAGCAGGTGAGGTGGGTTTCCACATTGCCAGTCATTTGGCTCTGGAAAACAAAGATGTGGTGGTCATCGACAAAAATTCTGAGGCGATTCGGCGGGTGTCAGATAGTCTCGATGTTCAGGTTGTCGTTGGCTCGGGTAGCAGTCCCGTGGTTCTGGATGAAGCCGGCATTCAAAACGCCGAAATTATTCTCGCGGTGACCAACAGTGACGAAACCAATCTGGTGGCCTGCCTGGTGGCCAACATCTTATCGCCATCCACCAAAAAGCTTGCACGCTTGCGGGATGCCGACTTTGATGCGTATCATGCTAACTTTAGTGAACACGCGCCGCACATCGACACCATTATCAATCCGGAAATCGAGGTGGTAAGAACGATTTATCGCATGATGAGTGTTCCGGGTGCAGTTGATATCGGAGAATTTGCGGATGGCCGCATTAAATTTGTCGGGGTGAATTTAGAAGATGAATCGCGGCTTGCCGGTGAAAAACTGTCTGATCTGCCTGGCATTATCGGTAAAGCCGTTCCGCTGATTGCCGCTGTAATTCGAGAAGGTGAGCTGATTATCCCCACAGGAAACGACCGCCTTGAGACCGGGGATCTCATTTATTTCATCAGTGAAGAGGACAAACTGTTAGATACCCTTTCTTTGTTCAATAAATATGATCAGCCTGTGAAACGGGCCTTAATTGTCGGTGGCGGGCGGATTGGTTTCAGACTGGCCAGCCTGCTGGAGGAAAAATCGATTTATTGCAAAATCATCGAAAAGAACGCAGATCGTTGCGCCTATCTGGCCGACCGCTTAAACAAGACGATTGTACTGCACGGTGATGGTTCGGATCAAGGATTGCTCGCCGAAGAAAATATTCAGGATATGGATATTGTCATTACCCTGACCAAAGATGAGGAAACCAATATTTTAGCCTCGCTTTTGGCCAAACGAATGGGCGCCCGCAAATCCATCACCCGCATCAGCAAATTCAGTTATTTTCCGCTAATGGATGCCATTGGTATCGAACAGGTGGTCAGCCCGCGACTTTCGGCTATCAATACCATCCTGCAGCACATTCGCAAGGGCAAGGTCCTTTCAGCCATATCCATTAAGGGTGAACAAGCCGAGCTTATCGAAGCCGTCGCCCTGGAAACTTCAGACATCGTTTCCACACCGCTGCGCAATTTATCTTTCCCAAAGGGCGCCATGGTCGCAGGCATCATCCATAAAGAGAATATTATTATCCCCACCGGCGACAGTGTGATTGAGCCCGATGATCGGGTCATCATATTTAGCAGACGTGAGGCCATTCCAAAAATAGAAAAAATTCTAGCGGTTAAACTGGAGTATTTCTAAATGCGCTGGCGCTATATCCTTAACATCATCGGGATATTAATTTTTTTCTTTGGCCTGTCCATGATTCTGCCCCTCCTTGTCGGCTTGTATTATCAAGATGCGAGCATCATCCCATTTCTAAAGTCCATGGGGATAACGGTTGTTTGCGGTCTAGGCCTTTATTTTATTTTCAAAAGCGAGAAAGCCGAGGTGATCAGCCAGCGTGAAGGCATGGCTATCGTAGCGGTCGGATGGACGGCCGTGGGCCTGTTCGGGGCCCTGCCGTTTTATTTTGGAAATG
>JAQYWI010000431.1 GCA_030145015.1 Desulfobacterales bacterium
TGGTGGTTGTGGTCTTGCCGTTGGTTCCGGATACGGCAATAACAGGTTCCCGGATATATTTTGCAGCAAGTTCGAATTCTCCTACTATGGGAACACCTTTTGCAATGGCCCGCTGTATGGGCAGGATTGTATGGGGAACGCCGGGGCTTAGCACGATAAGATCAGCGTGTTCAAAGGTTTCAATATCGTGCTTCCCGAATTCCATGATCACATCCAGTTTATGTGCCATGGCAGCATGAACGCCCAGCTCTTTTTCACCGGCCATATCCGTTACGGTGACGAAGGCGCCTTTTTCTCTGGCGAACCGTGCCGCTGCAATCCCTGATATGCCGAGGCCCACGATGAGAATATTTTTGTGATTGAGATCCATTTGTTATCTTAGTTTCAGCGTACTCATGGCAAGCAGTGCCAGTGCGATTGCAATTATCCAGAATCGTACAATAACCTTGGGTTCAGGCCATCCTTTAAGCTCAAAATGATGGTGAAGCGGGGCCATTCTGAAAATCCTGCGCCCGTTGGTTATCTTGAAGAAGCCCACCTGAAAAATTACGGATAGTGTTTCAATGACAAAGAGCCCGCCGACCAGAATGAGCAGTATTTCCTGTTTGGTGATAACCGCCACGGTGCCGATTGCCCCTCCCAGGGCAAGAGAACCCACATCGCCCATGAAAATTTGTGCGGGGTATGAATTGAACCACAGAAAACCCAGACCTGATCCGGCCATAACACCGCAGAAAATGGCCATTTCACCGCTTCCGGCCACATATCTGAGCTGCAGGTAATTGGCGATTTTGAAATGTCCGGTCACATAAGCAAAGATCATATATGCGGCTGAAGCGATGATAAAAGGTCCGATGGCAAGACCATCAAGGCCGTCCGTGATATTGACCGCATTTGATGTGGCGATAATGACAAAGGCGGCAAACAGGATGTATCCTTTTCCGAGATCCGGTGAAATATTTTTAAAAAACGGAATGGTTAGCCGGGTGGAGAAGCCGGCGTATGAGCAAATAAGGACCCCGGTTACAATGGCCAGAATCGCCTGTAGAAGAAATTTGCTTCGAACACTTAACCCTTTGTTACGCTTCTTGATTTGCATAAGATAGTCGTCAATGAAACCGATACTGCCGTAGCCGACGGTAACCAAAAGGACGATCCAGACGTAATAATTGGTTAAATTGGTCCATAACAGTGTTGAAACGATGATGGAAAAAAGGATCAGCGTTCCGCCCATAGTGGGTGTCCCCGCCTTTTTATGATGGGTCGGCGGACCGTCTTCCTGTATATATTGACCGATCTGCAGATAGCTCATTTTTCGAATAACCCATGGTCCCAGAATAAAACAGATCAAAAAGGCCGTCAGGCTGGCATAGATCGTCCGGAAGGTAATGTACCGAAATACATTAAATACCGATAAAGATGTGTGAAGCGGATATAGTAGATGATATAGCATATTTTTTTTTACTTATTAAAAACCCGATCCTTTGATTCAGATCAGAGATAATATAGCTATGCCTGTAATAGCATTATCCTAATAGTGCCTAAAGTTTGAAGTGAACTAAAGTGAGCTAAAGTTAATGCATGTGCCTTCGACACTATCAATTTAAATAAAAACTGATTTACGCTGAAAGCGCTTTCCTCGATTTTAGGCACTTTAGGCATTTTAGATCACAAGGCACTTAATGTACTTATCAGTTACTGGTTGGCCCAGTCCAACAGCCCTTGAACAATCGTTTCCATGGTCATTCCTCTGGACCCCTTCACAAGAACCCAGTCGCCCGGTCCAAGCCGGTATT
>JAQYWI010000089.1 GCA_030145015.1 Desulfobacterales bacterium
GGCCTTCTTTTTGCTCGTATCTTTACTGGTTCCCGTCATCACCAGCACCGAGGCGGTGGTCCCCACGCGCAGCTGGACGTCCTCGGGCACCTTCTCAAGATGAATACGGACGGGCACCCGCTGGGCCAGCCGGATCCACTCAAAGGTCGGGCTGATATTCGGCAGCAGGTCAAAACCGGTGCTGCCGTCTTGCTGGGCAATACCCCAGCCCAGACTGTCGACATGGCCTTCCAACGGTTTGTCGGGATAGCTCATAAGGGTAACGATCGCCCGGTCACCTTCGCGAATATCCTCTATATAGTTTTCCCTGAAAAACCCGACAATCCAGTAGCTGTTGACATCCACCAGCGCCAGGGCCGGCTGGTTTGCGACAGCCTGACTGCCCAGTCTGAGATTCAGATTGGTCACATAGCCGTCCACCGGCGCTTTGACCTGGGCAAACTCCAGGTTGAGCTCCGCCTCGCGAACCTCGGCTTGGGCCAGACGCAGCTGGGCATTCCGTTCGCCCGGGGCACCGAGATTGGCCCTGGTTATGGCCAGGTTCGCCTGAGCCTCACTCAGCTGGGCCTGCATTTGCAGCAACTGGGCTTCAGCATTGGCTTTTTCATTCACAACGGCCACGTAATTGCCCTTGGCCGACTCGACCCTCTTTTTGGATGTCGCTCTCTGTTTATCCAGTTCCTGCTGGCGCCTGTATTCCGAATCAGCCTGTTCAACCCGGCCGGCATATCCCCTTATGTCGGCCTCTGCCCGTTTGATGTTAGCTCTGGCAGCCCCAACATCAGCCTGAGCGGCTTCGACTTGCTTCTCCAGAGCTTCGATTTCGTCGCGGGTATTGGCAAGCTCGGCGCGCTTTTGTTCCAGGGTCGCCTCAAACGTACGCGGATCGATCGCAAACAACAAATCACCGGCCTTGACCAACTGGTTGTCCATTATCGGCAGTTTGACAATCGGAGCAGAAACCCGCGGCGTGATCTGCACCACCTGGGCACGCACCTGACCATCCCGGGTCCAGGGATTGGTGACATAATCCCAGTACTTGAACAGGACCACAATCACAGCCACCGCAACAACAGCGCCTGTCAGCAGATATTTCATTTTTCCTTTCATGAATTACCTCTATTCCAATTCAATTTTTAAAATCTCAATTCCCAATGACCAAACTTGCTAAATTCCAAATCCCAAAAACAAAATCCCAAGGGCAAGGAAATAAAAAAATTAACGTCCAACATCGAACTTTCAACGTTCAACTTTCAATGTGGTTGTCGCTGTGCGTTTCAATTTTTCTAAGGAAACTGAATTCGCCGAAGGCGAACCTTCGTTCGACGTTGGATGTTCAACGTTGAATGTTGGACGTTCGTCTTTAAAAAATTCTGAACCCGAGAACTGACACCTGACACCCGACACCTGACACCTAAGATTAGGCTGGAATAATAAAAGTTCCAATAATTATTGTATAAATTGCCGCCAACGCAACAAAAACCAGTGGTGGGTAGAAAAAATAGCGCGACAGACGGTAACGGTTGAGCAGCATGGCCGTCAACACCGCAGCTGTTAGGCCCAGTGTGCCGGCAATCAGCAAGGGTGGAAAGTACACTCCACCGATGGTGAATTCGTGAGGAATGTAAGTCATAATCAATTCCTTTTTACGGATTCCGGGTTGTTATATTAAAAATTGCTATAACCAAATTTTTAAACCCCAATACTCAATGATCAAATCACCAGATCCCAGGGGATAGGGAATTAAAAAATTAACGTCCAACATCGAACGTTCAACGTTCAATATATTTGTCGTTGCGCGCTTTAAGTTTTCCACAGTCGGAAATTTGATTCGCCGAAGGCGCGCTCCCATTCGACGTTCGTAGTTCAAAGTTCAACGTTGGACGTTCGTCTTAATGAGACCCTGACCCCTTTTTAGAATCTCTCTTCACGCCATTGTGCCCAGTCGATCGGGCCCGCACTTCCGGCATAATTGACCAGTGCTTCCGACACACCTCTATAAGCTCCCAGCAGGCGGTAAAAATTCTCACCGTCCTGGACACGGAGCTGCCCCTCGCCTGCCTTGTCCAGGGTCACCTTGATGCGTTCTTCCAGGTGGTCCATGATCTCGTCCAGCCGGCTGCGAAACGCCTCCCTCTCCCTGACGGCCGGGTTTTCCGCCAACCCCTGAAAGGTTTCCTGCACCCTGAGGCGCCAAACCCGGATTTCCTCTTGTAACTCCTTTACTAGGAATTGTGCCTGAGGATTGCCGCGTTCCTCCAACAACTCCTGCATGCGGTAAGTGAGCCCCTGCATGCTGGTCACTACTGCCTGAATCTGCTGTGTCGAGGTGCCGGACAGCGCTTTCGTGCCAATGTGCGGGACCCAGATCCCGAGTTTTCGAGGCAGCGTCGACACTTCGCGGGTGTGGAAGGCCTGTCTCCAGCGGTCCAGTCGTCTCGGAGCCCGCTGTGGGTCCCAGCGCATGGTGGTCATCAGGTACTCGCAGCTGCGGAAGAAGCGGCCGAGCTGGCGCAGGAATGCCCGCTCGGGGCGAAATGAAAAAGGAACGCGCGCCGTGATAATCAAGATCAGAAAGAGCAAAGCCCACATCAGTGCGGTGTTAGCAACTTTGAGGAAGCTATAGGTCTGTTCGTTGGAGATGGAAGCGATTGTAACAAACATGGCCAGCCCTAATGCCCTGCCCAGGGCCTGCCGGGGCGTGGCGAAGAGATAGCAGATAGCAAAGGTGACCGCAAAGATTAGTAACCCCAGGCCAAGAAAACTGGATAGCTGCGGCATCACAAAGATGTGCACCAGTCCGGCGAATATCACGCTCATAGCCGTCGGCATGAATAGCAGTTTGATCGGCACCTGTGGCATTGTCGCCATGGCCATTGCAAAGGGGACGGCCATGCTCACAAACCCGGCTCCACCTGGAAAATCCTTAATGTAGATCAAGCCGAGATAAGCCAGCCATATGGTCACCATGACACGGATGGCCCACATCATGCGATCCGGATCGGGCACAAATACGCCACGCGGCCGGGGAGCGGTGTCCGCCTCAGAAACCGATTGGCCGAAACCCTTGATGTCGCTTAAGCTGTCAAACATGGATCGGGTGACCAGTTCGAGGTGCTGCAGCCGGGACCGGGTGACAGCCAGCGCCGCCTTGTGGAAATGAGAAAGGGTCCCTATTTCGGCCGTATCCATGGCCAGGTCCATGGCTACCGGATGTCGCTCGGGTGGCTGACTGGCGAGCATACGGCCGATCTGCGCCAAGCGCTCTTCGAGTTCTGCGCCAAAGGCCACCAGGTTGGGCAGCAGACGCGTCAGATCCAGGGCTTTGACCTCGGTGAAACTTACACGCCAGCGGCTCATCGTCTCGGTCAGTTCAGCTGTATGGATTTGGTAACGCCTCCACTGCTGCCGCACTTCCCATACTTCGTAGGTGTCCGTCTGCGCCGCATCCAGGAGCTGGCCAAACCGGGTCTGTTCCTGGGCCTCCTGGGCCCTCAGGGCCTGCGCTTCCCCTGCCTCCCTCCGGTCGCTCACCAGATCGAGGTCGGACCGGAAAAGCTGTTTCTGGGTCGCCAACAGTTTGCCTGCGGCGGCCTCGAAGTCGGCGCGGCTGGTGACTGGCCAGATAAGAATCGAAACCAGGCTGTATACCAGGATTCCCAGTCCGGTCTCCTGGGCACGCAGCACCGCGGTCTCGAAGGCCCTGGTGGAATTAGGGCCGGCGCTCATACAGATGACCGCGCACACGAAACCACAGACATGCCAGAAATACTTGTGTTTCGCTCCGCCCATCATGTAGGTGCAAAAGCCGACATAGGCAGAGAGGGACAGCATGAAAAGCCAGCGGTCCTGTGCAAACAGGGCGATGAAAATCAACGCGACAACGGTTGTCGCCAAGGTACCGGCCATGCGCAAGGCAGCCTTGTTCAGGGACTGCCCGGCCGTTGCCAGGCTGATCATGGCCACCGCAAACCCGGCCCAGTATGGTTTTTCCCAGTCCATAGACAAAGCAATGCCGTAAGCAATGGTCATTGTCAGGCCGGTCTTAATGGATTCTTTTGTGCGGGTGGATAGCGAAATCATAGCCTTACCGGCACATCAGATATTAATTGAATCCTAAAACTTGCAATTATATATTCGTATTTTGTCACGAAAAAAACCTTCGTGAGGTTCAGTGACATTTAAGTTTACTTTTTATGGGGAATCACGAGTACCGGGCAAGGGGCGCGGTTAATAACATGTTCGGTTATTGTACCCGTGACAAAGTCCTTTAGATTGTCTCGGCCATCCGAACATATCACGATAAGGTCCACCCCCTCCTCAGTGGACACATCGATAATGGTATCCGCCGGTGTCCCCTTTCGCAGCAGATAGGTTATCTCGATGTCGTCTGCGTGTAACTCACGAATGACGGTTTTCATTTCTTCTCTTGATTCGATGGCAACTTGTCGATATTTTTATTTCAATTTATCGACACTGACCCTAAGCATTTCGCGCTCGTGTTTATCCATAAACTCCTTATGGACGTTGAGCATCGTTATCCGTGCGTTGAACTGATGAGCAATCTGAACGGCTTTTTTAAGAGAGATATAGGCCCGCTCCTTCAAGTCAGTCGGGCATAGTATGTGGGAAATCAGGTTGTCCTCCCTTCGTTGATTTATTTGTTGCGCTATTTATCCAATGGCCGAAATTATGAACCATTGTTCCGTTTTTCGTTTTGTTCTGGCAATCAGAAAATATGCTGACAGCAGCCCACCTTTATCTAAAACCAGCTGAACGTCCACATAAGGATGCGGCTTCTCCGGATGGCCGCTACTCGGGTTTGGATGGCTCTCCTTCCGGCTGTATATCCACATTAAGCCATAGTAAGAAAAGCTTATAGCCAAGTGAAAAAATGATCGCGCCAAGGAAAAGGCCGATGATGCCCGATGTCATAAATCCGCCTATTGCTCCAATGAAGATGACAAGCATGGGGACATCGACTCCACGACCCATCAAGAGGGGTTTAAGAAAGGCGTCAGATATACCGACAAGGATGCTCCAGATCGCGAAAACAACTGCGGTAACCGTACTGCTGGTGGAGAACACGTAGACAATAATCGGGCCCAGAACCAAAATAGTGGGAAGCTGAACCACTGCAAGAATCAGCACCAACAGGGCCCAAAGCCCCGCGCCAGGCACGCCGACTAAAAGAAAACCAAGGCTTGCCAGGAGCGTCTGGATTAGTGCGACGCCCAGAATACCCAGGGTAACACTTCGCACAGTCGCCACCGCGAGTTCGACGGCCATTGTTCCCCTCTCACCTGCGAGCCGCGTAGCAATTGCCCGCGCAGCCTGACCGCCACCGGCGTCATTTGCAAGCAAAACACCGGCGATAATGATCGAAACCACGAACTTTAGGATCCCGACTCCGGCTCCAGCAGCTGCGGACAACAGCGGGATACCAAACTTTTTGAGCTGCGGGGTGATCTTGCTCAGCGCAGCCCCGAGATTGTCCGATGCAAGGCTCCAGAACTGGTATAAAGGTTCGCCGATGACCGGCCAGGAACTGACGCTCTCCGATGGTGGCGGCACACTTAGCGTCCCGGCGTCGAGATGCGCCGAAACCTCCTGTGCAGTGTTGATGAGAGATCCGGAAAGCATATAGGTCGGAACGAGCAGGACGATCAGTGCAAGAAGTGTTATCAGGGTTGCCGCCAGGCGGCCACGTCCACCCAGGGCGGACTTCAGCCGGTTGTAGCCGGGGTGGATTGCAACGGCAATGATGATGCCCCAGACGATAATCTGAATGAACGGCTGACCGATTTTGAAACACCAATAAAGAAGTAGAACGACGAGGCCGATATGAATGGTTGCCTCGAGCGCTTTTGCGACAAACAATTTGTCGTTCGAAGATTGATCAGATGAGTTCATACTGCCGCCTCTCCGGGCATAACATTTTTATGCCCTCCTTTGAATTTTACGCAGTTTGAATGATGGTAGGCTAAAGTGGAATGATGAAATTTGAATATCGTAAATATGACATTGTGTCAAATTTGTGGATGCTCAACATATTGTGGTCTCGAATGCTTTTTGCAGATTACATCATACCAAATATGAAAATTGAGCTCCAAAACCCAGAATGCTTAGTGTGCATCCAAGTCATCTGCTAATTTTTGAATGCCATCCAGGTCAAAGTCTTCCGCCATCTGAACAATCTGTTTGCTGAGCAGTGTGCAGGAGTCTGATTTTTCCTTAATTTCCTCTGCGATGGCATTCAGCGTCATAACATCTCCCATTTCAGCCCCATCGCGAATACGCTTGGCAATATCCTGAGATAATTCGGTGGGGATATCTACAAGATCTTCAGCGGGTTCTACGCTGTCTTCAACAGCGGGCTCGACAGCAGCTTGCGGTTGTTGGACTTGGCCTCGTTTCTCACTCGGTTTTATCCATTTCTGTAAAGCTGCAAACAGCAGATCCGGTAAAGATGGGGACGTCTATGATTTTATGCCTTTCTTCAAGCCAACAAAACTGATGCAAATCTCTTCACATCTCTTCTGCTTATAGCACGACTTGTCGTTTTCCGGCCTGAAGTGTCGCCCCGGGGCCTTGAGCTGCCTGCCGCGGCGCAGCTCGCCAGAGCGGAGAGGGGTCGTTTTCCGGCCTGAGCTGTCACAAGGGCTCTTTTTTATAGCCGACCATAATCCTTAAAAAGCCCATTTTACCCTAAGGATGGAAGCACTAAGCTAAAAAATCGGCCCAATTTTTTGGTCTTTTTATGAGTTATGAATTCGTAAAAAAGAGAAGCTCAAAGCGGCAATGATGTATTAGCGATGAATGAAGAAGATTCTGCCCAGGATACTGGTCACTTCAACTGGCTATCTTTACTGCCGCGCCGATTGAAACCAGCGGGAGTTGTCTGCCGTTCTTCGCGCTCTGACTGGCAGCTGACGCATAGGCGAACTCCAGGGATTGCTTTACGACGAGCGTCTGGAATAACAGTCTCGCATTCCTCACAATGGGTTGAGCCCTCACCATCAGGCAACCGACTCCTAGCCCGCTTTACTGCGTCTTCTACACTGGCGTCTATTTGATCCTGGACACCCCCGTCACGGGTCCAACCACCAGCCATAATTCGCTCCTACTCTAAAATATTCCGTATTATGATGCATATGCAAATCCTCACTATTTTGCAAGGCCCGAAATTGTAAGTTGTGTGATGGTGAAATTCGGCGGGCTTGTTTTTCTTTTGGATAGCAAGTTGTAATGTCAAATAAAATTCGTCAGATTAATTAATAGAAGCTATCTTCTTTCTTCTGTCATCGGATCTCTGTCTCCAGCTAATTGGGGCCCCTCTTCAGTATGCTGGAACCTGGCCAGCACAGCATTTCGGACATCTCTGACGATCAAGTAAAGCGCCGGCACATAAAGCAGGGTCAGTACGGTGGCGGCCAGCAATCCAAAACAAATACTGATCGCCATTGGAATGATAAACTGGGCCTGGAAACTGCGTTCCAAAAGAATCGGCAGGAGCCCGGCAACAGTGGTAATTGAGGTCAACAGCACCGGTCTGAACCTGACTTTGCCGGATTCGACCACCGCCGTTTCAATATCGACTCCACTACGCACCGCCCGGTTGATGAAATCGATTAAAATCAGTGAATCATTCACCACAATTCCCGAAAGGGCAACGATTCCAAAAAGACTGACGATGGTAAATTCCTTCCCCATCACCAGATGGCCGAAGATCGCCCCGATCAGACCGAAAGGGATGGCCATCATAATAACTACCGGTTGAATGTAGGAGCGAAACTGGCTGGCCAGCAAAAGAAAAATTCCCATCATCCCCAGCAAATATCCAATCTTAAGATTATCAATGGATTCCCGGGTTCGTTTCTCCTGCCCTTCCAGATCAAAGGTAATGCCCGGATGGCGCTCCACAAGTTTCGGCAGAAAATTGGCTTTCAGATCGGCCACGATTCGGCTGGCATTGGCAGTGGTTTCATCAATATCGGATACCACCGTAACACTCCGCCTACGATCCACACGATTGATGATCGAATAGGCCCGGCCGTGGGCGATATCGGCGACCTCTTCGATGGGAATTTCCTGGCCATCATTGGTGCGGATGCGCATTTCTTCAAACCCTGAAAGGCTGCTGCGCTGTTGATCCGCATATCGCACCATCACTTTGACATCTTCTCTGCCGCGCTGAATGCGCAAGACCTCTTCGCCATAAAATGCCTGGCGGACCTGCTTCGCAAGTCCCCGCATGGTAACCCCGATTGACCGGGCCCCTTGCTTTACGCGAATCTTTTTCTCCTGTTTGCCGGGTTTAAAATTATCGGAGATATCATAGGTCCCGGGATAGGTCTTAATCTCAGCCTTTAACTCGTCGGCCGCCAGGCTGAGCTGATCAAAGTCCTGACCGCTAAGTTGAATCTCGATTGCATTGCCGGCCGGCCCGCCCTCCAGCGTAAAAAACGCCAGCCTTTCGATGCCGGGCAATTCACCAACCAGCCGGCGCCACTTGTTCTGGACCTCCTGGGTTGAAATCCCGCGGCGCTCCCCGGAGGTTACCATTTCAACCCAGACTTCCCCGACGTGGCTGCCGATTTCTGCGGGCTTCCAGTCCCGGCGCGGAATCAGACCCACCAGCGCAAAGGTGTTTTTAACCAGATCGCCGTTTGCCTCTGAGAACTCGGAGAATTCATTGTTCAGGTCGAATGCTTTGCGCTCAAGATGCTGAATGGTCTCTTCGGTTAAACGGGTCGGAGTGCCCAGCGGATAGTTTATTTCAGCGACGATCCAATCGCTTTCACCTTTCTGAAAAAATACAAACGGTACATATCCACCGGCCACAATACCGAGACTAATGATTAGGACACCGATACCGATGGAAAATGCAAAATATCGGTTTTTGACGACGTAGTTTATTGCCGATGCATAATAGCGCTCGATGACAATACGAAGGATTCGCTCTACACGCTCTCTTAGTCGCTCATGCCACGAATTCAATTTGCTGCTTTTTTTCTCAGATCGGATTAAAGCGAAATTTAGGTGGGCAGGAAGAATGATCAGGGCTTCGCCCAGGGATACGACCAATATGATGATGACGGCCATGGGCATAACCGCGATAAATTTTCCGATGATGCCGCTTATAAACATCAGCGGCAAAAAGGCAACCACAGTTGTTGAAACCGCCATGACAACCGGTCCGCCGACTTCCTTTAATCCATCAATCACTGCTGTCGAAGGCGATTTTCCCCGATTATAGTGCCTGAAGATATTTTCACCGACAATAATTGCATCGTCCACGAGAATACCCAGGGTCATAATGAAGGCAAAAAGGGAGATCATATTAATGGTTTGATCAAAGGCGTCGAGTGCCAGAAACGCGGCCATAAATGAGATGGGTATTCCGATGGCCACCCAGAATGCCAGCCGGAAGTTTAAAAAGAGCGCCAGCGCGATAAAAACCAGCGTAATCCCCTGGAGCCCATTGCGAATCATCAGATCGATTCGGTCCCGCACCAGAATTGACAGATCGCCCCAGATGGCCAGGTCAATACCATCCGTCATTTTATACTGGTGGCCGGCAACGTAATTTCGCGCGATGTTGGCAATCTCGATAACATCCTGATCGCTGGTTCGGCTGACCCGCACAACAGCGGCCGGTTTGCCGTTAAAGCGGGCCTTTATATCAACATCTTTAAATCCATCGATAACCTCAGCCACCTGTCCAAGCTGCACCACGGTCCCATCCGGCAATGTAATCAACGGAATCGATTCAAATTCCTTACCGGTGTAAAGCTGCCCTTTGGACCGGATCAGAATCTCTCCCTGCTTGGTTTTAATCTTGCCCCCCGGAAGGTCAATACTTCCCGCTTTTACTGCGCTGACAACCTGGTCAAAGGAGAGCCCGTAGCGGCGCAGATTTTCTTCGGACACTTCTATTGCGATCTCATAATCCCGCACTCCCACAAGCTCAATCTGGGTGATGACTTCAGGCTGCTTGAATTTTAAGCCCTTAAGTATAGCCGCAAAACCCCCCTCTTCGGTTCCGCCATCCATCTGAGCAACGGATCGGGCATCAAGCAGGTCATCCCTAATTTTTTCGGCGGTTTGACGTAAGCGTTTCTCTGAAACATCACCATAAACCGCAATGTAAATGGTCGGATCCCTGTTGACGATTTCGAGAACCAAGGGCTCCTCGGCTTCTTCCGGAAAAGTCTCGATCCGGTCCACTTCCACTTTAATTTCGTCCAGCACCTTCTGAACATCTATGCCGGATTCAAGTTCCACCAGCACCTCGCCATTGCCTTCTCGCGCGGTGGATACCATGCGGTCGATGCCCTCGATGCCCTCGATCTGCTCCTCGATCTTGATGCAGATGCCTTCCTCTACTTCTTCCGGGCTTGACCCTGGATAATTCACGCTGATAAAGATCATATCCAGCGTGAACTGAGGCATCATTTCCCTGCGCATCTTCATGACCGTAAACAGCCCGGCCACTATAATAAAGATCATGATCAGGTTGACGGTAACGTTATTTTTTATGGACCAACGGCCTAAAGATTCCATTGTTATTGGTTATTGGGTTGCTTTGCGATTGAAATAATTAATATGAACATTTAAATTGTTTGAAGCTGTCTCAAAAAGGAGTGCCTAAAGTGACCTAAAGTTTGAAGTGACTAAAGTTGAGGTGTCACTGCGCTCCATCTGTTTTATTAAAATGATCGTTCGACCCAGTCGTTCGACCCTGTCGTTAGACCCTGTCGTTAGACCCTGTCGTTAGACCCTGAGGCTCTCGAAGGGAGGCTCTCGACGGGAGGCTCTCGACGGGTAGAATTCCTCAACTTTACAGTCTGTCCAACAACTCGTCTCCCCTCCCTTGACTCCGGTCTATACCCCCCCTCAAGGGGGAGGGATTTATCAGGTTTTCCGGGGTTATTGGACAGACTGTTTAGTCACTTTAGATCACTTTTAACTTTAGCGCATTTATCTTAATGTATTTTTAAGATAGCTTCTATTTCACCCTGACTAACATCCCATCCGTGGCCGCCGACAATGGCGTTTTGATGATTTGATCGCCTTCCGCTAATCCCTTGCTAATGATGACGGAATCTTTATATGCCCTCAGAATATTAACCGGCTTTATTTTTAAGTGATTATCTTCAACCGTGTAAACGATATCTCCCGGGTAAACCACATGCCGTGGAAGCACAAAAGCCTGATCAACCGATTTGCCTTTTATCTTTACGCTGACAAACATCCCCGGCCTCAGGCGCAATGAACCCTGATCTTCTGCTGCGCCGGATGCCTCATCAACTTCGACGACCATGGGCAACGTTCGCGTTCGGTCATCCATTTCGGCCTTTATACGCGACACGCGTCCATTCCAGGTCCGCTGCGCTCCGTCGGTTTCAAATATGATATCGGCTTCAAGGGCCGCACGCTGATTTAAATCTGCCGGAAACCATTTAAAATCCTTGACCGAAATCCGCACTTCGATATCCAGCCCGCCGGCGCTGTAGATTCTGCCCATGTTCTGTCCGACATTAACATGTTGACCCACTTCAACGGTTTTTTCGAGAACCCAGCCATCAAAAAGGGCAATAATACCGGATCGTTCAAGATCCAGTTGGGCCTTCTGAAACAACACTTTGGTCAGGTCCCGCTGGGCCAGCAGCTGTTCTTTTTGGGGTCCGGTCAGTGCCAGTTGATTTTCAAGGGTCTGCAAACGCTGCCGGCTGGCAAGATATTGTTGCTCGGCCCTATCAAGGGTAGACTGCGCGATGACCTTTCTATCGATGAGCTTCTTCAGCCTGAAATATTCACCTTCTGCCAGTGAAACATCTGATTTGGCGATCTTAATAGGCGTCTGCAGATTTAAGACCTCTTGCTGCAGCCGTTTGATCTCGGCTTCAGCCTGTTTAATCTGTACGTTGCGACGCTGCACTTCCAGCTTATAGGTCCGTGGATCAATCTGAATGATTCGGGTGCCCTTATTTACGAAACTCCCTTCTTTAAAACTGGAGCTTAGCTCAACAATTTGGCCCCGAACTTCGGCAACCAATTTCAGTGCTTCACGCGGTTCGACGGTGCCGTAAGCCTCAATGTACATTTGCACTTTCTCAGCCTTGGCCGCAAATACCTCTACCAGACGCCCCGTTTCCTCCACTACACGTCGCTCGGCTTGGGGCCGCAGCCTAACCAGTACCATAGCAATAATAATCGCCACCAGCACAACTGCAAATACCCGTATGGTTTTAAAGGTGGCCCCTTTTTTCATAGACGCATCACTCCATTGCAAGCGTTGATCAATAATTTACGTCGGAAAGGCTATATGCATTAATAAACAGGTGTGAAACTAAAGGCTATACCCCAACTTGGAATGTCGGGCACGAAGTGAAGCTTTAGCGCTATACTGGACGAACAGAATTTTCGTTGGGTTTTTCACTTACCTTCCTGGATCTTTTCAGTCAGAACCGGAACAAAATCAAGTAAATCTTCTACTACTCCGACATCGGCGACCTGGAAAATGGGGGCTTTGGGGTTCTTGTTGACGGCCACAATAAAGGGATTCCCTTTTAATCCGCCTAAATGCTGAAAGGATCCGCTGATTCCAAGTGCCATGTATACTTTGGGTTTGACCGTCTGTCCCGAAGTCCCGACCTGACGTGCTTTTTCAAGCCATTTGGCATCAACGATCGGCCGCGAACAGGATACAACACCGCCGACCGCCTCAGCCAGCTCTTGCGCGATTTCGATGTTATCCTGGTCTTCAATCCCACGGCCGACTGAAACAAGAATATCCTCTTTGGTGATATCGACATCGCCCGCTTCGGCCTCTACAATTTCCAGAAACCGTCGAGCGGCGCTTAGCTCGCCGATCTCGGATGATTTGTCCACGACCTGCCCGGCAGCGGACTTGCTTTCATCCGGCTGAAAGACACCCGGTCGAACGTTAATCACGGCCCCGGCGGAAATATCCGCCAGCACATGCGTGCTGACCTGACCGCTGAACTCCTGGCGTATCACCTTAAGATTGTCGCCCTCAAAACCTTCAAAATCGACCGTATCGGATACAAAAACCGAATCCAGCTTGATGGACAGCCCGGGAGAAAGATCCATACCGAAGGTATCATGCGGAACCAGCACGACGGCATCCGGGGGCAGAACAGCCACCAGCAGTTTCCGAATAACTTCGGCATTGGGATAGGCCAGCGCCTCGTTGTCAAACTTCCAAACCTCCGGATAGGAGACAGCCAAATCGTTGCAAACCGCATCCAGATCGGCACCTGCTCCGGTAACGAACGCTGTTATCAAAGCATCCGGGTAGATTTTTTGGGCGGCTGAAATGAGTTCCAGGGCCGTATCATCGGCGACACCATCCTTATGTTCAATATATGCGAAAACCTGGGCGGCCATTATTTAATTCCTCCTTTGGCTTTTAAAAGATCAATCAGTTTTTCGGCAACCTCTTCATTGCTGCCTTCCAGAATCTCGGCACCTTCGCCCAGCTGCGGGACAAAATAATCGATCCGTTTAACCCTGGCGCCGGATTCACCCACGCCGGCTGCATCAATACCAAGATCAGCGGCTCCCAGCACCGGAATGTCCACTGAAGCGACTTTGCGGATGCCGCGAATCCCGACATAACGGGGTTCGTTGATACCGGTTTGGATTGAAAGCACACAGGGAAGCGCAATCTCGTTCATTTCCTGGTTGCCGCCTTCGATCTCCCGGCCGATTTTAAGCTGGGCGTCGTTCAAAACTTCAATGGTATTCACGACAGACGCATAAGGCACATCCAGCATGGCGGCCAGCATACCGCCGATCTGACCGGCACCGTCATCGGCCTGGGCTCCGGTAAGGATCAGATCATAATTGCCCTTTTCGACCACTGCCTTCAAAATTGAAGCAACACCTTTTCCATCAGAACGCTCAAAGGCATCATCGGACACCAGAATTCCATTGTCGGCTCCCATGGCCATTTCTCTTCTAATGATCTCTTCGGATTCCTCGTCACCCAGGGAAACGATGGTCACGGCGCCACCGACATTGTCGACGATTTGAATGGCCTCCTCAACCGCATAATTATCCCATTCATTCACCGAATAAACCAGATCATCCCGTTCGATGTCGGTGCCAGCGCTGCTCACCTCGATCTCATTTTCGGCGGTGTCCGGAACCCGTTTGATACACACCAATATTTCCATTTTTACCTCCCAAAGATGCTGTTACTTAATGTCGAGAACCTCAATCTCATGCTCTTCAAAAAAATTCGAAATTCGAATAACGAAATCCGAAACAAATCCGAAATTCAAATGTACTAAACGATCAAAACATTATTTGCTTTTTTGCAAGATTGCTCCAAATATATTCATTAACTCTGTAGATTCATTTATCAAGTAATCTCTTTCTTTTTCTAACCCAGTTTCTTCTCGTGTGTCTACTAATCTTAACCAATAGCGACTCTCTTTTGATTCCTTTCTACAGATTTTGATCCTCATTCTAAAATCTTTTTTGCTGAGAGCCTCGTTTGCTTCGATGTAGTTAGCGCCAACCGAGCCGAATGCCTTAACTAATTGCTTGATATCTTCAATATTGGCTATAGTCTTCGGTAACTTCTTTACAAACGCTCTCACTCTTTTTGCAAACTCAGGTGTTCGATCTTCGAGATCATATTGTTTTGAATTTTGTTTTTTGGTCATTCGAATTTGTTTCGTGTTTCGGATTTCGTACTTCGGATTTAAAGCCTTAACTTTACAGCTTCTGCAAAGTCGCTATACAACTACATCTACTCAAAATTCAAATGCCTAACAATCAGTTCACATAGATCCAGGGCTTGCATCTGTCCTTCCAGGCCGCTGACTTTGATGGCATCTTCAATGTTCACCAGGCAAAAGGGGCAGGCGGTCACGATGACATTGGCTCCTGCCTTTTTGGCCATCTCCACTCGCAGCACGCCCATACGCTGGTCTTCTTCAGGCTCGTAAAACAGCATCAGACCGCCGCCGCCGCAGCAAAAGGAACGGTCGCGGCAGTCGGCCGTCATTTCAACCCGCTTGATTCCCGGAATCGAATCGATTGCCCGGCGGGGATCATCGTATAAATTATTGTGTCGCCCCAGATAACAGGCATCATGATAAACATATGTTTTAGATGCATCTTCGACCGCTTTGAGCCGAATCTTGCCGGATTTAACATTGCGGGTAATCGTTTGGCTGATATGTTCCACCGGCGGAAGATCGGCATAGTCTTTTTTTAAGGCATTCAAAGCGTGGGGATCGGCGGTGACGATGGATTGAACGCCGCAGTTCAGGATGGCATCCGTATTTTGATCCCTTAAATCCTGATATAGCATCTCCTCACCGAATCGCCTGGCTTCATGGCCGCTGTCTTTTTCAGCTTTGCCGAGTATGCCGAAATCAATTTCGGCAACATTGAGGATATGGGCAGTGGCGCGGGCAATTTCCTGCATGCGGTCATCATATGAGGAAATACTGTCTACGAAATAAAGGACATCCGCCGCCGCGCCCTTTTCAAGAATCTTGGCGGCGCAGTCTTCAGGAAGATCCTTGGTCCAATCCGCGCGTTTGCGCTCCATCTTACCCCAGGGGTTGCCGCGTTTTTCAAGCGCGCCCAAAGGCTTTTGCAGGGACTGGGGCACCAGGCCTTCATCGACCATTCCGCGACGTAAATCCACCATCTTATCGATGTATTCAATCCCTAAGGGACATTCCTGTTCGCAGGCACCGCAGGTTGTGCATGACCAGATTTCATCCTCATCATAAATATCACCGATCAACGCTTTGGCTTCTGCGCTGTTGCTGCCGATCAATGGATAGTGTTCAAACGCATAATCGCGCCCCTTAATGGATACGAATCGGGGCGACAGGGGGCGTCCCACCGCATTGGCGGGACACCTGTCTGAACAGCGGCCGCAATCCGCACAGGTATAAAAATCAAGGATATGCTTCCAGGTAAAATCCTCAAAGACTTTGACGCCAAATGAATCGAGATCATCAAGCTGTTCATCTGCAATGCCGTAGCGCACGGGCTTCACATTGCCCTTTTCAATCCGCATAAAAAATACGTTGAAAATAGAGGTAATGACATGGAAGTGCTTGCCCAGCGGCAAAAAGCATAGAAAAAAGAAAAAGGTTAAATCATGGATAAAATAGGTAATCAGATGGGTGTTCTGCAAGGCCGCTAAAGAAGAACCGCTTAGCATATGGCTAAAAAACCAGGCCAGACTGAGAGATGCCGGCAATTCTGCATGAACACCCTTTTGGATTTGAGCGGCAACCAGACTGGCCTCAAATAGGCTTTCCGAGATCATCAGTGTTGAAATAAGACCGAGGACAAAAATGGCTTCAGCGGTATGTTCTTTCCCATAGCGGGGGGGTACGGCATAGCGCTCGGGCTTGAAAAACCCTCTTCGTATGGCGGCAATGATACAGACGATTAACACCCATGTCGCCGCATAATCTTTTAGGGTGCTGTAAATTTGCCCGAAGGCGCCCCCAAGCCCGGGTAACACGAAATTATCAAAAAAACCGAGGATGACCAGCTGGGTGGACCGCGCACCTAAAATAATAAAGCCGGCAAATATAAAAATGTGTAATACGCCGGCAAGCATATACCTGGGTTGACGCCACTGGGCTAACCAAATTTTAAGAATCCGGCCAATCCGTTGCGGAATGCAACAAAATCGCTCATCGGGCGCGGCTTTTAAAAGGGGTCTGATCCTGCGGATGATAATGTAAGCAAATAAGGCCGTACCGATAACAGGAATAAGAACGGAAAAAACTGCTGCAGGAATTCCCAAAAACGAGGCAGCAGCCGGAGAAGTCAATGCGGGTCCCATTTTTAAGGTTGTTCCCCCTTTTAGTACCTTTCAAATCGCTGAACAACGATACCTAAAACACTGCCGGCAAAACAAAGAAGCATGCTTATCAAAATTATCATCATCAGGCAATAGCCCAAACGGGCATTCAAAGGTTCAAATGTTTTTTTATTGTTGGATCAGCTTAATCCGTTTTATTGGTGAATTAGTTTAATTAGTTAATTAACTGAACCAATTGAACCCATCAGACCAATCAAACAAATGAAACCGGATTTCAAGCATAGTACTTAGAACTCTGAGCCCTGAAATCTCAACCTTGAAACTTTGAACCCAGAACCTTGAATTATTTCCCCCCGAAGGCATCTTCTGAAATATCAACCGCTGAACTGCTGGCTGTCAGAATTACATCCATCTTACCGAGGGTAACCGGCAAAATAGAATGAACAAAAAATTCGACACTTTTCAACTGCCCTTCGTAAAAGGCGGCATCTTTTTTCCCGGCACCGTTTTCCAGATTTTGAGCCGCTAGGGTAGCCCGCCATAAAAGCAGCCAGGCGAGGACCACATCTCCGGATACCTCCATAAAATTATAGGCATGGGCAAAAGCGGTCATGCGGGTATCCGGTGACATTCCGGTTTGGCCGATATGCAGCGCTACTTCACCCAGCTTGTTGACCGCTGCTTCCACTTTATTTGCAATATCTGTCAGATTCGAAATCGACCTGGCACCAGCGATCGTCTGCTGGATCTCTCCCAGAAGATCCATAATCGGCTTGCCTTTGTTCATGCCGAGCTTGCGGCCCAGAAGGTCCATGGCCTGAATGCCGTTGGTCCCTTCGTAGATCTGCGTAATGCGACAGTCCCGCAACAGCTGTTCCATGGGGTATTCTTTAATGTAGCCGTAGCCGCCGTAAACCTGAACGCCCAGGCTGCAAACTTCAAAGGCCTTATCCGTCACGTATCCCTTGGCGATGGGGATCAGCAGATCGATTAAGCCCTGGTATCTGGCTTTATCCTCCTCCTTATCACTGATCTTAAATTTGTCCTCGCAATTTCCGATATAGTATAAGAGACTGCGCATGCCTTCGACATACACTTTCATGGTCAACAGCATACGCCGAATATCGGGGTGCTCGATAATTGGAACCAGGGGGGCATCATCTTCCAGCGCCTTTAAAAGGTGTCTGCCCTGCACCCGCTCGCGCGCATAGTTGACGGCATACAAATAGGCGGCACTGGCGCAGGCCAACCCCTGGAGCCCCACGAGCAGGCGCGCTTCATTCATCATTTGAAACATGGCCCGCATGCCTTTATTTTCCTCACCCAACAGCGTGCCCTGACAATTGCCCTTGCTGCCAAGCGACAGGGAGCAGGTGGCATTCCCATGGATGCCCATCTTTTCCTCGACACCGGTGCATACCACATCGTTAAATTCGCCCAGGCTGCCGTCGTCATTTACCCTGATTTTGGGCACCAGAAACAGGGAGATCCCCTTGGTGCCTTCCGGCGCTCCTTCGATGCGGGCCAGCACCGGGTGAATGATGTTTTCAGCCATATCGTGCTCACCCGATGATATAAAAATTTTGTTGCCGGTAATCGAATAGGTGCCGTCATCATTTTTAACAGCCGATGTGGTCAATGCGCCCACATCCGATCCGGCTTCCGGTTCGGTCAACAGCATGGTACCGGTCCATTCCCCCGCGAACATCTTTTTTAAAAACAGCTCTTTTTGTTTTTCGGTGCCAAATGTATGAACGAGCCGGCCGGCACCGTGGGTCAGGCCTGGATACATCATAAAGGCAAAATTAGCACCAATAAAGTAGTCACTGACAGCCAATGAGAGGGTCACCGGCATTCCCTGCCCGCCCAATTCCGGAGCATCCGAAAGAGCAACCCATTCGCCCTCTTTAAAAAGATCCCAGGCCTTGTGGAATGACTCCGGAACCGTCACGTTGCCGCTTTCGAAGCGGGCGCCCTCGCGGTCGCCGTCGATTTGAATCGGCAAAAGTTCTTTTATTGCCAGATTGCGGGCCTCAGATATGATCAGGTCGATGGTTTTCTTATTGAATTCAGCATATGTTTCATGTTTGCTCAGGTCCGCAACGTTTAGCTGCTCGTGAAGGACAAAATTGACGTCCCTTCGATCTGCAACAAGCTGTGCCATTTTTTATTATCTCCTCATCAAAATGTTGAATCGCCGGATGCGGTTACTCCGTCGCGGCGATATCAAGGTTATTGGGTTTTTGGCGCTCACCGATTCCTCTGACAAAAAGGTCAACCAACGGGCCCGCCATTGAAACCAGGTCATATTCGCCATCCGAATGCAGCCAGGTATTGATGACCTCATCCACTGCGCCGATGACAAAGCGTTTGACCAGACCCACATAAAGGTCCTTACGGATGGTCCCCTCTTGTTGACCCTGTTCTACAATTTTCGAAATAATGTCACGATACATCTGGGACATTTCCTTAATTTGGACTTCGGCCAGGCGGCTGTTCTGGTGGGTTTCAACCTGATAGACAACGGCCATGTCCCTGTCGCGCTGGAATTCTTCTAAATGCATCCGAATGAGATCGCTAAGTTTGTCCAGGCTGGAATCGGCACGATCCACCTCCGCCCGGAAACGATCAAATACCTGCTTGGTTTTATAATTGAAAAATTGGACCAAAATATCGTTTTTATTTTTAAAATACAGATAGATGGTGCCATCGGCGACGCCGGCTTCTTTGGCAATCTGGGCAACAGTCGACTGGTGAAATCCATGTCGGGCAAAAACCTTAATAGCCGCTTCAAGGATTTGGTGATATTTATTATTTTTTTCGATCCGGTTGATGACAGGCCTCCCTCGGTGTACTTGTTTAGATCCATTAATGAATGAATGCTCATTCATTATTTATCAGAACCTGCTTATATGTGTCAAGCATAAAGTTTAAAAATATAATGATAGATTTTTGTATTAATTACAAGGCGCTAATGTTTAAGCCGGCTAAATTAACACATAGAATATAGGCGGTGTAGGCCCTAAATATAAAATGAGTATTTATTCATTTTGATGAACAGGCATACCAATTTGACACCAGGCACATTACGGTAATGGTGAATACAGATGATCCCAGATTGAATATTTTAAATGGGAAACTTTTATGTTAATCTCTTTTCGTTTTATATATATATTAAGAACTTGAATTCATCATAATGTTAAAGGAGACTTCAAATGCCTATGATGACCGCTGAACAATACGAAGAAAGCCTTAGAGGCTTGAACCTTGTGGTGTATATGTTTGGCAAGCAATTGGATAATGTGGTGGATGATCCCATTATCCGGCCTTCCATGCTGGCGGTTGCCAAAACCTACGAGATGGCGCATCGCCCGGAGCATGCGGATGTTATGACCGCCACATCCCATATTACCGGGGAAAAAATCAACCGCTTTACCCATATCCATCAGAGCATTGACGACCTGGTTAAAAAAAGTAAGATGGGCAGACTTTTAGGTCGCGAAACCGGGTGCTGTTTTCAGCGTTGTGTGGGAATGGATGCATTGAATGCATTATCCATAGTTACCCATAACATGGATGCTAAATACGGAACTGGTTACAACCAGCGGTTTTTAAAATATCTTGAATTTGTTCAGGACAACGATCTTACCTGTGACGGCGCCATGACCGACCCCAAGGGTGACCGGAGTCTGCCCCCGCACAAACAGCCTGATCCGGACCTTTACGTACACGTGGTTGAAGAAAGACAGGACGGTATTGTCGTCAAAGGTGCCAAGGCCCACCAGACCGGCGCCGTTAATTCCCATGAAATCATCGTCATGCCCACCATTGCGATGCGCGCAGAAGACCAGGATTACGCGGTTTCATTTGCATTGCCGGCCGATGCCGAAGGAATCGTTTACATCATGGGACGCCAATCCTGTGATACCCGCAAGCTGGAGGAAGGGGTGATGGATCGCGGCAATCTCCTGTTCGGCGGTCATGAAGCCCTGGTTGTTCTTGAAAATGTATTTGTGCCCTGGGATCGGGTCTTCATGTATAAAGAGGTCGAATTTGCCGGACAGCTGGTTGAAAAATTTGCCGCCTACCATCGACAAAGCTATGCCTGCAAAGTGGGTGTGGGAGACGTGTTGATCGGCGCCTCGCAGACAGCTGCCGAATATAACAACGTTGCCAAAGCCTCTCACATAAAAGATAAGATTATCGAAATGAATCACCTGAATGAAACCCTTTATTGCGGGTGTATTGCGTGTGCCTCTGAAGGCAGCCAGGAGCCCAGCGGCACCTATTCGGTCAACACGCTGCTGGCCAATATCCACAAACAAAATGTAACGCGGTTTCCCTATGAAATTTCACGCATCGCCCAGGACATTGCCGGCGGGTTGATGGTGACCATGCCTTCGGAGATGGACTTAGCGGCACCGGAGACCGGCAAATGGATAGAGAAATACTTTACGGCCAACTGTGATGTACCGGCGGTAAACCGGATGCGCATTTTGCGATTGATCGAAAATTTAACTCTGGGTACGGCCGCCGTCGGATACCTGACCGAATCCATGCATGGGGCAGGGTCTCCCCAGGCACAGAGAATTATGATTTCACGGCTGGCCGATATGGATCAAAAAAAGAGAGCGGCAAAGAAGCTGTGCGGCATTGACGAAGATTGATCATAAATAATCAAAGACAAAAATGAACGTGGCATAACGCTTTATGCCACAGATCATAAAAAACTAGAAAGTTATAATTTCATGGACGTCCCCAAGTTTTACATAATTTCATGGACGTCCCCAAGTTTTACAAGTTTTATAATTTCATGGACGCCCCCAAGTTTTATTTTTATTGTACTTTGAACCGCTAAATAGTTGTTCTGAATTTTTATAT
>JAQYWI010000090.1 GCA_030145015.1 Desulfobacterales bacterium
ATCGCGAAAGCATGATTGATTTTTCATGAAGCCAAAGTAGCATATTATCGTAATTATTACAATTGGTTAATTGATATTTTGTAGTAAAACTTGTTCGGATAAGTTCTCCGACAAGCTCCTAGGGGCAGTTTAATAATATAGAGAGCTAAAAATTTCAGAGCTGCACTTCAACTTTACGGTATTCGCCCGGCCTCAGTCCATAGTGCTTTGGCAAGGGGCCAATAATCCCATAATCGAAACCACCGGCGTAACAGTACTCGCCATTGTCTGCTTTGGGTTTGAGTGCATAGAGGTATGTTTTCTTTTCACCTTTCGCATCTCTCGCCAACCATAGAGTCAGTTTCATGTTAGCCACGCCTGCCTGTTTAAAATAGACCCGCCATAAGTGGATCCAATAAATAAAATTCGGTGATAAGCTGCAAATTATCCATCTACACTCAACGACCTCCTATCTATGTTCTGATTAAAGCTATAATATGATTTAATAAGAAGTTATTTTTTACTTTTTTTTCGTTCTTTTAGGATTATTAATATCATGACAATAATCACTCCAAAGAGTGCAAAATGAAATACAGTGATTGCCACCTCCATGCTTAGCATTCAAACACACCCCCTTGGATAAGATGGCTGATTTTCGAAATAGGAAATGGCTGAACCTTCAAAACCTTAAATAGGAAAAAACCCGCATAGGCTAAGCCGATTAACATCCACAAAATTTTACTTGAAATCCCACCTCCGACGATGGAACCAAACCGGCAAGCTTGCAGCCGATCACTTGATGTGAAAGGAGGAGATAGAAGCCTGCCAGGCTATATCTATCAACAGCAATACCTGTGCCAAATTATGATAATAGTGAAATTCTCTATAGAATCATATAGACACAGTGGAAGCCAGGGAATCGCAAAACACTTGAGAAGTGAAAATAAATCGCTAATTTTGGGGTAGGAATTTCTTAATACAAAAGTACTAGGAGGAAAGTCTTAGAACGGTCCATATGATGGATAATTGGTCTTATCAGCCGATTACCGATAGATTGAGATTACATGCATTTTGGCAAAATTGCAGATATGATATGGATATCTCCGTATGATGGGTTCCATCTTAACTATTAACTTTTGTTAGGCCTGCTTCATCGCGGCCTTGACCCTTGCGGGTGTCATGGGGAGTTGAAACACCGCAGCACCGACGGCATCATATATGGCCGTTGCAATCACCCCGCCCATGCCGATGATGGCGGGCTCCCCACCTCCCTGGGGCGCGAGGTTCGGGTTTTCTAAAATAACGGTTTCGATTTTGGGCAGCCACGAAAACTTCGGCAGGGTATAAGTGTCGAAATTAAGATCAAAAATCTCTCCATCCTTAAAGTGAATTTCTTCGGTGAATGCATATCCCAACCCCATGGTGATGCAGCCTTCCATCTGCGTGGTCGCCCCCTCGGGGTTAACCACAACCCCCATATCCTGAGCACAAACCACCCGCTTGACGTTCACATTGCCACTAGCCCTGTCCACTTCCACTTCCGCCATAAATGCCACATAGGTGCCGGCATCGATTCCGCAGGCAATGCCATACCCCCGGCCGCTGGGCGTCTTTAGGGCCTGCCATCCGAACTTCTTTGCCGCGGCCTGCAAGACGTTGATCATGCGTTTGTCCTTGAGGTGCTCGAGGCGAAATTGAAGCGGATCCGCCCCCGCTTTGGAAGCCATCAGGTTCAGATGCAAGTCGCGGGCATAGACATTGGTGTTGTTGGCCGGTGCCCGCCATGGGCCGATACCGAAAGGATGATATCTTCCGGCGCTGCCGCGCCAGCGCCCGTGGACCATCTCTTTGTGATGGGGAATCTCGTAGAACTGTTTGCTTCCCCGCATGCCCGCGTAGTATACGTTATAATCCCAAAAGGTAATCCGGCCGGAGCTGTTGAGCCCGGATTTAATCTTAACAATGGCTGCCGGCCGAAAGGTGTCGTAAAAAAACTCTTCCGCTCGGCTCCAGGCCACCTGCACCGGTTTTCCGAGGCGTTTCGCCAAACGGGCGGCTTCCAAAGCCTGCCGGGAGGCCGATTTCCCGCCAAAGGCGCCCCCGACATAAGGCGCGATAACGCGGACATTATCCGCAGGCAGGCTTAAGCGCTCTGCGATAAACTCTTTAACCCTAAAGGGGGTTTGGGTGGAAGCCCAAACCGTGAGTTTCTTTCCATCAAAATCGGCGGCGGCCGTGTGCGGCTCCATGGGCGCATGGGCCACATAACTGTTCAAATACGTTTCTTCTATGACAGTTGAA
Source organism: Desulfobacterales bacterium (assembly GCA_030145015.1). The sequence continues at coordinate 2,281 of JAQYWI010000090.1, forward strand.
GCCAGTTTTTGACCGGTTTTAAGGTTTCCGCCTTGAGAAGCGATTTCCGGATCCGGGGCCGATTTGAGCAAATGATCAAAAATAGTCTTGTCGTCGACACCGGTTTTGGGCCGGTCGAATTGGGCTTTGATTTGTGCCAGTCCCTGTTCGGCGACATCGGGATGTTCGTGCAGAACGGCGACAAAATCGCCTTCTTTGACAATCTGAATGCCGTCTATATTTTTGGCCGGATCGGTATCCGCCTTTACCAATTTAGCCCCATGGGCCGGCGGCCTGAGTATTTTGGCGTAGAGCATCCCCGGCGGCCGGATGTCACCTGAAAATTTGGCAGCGCCGGTCACCTTTTCGAGCGCATCCCGCCGTGGGAATGATTTTCCCATGGTTTCAAACTCCGCAGACAGTTTTAAAGGCGGCACATCTTTTAAGTGTTTTTCGATAATGTTACCTTTGGTGAGTTCCCCGTAACTAATTCGGCGGCCGGGGTTTGACGGGTCGTAGACGGTTCCGTTTTGGGTAGCCAGACGACCAATGGGGGATTTCAGCTGCTCTGCTGCCAATTGCATCAATACCCCTCTGGCCTCGCCCGCAGCCTCGCGCAGAAATACCCCGAAATGGCGGATCGAAAGGGAGCCGAAGGTTCCGGCATCCCACGGGCACAGATCGGTATCGCCCATCACAATATCCACCGCGTCATAATCCACATGGAGTTCTTCGGCCAGCAATTGGGGAATAGACGTCATGGCACCCTGACCCATCTCTATCTTTCCGGTATAAAGGGCGACCCGGTTATCAGCCCCGATTCTCAGAAAGGCATTGAAATCGGTGGGGATTCCGCCGTCGAGGAAACCGGTGCGCGGCCTGCGGGCCCATGCCTGGCGATCCAGGGTGTTGAAGCCGATAATGATCCCTCCGCCTAAAACACCCATACGCTTCAGAAATTCACGACGATTCATAGAGGAAGACGGCATCATTTCATCCCTCCTTTCATCTCCCGGGAAGCGGTTTCAATGGCCGCAACGATCCGGGTATGGGCGCCGCATCGGCACAGGTTTTCATCCATACCGTCGATGATTTCTGCCCTCGACGGGGTGGGATTATCAGCCAGCAGGCTGTAGGCTTTGAGGATCATGCCGGGTGTACAATAGCCGCATTGGAAACCGACATGCCGGATAAACGCTTTTTGAAGCGGATGCAATCTGCCGTTCTGAGCGAGCCCTTCGATGGTTGTGATCTCACTGCCGGCGACGTCCTTTATCGTTTTCTGACATGAAAGCACGGCGACATCGTCGGCAAGCACCGTACAGGCGCCGCACAACCCTTCGCCGCAGCCGTATTTGGGTCCGGTCACGCCCAGATCGGTGCGTAAAACCCACAACAGCGTCCGCTCACCGTCTACTTTCAGGCGCACCGGACGACCATTCAGTTTAAAACGAATCGTTGCGATCATAAAGAGCCTCCTGTCCAATAAAGGGACGAAGAAAGAATAACGGGAAATAAGCAGTAAGATAATTCTAATTTTCGGATAAGTCCATCAAAAGGTTCAAGGTTATTCGATTGCGGAATTTTATTAGCCACAGACCAGTCTTCGCTCTGGCGAGCTACGCCTCGGCACGCCCACACGGACAGACACAGACAGTCAAATTTTCGCTTGAGCACAGCTTGCGTGTCAAAAATCGGTGTAATTTTTAAACCGCCTAATTGTGAAGCAAATTACCCAATTCTTGATTAATTTTTTACCGTATTTAACTCGTTTTTATTCATAGATCAAAATAAGCATCTGAAATTTAAGCAATATATTTTTATTTCCGCCCGTGCAGTGATTTAGCACGATCTTTGCAATATTCAAATTGGGAGGTTAATAATCAGCTAGATATCTTTTATAAGACCAAATTACCGCCTAAGGAATTCAATTAAACAGTTCCATATTTACGCTCAATCAAACCCGCCGACATTTTACCTTAACACCCTATATTTTTATGCTTTACCAAGGTTAGACGCCGAATCGCTTTTATAAGCGTTTCGAGGACGAGTATAGATATAAAAAACGGAGGAAAAGGGATGAGTGTTAGAACTTTCCACGGGATCGACGAGAAAGGGTCAACTGTAGTGCTCGCGATATTGTGTCTATTTCTTTTAACGATATTTGGAATTTCCAGTTTAAGTACCAGTATCTACGAGTCAAATATCGTCAGAAACTATTCAATTGCAACGCAGGCTTTTTACTCTGCTGATAGTGGCATTTCCGCCGCTTCAGTGAGACTCAAAGAAGTTGCAATCGATTCGAATCCAGAATGGAGAACATTCATAGGAGACCCGGATATATGTGGAACTTTAGGGTATAACCCGGAGAATTCGAATCACGGTCTCCTGCCAAGAAACCAGGATACTGTATCATATGATATCGCCATTAAGCATCAGCTTGATGGGGAGGGTAACACTCTATTGTGGGGAGATGTCGATGGAGATTATCTTAACGAAATCAATACCTCCATTGGAATACCGATTGAGATTGTTCGTAGTAGAGGAAAATATCGCGGCGGCATATCAATTGTTGAAGCCGTGATGCGCAGCTCACCGCTTTTCTATGAACCTGGAGCAGCATTGTTCGTTGGCGGAAATTTACAGAACAACGGAGTTTCAGGAAGTGCCGAAGGGGAGTATAACTTTGCCTGCGAACCGGTGGCGGATATAATCACAACGCCTCTAGCGGATTTAGATATGCAAGCGACTGATTATACCGGTGATACGGGTTTAGTACCTTTATTAATAAACGACGGCACACCCTATCCCATTGCCATGATATTGGAATATTTAGGGAATAATAGAACCCAACTCATTGAATCAGGAAATAATCAGGTTTTTGGAAGCGAATCCGATACTGGCGGGATCTATTTTTGTGAAGGAGATTTCACGGGAAATAACATAAGTGGTTACGGGATCCTTGCCGTTTCCGGAAACCTGGTAACCGCAGGTAATATTACCTGGCATGGACTCGTTTTTGTAGGCGGAAACAGCGTTTACAGTGGCGGTGGTTCAAAGCAAGTTTATGGTGCTACCCTGGTTAATGGCGACGTCTTAATTAATGGCACAGTTGATTTCAAATACGACTGTCAAATTGTAAAGGACATTTTTGATTTACACTCAAAATATAAAATACTCTCCTGGAAACAGTTGTGACATCAAAAAAAAAGAGGGCAAAAACATTTCGGTTTCTGCCCTCTAATTTAATGAACTTTCAAACGGCTCTAACCGTGAAGACTCAAACACATGGCCATTTTTTTTAGGAATTTCTGTAATTTTTTATCTGCTTTGTACGGCTTGTCCTTCTGTAAGACCTTGTCCTTTTGGTCCAGCTTTTGTTTTATGCGCGGCTCTACGGTTCGTATCTTGCCGGCGCCTTCAAAGCTCATCGATCCCGCATTGCCCTGCGACAGCATGCTTTGAACATGCAATCTGCCTTGAACATGCAATGTTTTCACTCCGGAAGGACCTGAGAGGGCTGCCAAAAGCACCTGCCGGTCAAATTTCACTTTAAGCAGGCGGACGCCTTTCTTTTTGAAGCGCTTTTTGAATTTTTTCCATTTATGATCTACATGCGCATAAACCACAGGCGTTTGATTTTCAACGATACACAAACTGTTGGGATCAATCTGGGAGGCGTCATAACCTTTGGGCAGCCAGATGGTCGCCTGCACCCATTTGCCCTTGCTTTTGGGGTTGAGGGCATAGGGAGTGAACGTAATCTTCACTTCCAGGGGTTTTACGCGAACCTGAGCCTGGACGCTATTTGTGGCGCCCTTGTCATCGGTTACGGTCAACGTGACCGTATAAAGCCCGGTTTCATAGAAAACGTGCTGGGCTGAAACGCCTTCGTTTAAACTTTGCGTCCTGGAAATTTGCGTGCTGGAAAGGCTTTGTTCTCCGAAGCTCCACGTATAACTGACAACTTCGCCGTCCTCATCATAGGAACCTTCGCCGTCAAAAAATATGGTTCCACCGGCCGTGATCTCCTGATAGGCAGGGTCAATTACGGCAACAGGGCTCTTATTCTGCACATAAGGCGGCGCTGCGATTGCATAGCGATCGTCAACGCTTCCCCCAAAATACGTGTATGCATGATTGAACTGGCCTTCACCATCTCCCAGGAGAAGGCCAACGCCCTGCTTTCCTCCGTATCGTCCAATAACAATATCCTGAATCTGGTCGCCGTTAAAATCATAGTTGTCCACCGGCGCATAGCGATAAACACCGGAATCTTTAATCACATGGCCCCAATCAAATGTACCATCACCAACGCCAAGGTAAACATCGATAATGCCTTGACTTGTTGCAGCTAAATCTGCAATTCCATCACCATCGAAATCGCCGGCGGCGACTCCCCAGTATGTGGTATGCTCATAAGTCCTGACTTCAATAGTCGTAAATGTCCCGTCTCCTTGGCCCAGATTAATATAGAAATATTCAGAATCATCATAAGACATGTAAGTGGCAACCACAAAATCAACATGGCCGTCATTGTTAAAATCAGCGGCATCGGCACCAATAGAATATTTAGGGGCAGAGTCGGGTATCACCGAGCGTGTAAATCCGAATTGACCATCGCCGGCAAACAGCACACAGTCGATGGTATTGTATTGAGGATAAAGTCGAGGTTGCCATCTTCATTGAAATCGGCAACGGCGATATCCATGGGGAGATTACCTTCATCCCATATGCCCACCGCCAGCGGTGAATTAAAGTGATTGCCGGGACCGAGTTTTTCGAAAAGATATACTGAACCCGAATTATAGCCACTAGCGATGATATAATCCAGGTCACCGTCATTATCGAAATCCCCGATTCCGTTACCGTAGCTGTAGCCACTCACGCTACTAAGGAATTCCTGGGGTGTGAACTGCCCTTCACCTGAACTTTCCATATAATTGCTAACACCGCGACTGTCCAGGACAATCACAAACACTTCGGTATCATCAGATGCAGAAACGATTGGCGGGACCGCGACCAGAAAACAGATTAAGAAACTCAATACCGCAAAAGCATTCGATTTCATAATTTACCCCCCTCTGTTTTCAAGGGCCTCCTACCCCTGGCAATTTTTGGCTAAGCGATTGAAAAGCTATATAAAGTTTCAAGAAATGTCATTCAATTTTCATATCCGTATTTCGGTCCGGCCATTTATTTCCCGGTATGGGTTTTGCGACCGCCCGGGCTCACCCATAGGCATTTCGAATTTAGGGCTTAACCGTTTAGATACAATAATGATGCCAGGCGAAGCATTTGAGGGGTATATTTGTATTTATAAATAAAATCAGTATATTATTTGATTTCTCGCGGCAGAAATTGCCGGCAAAATGCAAAAATTCCGCCCATTTTTGTCAAATGGCATTACATTTTTTGGCAGAAAATATAGGGGTCATAAATGAAGTGGCGCACGCTGCATGGCGCACAGGATATTGGTGAAAGGTTGATGTATATAAATAAGGTTCAGGGTTCAAGCTTTAGGGTTTATAAAATTCTCTGGGCTTGAGTTCATCATAAGCGGCGCTGGAAACGAGATATTTGCGAATATCCGAACAGCGGTGGCATTTCGACACATAACCTTCGCCTCGCTCCGGATAGCCCATATCTAAAACAAAGTTTAAAAGCCCTTTCATTTTAATAGCCATTGGGCGGCATCATATAGATCGTTGGCTATATAATCGGTGGAGAGACCCGCTTCGGCCAAAATGGGCTCAGCATCCTTGCCGTTTCCGGTTCGAACCAGGATGGATTGTCCGCATCCGGCATTGAACCCGCATTGGATATCCTTGACACTGTCTCCGATCATCACCGAAGCTGCGAGATCAATATCGTATTTGCTTTGAGCTTGATAAATTAAGTCCGGTGCGGGTTTGCGGCAAGCGCACCCATCTGAAGGCAAATGCGGACAGATGAAAATATCAGTTATCTTTCCGCTCTTTGATTCGATAACTTCTTGCATCTTCGAATGAACATGTTCAAGTTCTTGCGGGGATATTAACTTGCGGGGGACAGCCGATTGGTTTGTGATGATGATGATCGTAAACCCACTGCGCGTGAGATCTCTTACAGCATCGACGCTGCCGGAGATAAAATCAAATTCAGACCAGCCTTTGATGTAATCAGGTGAGTCCTGGTTGATAACTCCGTCTCTGTCTAAAAATATGACATTGCGTAACAAGTCAATGCGCTCCGCTTGCCTTTTGAAATGATGGAAAAATGGAAGGCTGAAATGCTATTTTTGTAAAATGCTTTATTTGGGCTTTATGGATTCGATGACTTTGGTGGTGCTGACCCCATCGATCAAAGGAACGATAACCACTTTGCCGCCGGCTTGTTCGACGATTTCATGCCCAACGACCTGCGCGGGGGTGTAATCACCACCTTTTACAATGATGTCGGGTTTAAAGCTGCGAATCAGCTCCACCGGTGTTTCTTCCTGGAAAAAAACCACCAGATCGACACCTGTAATGCTCGATAACAGTGCGGCGCGTTCTGCCTCTGGGACAATGGGTCTGGAATCACCTTTGAGCTTTTTGACCGAAAGATCCGAATTCAACCCGATGACCAGCTTGTCGCCTTGATCGGCAGCTGCATGCAGCAGTTTGATATGTCCGATGTGAAGGATATCAAAACAGCCATTGGTAAAAACGATTCGTTGGCCATTGCGCTGCCAGCCCGCAATCAGATCCCGGGCCTGGTCTTTGGAAACAATTTTATTCACGCCATCTATGGTTTTGCTCCAAAGGGCCTGCTTCAATTCGCTTTCTAAGATGGGCTGGGTGCCGACCTTTCCGATGACGATGCCGCCCGCAATGTTTGCCAGCGCGGCGGCTTCAGACATTTTGAGACCGGATCCGAATGCAGCCGACAGCGATGCGATGACCGTATCTCCCGCTCCGGAGACATCGTATACTTCCCGGGCGTGGGTCGCAATGTGAATGGCCGGCCGGCCATTTCGGAAAAGCGCTATGCCTTTAGGCCCGCGCGTAACCAGCATATAGTCTAAATCATATTTCGCGATCACCTTGCCTGCCTGGCTTTCAAGTATGGTTTCATCGTCTTCAGGGAAAGGTGCAATCAGGTTTAGTTCCGCTGTATTCGGCGTTACACAGGTGGCACCGCTATAGCGTTCCCAGGAAACACCTTTTGGATCAACAAATGTCGCCACCTTTTTTGACCTGCAGCGCTTGATGATATGTTGGACCGCATCGAAATTGAATATCCCTTTGCCGTAATCTGAAATGATGACCACATCGGCTTCGGGTAAAGCTTTGTCAAAGTTGTCGAGCAGTTCCTTCAGGATTTTTTTGGGTATTTCTTTCGAATTTTCTTCGTCCAGCAGCAGGAGCTGTTGATTTTGACCGAGTATCCGGGTTTTCGTCGTTGTGGGATGGCTTTTTAGAGGGATCAAAACGTTTTTGATGCGCTCTTTTTTTAAAATATCCTGTAAAGACGCGCCATTGGAATCATCGCCCTTTACGCCCAATAGAATCTGCTTACAGTTTAACCCCTTTAGATTCTTGGCCACATTACCGGCTCCGCCGAGGGTCAAGGTCTTTTCATTCACCCTCACAACCGGCACCGGTGATTCAGGAGAGATCCGCCCAACATCACCCCAGAAATAACGGTCCAGCATAACGTCACCAATAACGAGGACGGTGCAATTGGCAAAATCAGGATAGGCGATCACGATGATTCCTTTCCCCCGGTTAAGGTTGATTCAATCATTTCAGCCCAGAAATGAAGGATGAAAATATGTGCTTCCTGAATGCGGGCGGTAATATCAGAGGGGATCATGATTGCGATATCCGCATGCTCAATCAGTTCTCCGCCTTTATTCCCGACCAGGGCAATGGTTTGCATTCGTTTTTGCTTGGCTTGAATTGCGGCCTGGATGACGTTCTTTGAATGCCCTGAGGTTGATATGCCGATCAGGATATCACCCGAAAGACCTAAAGCTTCAACCTGCCTTGAAAATACTTCACTATAGCCGTAATCATTGGCTATTGAAGTGATAATGGAAGTATCTGTACTTAATGCCACCGCCGGCCAGGCGCTTCTTTCTCTTGTGAATCTCCCCACAATCTCGGCTGCAAAGTGCTGGGCATCCGAAGCAGATCCCCCGTTGCCGCAAATCAGGATCTTCTTGCCGTTTTCAATGGTATCGCTAAGCATTCTGCCGGCATTCGAAATCTCATCACTGAGTTGCGTAAGTGATTTGAAAAACATTAAATGCTCGTTTAAAACACGATTAAACATAGTAATGATTCCCTTCTTCGAATCAAACACACCCATTTGGGCGCAAGCAATGTTACAACAACACCATCAAGACGGTGATTTATATAAAATATTCAGGTTAGAGATATATATCTTTCTGCTGCAAAAAGTTTACGACGTAGTCATTGACCGCCTCTTCAAGGTTTGTGAAATGAACAGGCCACCCGGTTGCGGACAGATTCTCCACGTTCGCCCGGGTAAAGTACTGATAACGATCCCGTAATTGTTCCGGCATATCAATATATTCTATCTTTAAGGGGAGTTCCATTGCCGAAAAAACAGCTTTCGCAAGGTCGTTCCATGACCTGTCATGACCGCTACCGACATTTAATACCCCATTGACCGATGGGTTTTCTACAAGCCACCAGATCAGATCCACACAATCCTTAATATAGACAAAATCGCGTCGCTGATCCCCATCCGCGTATTCCTTGCGATAGGATTTGAAAAGACGGATCCGGCCTGTTTCGCGGGCCTGATTAAAACCTTTATAGAAAAGACTGCACATATTGCCCTTATGATATTCGTTGGGGCCAAATACGTTAAAAAATTTAAGGCTTGCCAGCTGGTTCAGGAAATTCGATCTTAGCGCCCACATGTCGAACAGATGTTTTGAGTATCCGTACATGTTCAATGGCTTGAGGTTTTTCATGATTTCAACACTGTCTGAAAAGCCTGCCGAGCCGTCCCCATAGGTCGCGGCACTGGATGCATTAATGAATCGAACCCTATTCTTAATGGCAAATTCCGCCAGAGAAACCGAATAATGAAAGTTGTTTTCCATTAAGAAATCAGCATCCTTCTCGGTAGTGGACGAACAGGCACCCATGTGGATGATGGCATCAATTTTATTGAATTTACCGCTGGCCAAAAACTTGAGAAAATCGGATTTGTGAATGTAGTCCGTGTATTGGCGGTTCACAAGGTTTTTCCATTTCTCTGATTCTCCGAGATCATCGACTACCAGGATGTTATCCACCCCTATTGTATTCAGCTTCCATATCACTGCACTGCCGATAAACCCGGCACCGCCTGTAACGACGTACATGTGAACCTCTCAATAATATTTTCAAAGGTTAAAGAATCACCCCTGTCCAACAAGGCGTATACGCTGTATGATAACATATTTTAATTTGCAATTATTGTTAATAGAATAAAATATTTGCAAGACTTAGACAATTTTTCTGACGGGATAATGAATTAGATCGACCTGACCCTTTTGGAAGATTCGAAAATATCGGTGATGATAATATCAAATCTACGTTTGAGGCCTATGGGTAATATAAAGGCCAAACGAAGACCTGACCCCTATGATTTTTGTTGACCCCGAAGTTGGCGTTTTATATCTATCTTCAAATTCTCCTGATAAAGATCGAAACCGTCATATTAATTTTGGAGCCTTACATCCATGGCATCCGCATCTTCTAAAAAGGTCATCTATGCTGCTTTAGCCGGTAATTTCCTGATCGCGCTGACCAAGTTTATTGCCTTTTTTGTGACCAAAAGCTCGGCCATGCTGTCCGAAGGGGTCCACTCGGTCGTGGATACCAGCAATCAAGTTCTATTACTTTACGGATTGCGCCAGGCCAAAAAGCCGGCCGACGCGCGATTTCCCTTTGGACACGGCAAGGAGGTCTATTTCTGGTGTTTTTTGGTTGCCATTATGATTTTTGCCGTCGGGGCCGCGGTCTCCATTTACAAAGGCGTGCATCATCTTCTGCATCCCACCCCCATCCAAAACCCGATCATCAATTATGTTGTATTAGCCTTTGCGCTGCTGTTCGAAGGCGCCGCCTGGTATTTGGCCTTTACAGAATTTAAAAAAGCCAAAGGAAAATGGGGGTATCTCGAAGCCGTGCAGCACGGTAAAGACCCAACCATTTTTGTGGTTCTTTTTGAGGATTCAGCCGCCATGCTGGGTATCCTGGCTGCTTTTGTGGGCATCTTTTTGAGCCAGCTTACCAACAACTCCGTTTATGACGGCATTGCCTCGATCATCATCGGACTGATTCTCGCCGGCACCGCAGCCTGGTTGGCTTATGAGACGAAAGGTTTGCTTATCGGGGAAAGTGCCAATCCCAGAATCGTGAAGGGTATCAGAAATATTGCATCAGCCTACAGCAAAATCAAACACGTCAATGAAGTTTTAACCCTGCATATGGGCCCTGATTTTATCCTGTTGAATCTAAGCGTCGATTTTGCTGACAGCTTGTCGGCTGGAGATATTGAAGATACGATTGCAAGGCTGGACAGACAAATCAAACAAGCCTATCCTAAAATCAAACGCATTTTTGTGGAGGCTGAATCCAGAGGGGTGAAGACTGACAGTGTTTAATTAACCGCAGATAAGCAAAGCTCAAGGCTGAAGGCTCAAAGGGTGGGTCCGCAGATTCCGCAGATTGCACCGATAAAAAAAATAAATTATACTATCCACAGATGACACAGATGACACCGATTATTTAAATGAGCAGTCGGGGAGTTTTTTATTCAAAGCTTGTCGTTCCCGCGCAGGCGGGAATCCAGAAATGTTCTGCTGAAAAAGCTGGATGCCCGCCTGCGCGGGCATGACGGGAAAAACTCCCCGACCCCTCAATTAAATAAATCATAAAAATTCACTTATTAAGATAATGATCTGCTTAATTTGCTAATATGTTTTAAACTTTATTATAATCTGTGAAAATCTGCGGAATCTGCGGATAAATATTTTCCCCATCAAGTTGTGTGCTAATCTGGGTCCGTGGCTAATTTAATAATTTTTTCTCTCGCGGTCCAACTCCCTTTGTTCATCGCGCCGCTTGATGGCATCACGCTTATCATACTTGCGCTTTCCTTTTACCAGGGCCAGCACGAGCTTGACTTTGCCGTTTTTAAAATAAAGGCGGAGGGGAATCAGGGTGTGCCCCTTTTCATTGACCTTTCCGTACAGGCGCTTAATTTCGTGCTTGTGTAAAAGCAGCTTCCGTGGCCTTAAGGGGTCATGGTTATCAAAATAGGCAAAAGGATAGGCTGAGATGTGCAACTGGTATACGAACACTTCGCCATCTATTATCCGGGCATAGGAATCTTTCAGGTTGGCCCGGCCCAGCCTCAGTGATTTCACTTCGGTACCCTTGAGCACAAGCCCGGCTTCGTATTCAGCAACGATAAAATAATCGTGGCGGGCTTTGCGGTTCTGGGCAATTATTTTGATGTGATTTTCTTCCAAAGCAGTTATATTTCTTTCTTCTTTTAATTAGCCACGGACCCACACAGACAGACACAGACTATTTCCTTATAAAGAACCGACGGGAGCGAAAAAGTGCAGGCCATGCGGGCGAATTAATCGTATACAAGTATCTATTATCTGATTTCTAATGTCCGGCGACGAATGCGTATTACTCAGTCCTTATTTTTTCCTGACACCTGACACCCGGAACCCGAAACCTAAGGGTTAAACCTTTGAACCCTGAACCCTTGAACCCTAAACCGATTAATCAGAATACGTTTGTTCCGCAAGAATGCTGCCGTAAGTTGCCTTTATGAGTTCGAAGGTGTTCCTGGCTGTCCTCTGTTTAAGTACATCCTGCAGAAACGATCGGGCATCCGCAACGTTCAATGATCGGATGACCCGCTTAATATCCGGGATGGTTTGGGGATTCATGCTGAGCTCTTCCATTCCAAGGCCTAACAGCAGCGGGATGTGATGGGGTGTACCGGCCATTTCGCCGCACATGAAGATCTTTATCTCTTTTTCTTTGGCCACATCGGCGACATGCTTGAGCATCCGGATAATGGCAGGGTCAAGGGGCTGGTACAGGTGGGAGACCTGTTCGTTGCCCCTGTCGATGGCAAGGGAGTACTGAATCAGATCATTGGTACCGATGCTGAAAAAATCAACTTTTTCTGCGATTACATCGGCCATAATCACCGCCGAAGGAACCTCAATCATGGCACCGATTTCAATATCGCGCTTATAAGGCAGTCCTTCTTTTTCAAGAGATTGGGCTGCTTCGTCTAAAATCCGATTTGCTTCACAGATTTCAAAATACGTTGAGATCATCGGAAACAGAATCCGCACGTTTCCAAAGGCGGCTGCCCTTAGAATGGCGCGAAGCTGGGCCTTAAAAATATCCGGTTTTTTCAAACAATACCGGATCGCACGCAGACCCAGGGCCGGGTTTTTTTCATCTGAGCCTACAGGGTTGGCCAGGGCTTTGTCGCCATTGATATCGAGGGTGCGGATCGTGACCGGCCTGGGATCCATGACCTCGACAACGTCTTTGTATTTATCAAAAAGCTCATCTTCGCTCGGAAAATCAGGGCGGTTGAAATATTGAAACTCGGTACGGTAAAGACCAATCCCGTCACCACCATAATTAATTAACGCAAACACTTCTTCCGGCAGCTCAATATTGCCCATGACCTCCAAGCGGACGCCATCTACCGATTCTGCCGGAACCCGGCTTTCGCGGGTTATGACAGCCTTATATTCTTCAAAATGGGTTTTGCGCTCTTCATACTGGACCAAAGTGTCTTCCGCCGGATGGATAATGACATTGCCGGATCTGCCATCGACGATGATAAGATCATCACTTCGAATCGATGAGGTTGCACTTTTAAGTCCGACAACGGCCGGTATTTCAAGGCTGCGCGCGATAATTCCGGTGTGAGATGCTTTGCCGCCTCGATCGGTAATAAAACCCATAACCCGTTCGAGGTTGATCTGGCTGGTTTCAGCCGGGGACAGGTCATGTGCAACCAGAATGACCCGTTTGTCGATGGCGGCAATATTGACCCTTTCAGCACCGACCAGGTTTCGCATGATACTATCGGCGACCTGAACAACATCGCCGGACCGCTCCCTTAAATAGGGATCCGTCATCGTCTGGAAAATCTCACGTAAATTCGATACAATTTTTTTGAGCGCCCATTCAGCATTGACACCCTCATTCTTGATGACTTCAATCGTGCTTCCATACAGCATTTTATCTTTGAGCAGGGCGATATGGGTTTCAAGGATATGGGCGTGCTGCAATTCTGCGGGGCTCTTCTCTACAATTTTACGGAGCTCATCTCTGGCTTTTTTAACGGCTGCTTTGAATCGCTTGATTTCGTTTGACCGCTTTTTGTCCGCGATCCGGTATTTTTCGACGACCTCAACACCTTCCCGGTCAACCAGGTAAGCTTTTCCGATACAGACTCCCGGAGATGCACTGATTCCTTTAATTATGATTTCTTCAGCGGCAGTATCCATCATCCTAACTTATTCCCCAAAACCAGTTTCAATCAGATTGACAATGTCTTCTAAAATGGGCCGATCGGCTTTATCTTCAATCATCAGCGTAATTTTAGATCCTTTTTCACATGCCAGTGTAAGGATATCTACAATACTGGAAGCATCCGCTTTTTCAGCGTCCTTTTTTACCCAGACCGCAGCTTTTGAATTTTGGGCAAGCCCGGCGATTTTGGCGGCCGAGCGGGCGTGTAAACCCAGTTCGTTTACGATAACCACTTCCCTGGATAATTCCGGTGATAGATTGGTCAAATAAGTCATTAAACCTACAATTATTATAAAAATTTTAATCAATTATCAATATAACAATATATGTCAATTTGTAATTATTGACAAGATCGGAAATGGTTGTTAAGGTTTTGCAGGTCTTAAGCGCAACTGTCTGAAATTAAAATATATATTTATTAATATCAAACCCTTTAAGCATAGGAGGATGGCGCGATGTCTGAAAAAGTATTGATATTCGGAAAAGATGCCTGACCGTATACGCGGGCAGCTCGTGAAGCTTATGCCGAAAAAGAAACGGAATTTGACTATATGGACGTGGTATCAAATCCCGACCAGCTCGACGCCATGCTCGAACATTCCGATGGCGTGCGCAAAGTCCCGGTGATCGTTGAGGCCGGGGAGGTGATCATCGGTTTTGATGGGGGCACCTGAGGGGTGTAAATTATTCGGCCGGCGGCCGAATAATTTAGTTATCCGTAGCAAATTCTGGCTGAAAAATTAAAAAATCAACCTGCCCTCCTACCTTATTATTCTCTTGACTAACATACATATACATTATAGCTAAAACGTTTTAGCTATAATTCGCTCAATCAAATGAATTTAATTCATATTATTTCGATCCTTATGATTTGCAAAAAAAAGTTTGTTTCGATATCGGAAAAGTGTGTGCTGGATGGCGACTTTAAACGTTAACGATGTCACGCTTGCATTTGGCGGTTTAAATGCGCTGAGTGAGGTATCTCTCAGTATCGAACCGGAGCTGATCACCTCGATTATCGGTCCTAACGGGGCCGGCAAAACCAGCCTGCTGAACTGTATTTCCGGTTTTTACCACCCCACAAAAGGCAAGATCTTATACGGCGATCAAAACCTTTCCAAAGCCTCTCCACACCAGGTTTCCAGCCTGGGAATTGCGCGTGCCTTTCAAAATATCGAGCTATTCAGCGGTATGACGGTCCTGGACAACCTGCTGCTGGCCCGCCACCAGAACTTGAAATACAACATATTTCAAGCCGTTTTCTATTCCGGGAAGGCATCTGATGAGGAAGCTAAAAATCGACAATATGTCGAGGAAATCATCGATTTTATGGAGCTTGAAGCGTATCGCAAAAAAACGGTCGGGAGTCTCAGCTACGGTATCCAAAAAAGCGTTGAAGTCGCCCGGGCGCTGACACTGGGTCCGGATTTGCTCTTATTGGATGAACCCATGGCCGGTATGAATATCGAAGAAAAAGAAGATATGGTGCGCTTTGTAATGGACATTCAAAAAGAACGCCATACCACCGTGGTGCTGGTCGAACACGACCTGGGCGTCGTGATGGACATATCCGACTATGTGTACGTACTCGACTTCGGGCAATTAATTGGTGCCGGCCAACCCAATGAAGTCGCTGAAAATCCAAAAGTCGTTGAGGCCTACATCGGGGAAGAATAGCCAGGATGGAAGATAGAGACGCAGTACTGCAATATACGATTCCGCAACTGCTGAGGTGGCGGGTGCAGCAATCCGGCGATAAGGTCGCGTTGCGTGAAAAAGATTTTGGCTATTGGAATACGCTCACCTGGAAAGAATACTATGATTACGTTCACAAGACGGCGCTCGGACTGGAAAAAATCGGCTTAAAAAAAGAGGATAAGCTGGCCTTGATTACCGATAATATCCCTGAGATGCTGATTGTGTCCATCGGCGCCCAGGCCATTGGTGCGATTTCGGCCGGAATCTATCAAACCAGCCTGCCGGATGAAATCGCGGATATCCTTGATTATATGGATGTCAGCATCGTTTTCTGCGACGACCAGGAACAGGTCGATAAGCTGGTGGAAATCAGAGACCGCATCCCCGGGGTGAAAAAGGTCCTGTACGAGGATCCGCGCGGTATGCGCGACTATCGATCAGATGACTGGTTTATGTTCATCGATGATCTATACGTGCTCGGAGAGAAGGCCCGCGCGGAAAATCCGGAGCGCTTTGATCAGCTGATCGATGCGGGCCACCCGGATGATGTCTGCCATTTTTGCCTGACTTCCGGAACAACCGGTTTGCCGAAAGGCGCCATGCTGACGCACATCAACTACATCAACATGGGTCTTCAGCTGACCGAGGTTGATCACCTTGAAGCAGATGATGAATACGTTTCATTCCTCCCGTTTGCCTGGATCGGGGAGCAGATGAATTCCTTCGGCGTGGCTCTGGCCACCGGAATTACGATCAATTTTCCGGAGTCGGTCGAGACCGCCATGGAGGATTTAAAAGAAATCGGCCCGCATTTTATGTTCGGCGCTCCGCGGATCTATGAAACCCTGCAGTCTCAGATCTGGCTCAAAATCGACGAATCCTACTGGCTCAACCGGCTTTTTTACCGGTACTTCATAAAGGTCGGCGAAAAAGCGGCCTCCTATCGCATGTCCGGCAAGGCCATGCCGTTTTCTTTGCGAATCCTGGCGTGGTTCGGCAAAAGCCTGGTATTCCTTCCTTTGATCAATCAGATCGGAATGCAGCGGCTGCGTAGAGCTTATACCGGTGGGGCCGCGTTGGGGCCTGATCTTTTTACCTTCTATCAGGCGCTGGGCGTTAACCTGAAACAGATTTACGGACAAACCGAAATCACGGGGATCGCCTACATGCACCGTGATGGTGACGTTCATCCCGATACGGTTGGAATTCCACTGCCCGGCACCGAGTGCAAGATATCGGAAGATGGCGAAATCCTCTCGTGTTCGCCCTCAGTGACCAAAGGGTATTATAAAATGCCGGAAAAAACGGCGGAGCTGCTGCAAGAAGGATGGCTGCGCTCGGGCGATGCGGGCTATATCGACGAAAGCGGGCATCTGGTCGTCATCGATCGTCTGTCCGATGTGATGCACAACAGCAAGGGCGAGATGTTCAGCCCCATGTTTTTGGAAAATAAGCTCAAATTCAGTCCCTATATCAAGGAAGCCGTTATTTTCGGTGACGGGCGGGAGTATATCGCCACCTTGATTAATATCGACCCGATTGTGGTCGGCAAGTGGGCTGAGGACCGGGGTATCTCCTTTTCGACCTTTATGGATCTTTCGCAAAGGCCCGAAATCGCCGATTTGATCAACAAACAGGTCGTCGAGTTCAATAAAAATGTCGAAAAGCCGCATTTTAGAATCAGGCGATTTGCCATTCTTTACAAACTGCTCGATGTCGATGACGGCGAGCTGACCAAAACCGGTAAAATACGCCGTAAATTTATCCAGGAAAAATATGAAGATCTTTACGATGCGCTTTATGATGAAAGCGTGAGTGAAAAAATGGTGGAAGCATTTTTTCAATACCAGGATGGTCAAACCGCGACGGTGGAAACAAAACTAGAATTTTTCACGATGGAAGATGTCAAATGAGTTATTTTTTTCAATTGGTGGCCAGTGGGATCGTGGTCGGCTCTATTTATGCGCTTTCCGGACTTGGGTTTGTCCTGATTTATAAATCCAGCCGCGTGCTGAATATTGCCCATGGACAGTTTATTGCGCTGGGCGCCTTCATTACTTACGCGCTGACCGTCGGGCTGCATATTCCCATCTACATTTCCTTTTTGCTGAGTCTGATCATCACCTTCCTGATTGCCATGAGTGTGGAACGCATCTTTTTGCGCCGTTTGATCGGCGAACCCATTATATCGGTGATTATGGTCACCATCGGGTTAATGTCGATTCTTGACGGGCTCATCTATCTGACCCCGTTTGGTACGGAGAACTTCTCCTTTCCGGAGTTTTTGCCAAAAACACCGATCGCCTTGGGCGGGGTTTCGATTTCCTGGACCCAGTTTGTGGGCGTTATTATCACCGTCATATTAATTGCCGGCTTTTCCTGGTTCTTTAAAAAATCGACCATCGGCATATCCATGCGGGCGGTTTCGGATGATCAACTGGCGTCGATGTCCATCGGGATTTCCATTCCCCGGGTGTTCGGTTTGGCCTGGGCCGCCGCCGGCTTCAGCGCGGCAGCCGCGGGAGGCATTATCGCCAATATTACGGGGTTGAACTTCGACACTCTGGTTTCTTTCGGTATTATCGTGTTTCCCGTGGTGATTCTCGGCGGGCTGGATTCGATTTTCGGCGCGGTGGTCGCCGGTATCATTTTGGGGCTGATTCAGCAGTTTGCCGCCGGATACCTGGACGGTCTCTGGGGACTGTTCGGCACCGCCGACCTGTTGCCCTGGTTTATCCTTTTGATCATTTTATTAATCAAGCCTCACGGCCTTTTTGGCGTACATGAAATTGAACGGGTGTAAGTTATGTCGCAGAATCGCTGGCTGGCAACCGGTAATTTTTTCACATCGCACAAGCAGGAACAGCGCATCTTCTTTACGCATCTGGACCGGTTGATCTTTATATGCTTTCTGGTTCTGGCGTTTGCCTGGCCGCTTTTTTTCAAGCTCGGCAATAAAAATATGCTGGTGATCGACAATATTCTGGTGGCCATTATTGCGATTTACGGGTTAAATCTGCTGACCGGTTATACCGGCCTGATTTCCATCGGGCATGCCGCCTTTGTCGGGGTGGGGGCTTACACCCTGGCGACCTTTTCGCGGATTCTGGGAGACAGCCACGTGTTGCTGACCCACGCCTGGCCCTTGATGATCCTGCTGGCCGGGGGGGTCGGTGCCGTGATCGGCGCCTTTGTGGGCCTGCCGGCCCTGCGGCTGAAGCATTTGTACCTGGTGATTGCCACCCTTTCCTTTCAGATGATCTTCCAGTGGGTCATCAATTTTTCGAAATTTTTTAATCAGGGCCAAACCATCGCCATCGGCCGGGTATTCTGGTTTGCCGGCAAAGTGACCCGCAGTCAGCATTATTTGTTCTGGTATTATGTTGCCCTGATATTTGTGGTGCTTTTCGGATTTGGCGTCCGCAATTTGCTGCGCACGCGTTACGGAAGGTGTCTGGTGGCGGTGCGCGACAATGACCGCGCCGCCGATGCCATGGGCATGCACCCGGGATTCACCAAGGTGTACGCATTCGCGCTGTCCGGATTTCTTGCCGGTGTCGCCGGAGCGCTGCATGCCTACCTGTGGCGCGGCGTGGGCTTTGAATCGTTTACGCTGCATCACTCCATTAACTATCTGGCCATGGCGATTGTCGGCGGATTGGGCAGCCTGATGGGGTCATTTTTCGGACCCACGGCGATTTTCATGCTGGATGTCCAGGTCGAGCACCTTTCTGAATTCGCCAAAACATTGTTTCCGTCGGCGCTGGACCTGGCAACGGCATTGCGCCCGCTGTCATTTGGTCTGGTGATCGTCCTGTTTTTGATGTTTGAACCGCGCGGTATTGCCAACTGGTGGCGGATCCTGCGCAGCTATTTAAAACTCTGGCCATTTCGTTACTGAAATAGCCTGATTAACCATTGGCTGCAGTACCCGATGCCGGTTAAAAAATTGCTGCATAGCCTTGAATAATATTTAAGAAATTGTATATAAAGCATTGTTTTGTGCATCATATGTTTGATTATGTGGCTAACCCCTTTAATTTAATACATTAAAGGCTAAAAAAGGCTTCTGCAAAATAGGGTTTTAGGGAGCATCGACTGCCCTTTGTAGCAGGGCTAAAGGAGGAAAAAGGAAATACAAAGAAAAAGTAAGTTTTAGACCGGCAACTAATGCGCAGCTATGCCCG
>JAQYWI010000253.1 GCA_030145015.1 Desulfobacterales bacterium
TGGTCTCGATTATCGGCTTTCGGGAGATGTCCCATGTTATAAATTCGAAATCCGAATATCGCCTGATTTTATAAAATTGGTCGAAACAAAATCGAATTTACAAAATTCCAATGACAAAAACAAAAGCGGCCTTCCAGGGTGCATGAGCTCTGAAAGGTTTAGAACATTGGAATATTCGAATTTTGAATTTGTTTCGAGTTTCGGCCTATTTAATAAAATCAGGCGTGCTTCGAATTTTCGCTGAGGGAAAAAAAGAGGCCCGAGAAAATCTCTCGAACCTCTCCATATTTTAAGGTTTTAGATACTAGCCTAAAATAGTCCCGACACCTGGCCGGTCTTGCTGTCGACGTCCACCCGTCTAAATGCCGGGTTGGAGCCGGTTCCGGGCATCAGGCTGATGGTACCGGCGCAGGGACACAGAAACTTCGCACCGGAATAGATCAGCACGTCCCGAACGGGCAGCGTCCAGCCTTTGGGCGCACCCTTGAGGGTCGGGTCGTGGCTCAGGCTGAGATGGGTTTTGACCATCATGGTTGCAAAGTCGGCGTACTTGGGATCGTCCTCGAGCATCTTGGCCTTGGCCGCGGCTTCCGGGGTCCAGGCCACACCGTCCGCACCGTAGACTTCCTTGGCGATCAGGTCGACGCGGTCGCGCAGTTTCATCTCCAGCGGATACAGGAATTTGAAGTCGTTTTCTTCTTCACAAGCTTCGACGACGGCATCGGCGAATTCCAGGGCACCTTCGCCGCCCAGTTCCCAGTGTTTGGACTCGGCGCAGCGGGCACCGGCCGCCTCGGCGGCCTTGCGGACAATGTTACATTCCGCATCCGTATCGGTGTAAAACCGATTGATGCACACCACCGGGTTGATGCCGGCCTTGCGGATGGTGTTGATGTGATGCACCATGTTCACGCAGCCTTTTTCAACCATTTCCAGGTTCTCTTTGGTGTACGCATCAGGCATGGCGATGCCCGGTGTCACTTTGGGTCCGCCGCCGTGGCTTTTCAGCGCGCGGATGGTGGTGGTCAGAACCGATACATGCGGTTTCAATCCGCTGAAGCGGGATTTGACGTTCCAGAATTTTTCAAAGCCGATATCGGCGCCGAAGCCGGATTCGGTGATGTGATAGTCGAAGAGTTTCAACCCAACACGGTCGGCGATAATGGAGGACTGGCCGACGGCGATGTTGGCAAACGGTCCCGCATGCACCATGCAGGGGTTGTATTCGGCGGTGCACATCATGGTGGGGTTGATGGTGTTGCGCATAAAAGCGGTCATGGCATTGCCGACTTCGAGGTCACCGGTGGTCACCGGCTTGCCGCTCTTATCGAATGCCACCGTGATGTTGTTGAGCCGTTCTTTCAGATCGGCCAAATCGCGGATAACCGACAGGATGGCCATACACTCGGAACCCACGGCGATTCCGAACTTGGACTGCATCGTAAAGCCGTCCATACGGCCGCCGATACCGATAATAATGTTGCGCAGGGCCTGGGCGCAAAAGTCGATGATCCAGCCCATCTCTATGCGGGTGGGATCGATATTCAGACGCGGCATGCCGGTCAACCGATCCAGCTGTTCATCGTTGTAGTTGCGCTCATGCTGCATGCGCGAGGTCATCGCCACCATGGCCAGGTTGTGGGCATTCATGATGTCGTTAATGTCGCCGGTCAGACCCAGTGAGAACTCGGTCATGGGAATCAGCAGGGAGTTGCCACCACCGGCAGCAGTTCCCTTGACGTTCATGGTGGGGCCGCCGGAGGGCTGGCGCAGCGCGCCACCCACGTTCATACCGCGTTTGCCGAGGCCTTCCATCAAACCGCAGGAAGTGGTGCTTTTGCCTTCTCCCAGCGGCGTCGGCGTGATGGCGGTCACCTCGATGTATTTGCCGTCCGGTTTGTCTTTGAGGCGCTCGATGATCTTAAGAAAATCAAGCTTTGCCAGCCTGCCCATGGGAAGCATTTCATCTTTTTCCAGCCCCAGTTTCTCTCTCCATTCATCCGGTGTCGGCATGTTCGGTTCAGCTGCCTCTGAGATCTGCCAGTCTGCCATTTTCACTGCATCATAAGCCATCTATACAGTCCTCCTTTCGAATTATTAATAAATTTGTTGAGAAACGGATTCATTATCTCCGTTAAAAGCGCTTAAAAAAGATCTTGCTTATCATCTGCTTTTTCTTTTGGCAAGAGAATTATTACGGCAGGCATCAGGCGTTAGGCATCGGGCATCAGGCATTAGACGCCGGGTTGCCGGATGCAGGCGTCAAGTGTCAGTAAACAGAAAACAGAAGTCAGAGGACAGAGGACAGAGAACAGCGATGGTGACTCGAGATCAACAAACTACCTTCTGCTTTCTGCACTCCGACATCTGTCTTCTGACTTCTGACATCTGCTCACTGAAGCCTGAGACCCGCTGCCTAACGCCCGCTGCCTGCACTTTCATTTTGCAGCCGGCTGAGACGATAGTAGAATCCTTGCCTGTCCATCAGCTCGGCATGGGTGCCGCTTTCGATAATGCGGCCCCGGTTCAAGACCAAGATTCGGTCGGCATGGCGCACGGTGGATAGCCGATGGGCAATGATTATTGAGGTTCTGTTTTGCATGAGTTTTTCAAGGGCCTGCTGGATCCACAGTTCGGTCTGCGAATCGATATATGAAGTGGCTTCATCAAATAAAATCAGCTGGGGATTTCTGGCAAATGCTCTGGCAATCGAAATCAGCTGGCGTTCCCCGCTCGAGACGGATGTGCCGCCCGCAGACAGAAACGTTTCCAAACCATCGGGCAGGCGTTGGATCAAAGTTTGGCAGTTTGCGGCATCGATGACTTCCTGAACTTTTTTTTCCGTGAAGCCCCGGGTGTTATCGAATATGTTTTCCCGGATGGTGCCGGAAAACAGAAACGGCTCTTGCATTACCAGCGCTATTTTATCCCGAAAAACAGCAGTATCTAATTCTCTGATATCGATATCATTGATGAGGATGCGGCCGGCGGTCGGGTCATAGAATCGGGGGATCAAATTGACAAGCGAAGTTTTCCCGGCCCCGGTAGGGCCCACCACGGCGACCGTTTCCCCGGCCTTAATACGCAAGGATACGTTTTTGAGGATCTTTTCGTCACCGATATAGCTGAAGGAAACATCTTCAATTCTGATCTCATGAATACCGTCCCAATTCGGATCCCTGCTCGGCGGCTTTGCTTGCGGCAATGTATTTTGGGTATCCAGAATCAACAATATTCTTTCGGCCGAAGCCATGGCATTTTGCAGAATATTGTATTTTTCCGCCAGATCCCTTATGGGCCTGAAAAACATTCTAATATACGAAATGAATGCCACCAGCGTTCCCAGACTGAGGGCTCCATTTAGAACCCGGCTGCCGCCGTAAAAGATCACCAGGGCAACGGCAATGACGCCCAGCAGCTCGATGATCGGCATAAAAACGGCCAGTACGTGTATCTGTCGCATGCCGGCCAGATAATTATCATGATTTAGCTTATGGAACTTTTTGTAATTTTCCGATTCCTGGCGCATGAGTTGAATGACACCGATGCCTTCGATGGTTTCGGCAAAGCGGGTGTTAATTTCGGCTATTTTAATTCGCAGGACCCGGAAGATATCCCGGGCCTTTACCGAAAATTTAACAGAAGCGTAGACCACAATCGGCAGGACGGTGAACGAGACCAGGGCGAGCTTCCAGTTGAGAACCAGCATCACCGCAGCAATTCCCACAAGCAGGAAAAAGTCTTTGAATACCAGAGAAATTACCGAGGTAAATAACTCATGCATATTTTGGACGTCATTGGTCACCCGGGTCACCAGGCGGCCGACCGGGTTGCGGGTGAAAAATTCAATTGCCAGATTCTGCACATGATTAAAAAGCCGCATCCTCAAATCATGCATGATCATGTGACCGCAGTATTCCATAATCATTTTTTGGCTAAAATTAAGAATGAAATTTAATATTACGACTGCCAGGAATATCGCTGCCAGCATGCCGAGACCCGCAACATCGTTTTGGCGTAAAATTTTCAAATCGGATTTTTCGAGGCGCTTCATCGCATTAAATGAAATAAAGGCTGTTTGGCCTTCAATTTTAAACAACGCTTTGTATTTCTCCACAATTTTGCGTTGCCGGGGGTTCTTTAGATCTACTTTGAGATACCTGTTTCCGGTTTCAGCGGTCTGCAAACCCTCTCCAACCCTACCCTGGGTTTGCGGTACGATATAGCGGTCAATGGCAACCTTGGTAACATACGGCAGCGCAAGATCCAGAGCGGTTATGCCCAGAACCAAAACAATAGACCACAATATCATAAGCTTATATGGGCGGATAAACGGATAGAGGCGTTTTAACAGCTTGACATCATATTGTTTGCCCAGCTGGCTTTCCTCAAAATATCCATAATCAGGATGCATTTACGCCCTCTTCAATTTCTTGGAGTTGAAATGTTTTGGCATAATATTGATTGGTAACAATCAATTCCCGGTGCGTGCCGCGTTCAATTATGCGTCCTTTCTCCATGGCCATAATTTGATCCGCAAAACTCACTGCAGAAATGCGATGGGAAACAATGATAATCGTCTTTTCACCGATCATGGACTTGATCATATCGATAATGGCGGTCCCTGTTTCCAGGTCAACCTGGCTGATGGGATCATCCAGAACTAAAACACCGCCTTCCCGGAGCAGGCAGCGGGCCAGAGCGATGCGTTGCTTTTGACCGCCGGAGAGGATAACCCCTTTTTCACCGACAATGGTTTCAAAGCCTTTCGGAAAGGAGCGGATCGTATCGTAGAGCGCTGCTTTTTGGGTTATCATTTTCAGTTGAGTTTCTTTGATTAAGGGATTGCCGAAAGTGAGATTTTCCCGGACGGTTCCGGCGAATAAAAAGGGCTCCTGGGGCATATAGGCAATTTTGGATCTCAAATTGTCAATCTGTAATGACCGGACATCTTTGCCGTCAAGAAAGACAGTCCCCCGGGACACGTCATATAATCTGGGGATTAGACTCAGCAGCGTTGTTTTTCCACTGCCGGGAGGGCCGACAATGCCTAATGCTTTTCCGGGCGCCACCTTCAGTCGAATTCCTGAAAGTACCGCTGCGTTTCCGGCAGCATTATGATTATAAGCAAAATCAACATCCTCAAAAACGATTCCACCTTGGATTTGATCCAGGGCCACGGCATCCGTTCGATTTGTAATTTCAGGCTGGGTTTCCAAAATGCGGTTGATTCGATCCAGCGAAGCCCGTCCGCGCTGAATCAAATTGGTGACCCAACCCAGGGCCATCATGGGCCAGGTCAATATTCCCAGATAGCTGATAAAAGCCACAAAGTCGCCCGGCGAAATGGTCATGGCAATGGTTTGGCGCCCGCCAAGGTAGAGTACGATAGCCAGGCTTAAATTTGTAAAAAGAAGCAGCATCGGGAAAAAAGACCCCACAATTTTTACCAGGCCCAGGTTTTCTTTAATGTATTCTTTTGAGACCGCCTTGACCCGGGCGGCTTCCTTTTCTTTACGGTTATGGGCTTTGATTATGCGAATTCCGGCAAAGCGCTCCCGGATGACCTCCGTCAGATCTGAAAAAGCGGCCTGAACGGCTTGATAGCGGTGGTGCATTTTTTTACTGAAAAAAAGGGTGCTGATGGTAATCAGCGGCATGGGGATCAATACAAAAAGGGTCAGGGTTACATTGATATAGAGCATAAAGCCGATGGCGGCGGCACCCAGCACGATGGCATCGTTTAAGGCCACCATTCCCATTCCCGTTGCCATTCGGATTTGTTGGATATCATTGGTGGCATGGGCCATTAAATCGCCGGTTGGGGTGCGATCGAAATAAGATGCCGACAGGGTCTGGATGTGGGTAAAAAGGCGGTTGCGCAGGCCCTCTTCAACGCGACGCGATGTTCCCAGCAGACAGCGTCGCCATACATACCGAAAGGCACCAATCAGCACGGCAATGACCGCCATGTAGATCGCATAAACCAGCAGCTGCCATAGATCGAGGTGCAAATCCGTTAGCCCGTCAACTGTCCATTTAATAATGCGCGGAATAAAAAGCTGCAACACGTCCACAATAATTAAACTGAGCAGACCGATGGCAATTTTCCTGCGGTTTTCTTTAAAATATGGTTTGATTAATACGATGGATTTCATGATATTCGGTACATTATGATGGCAAGCGGTATAAATCCAGTTGATGACAAAAAGGGTGTCTGCCGGCGAATGTCGTTGGAAGTGGTTTCAAAACCCCAGATCAGGTTCAAGGGCCCCGCTGAAGCGGGATTACATGTCTGATCTAAACAGATTAATGTATGCATCAAGGCGCAGGCCGATCGATAACGCGCAGCATACATGGGTATGTGAGCATTTATCGGAGGCCTGCAACGCAGCCATTGGGCCTTAGATGGGGTTTTGAAACCACTTCTAAACTGTGACGCCGCAGACAGCCTCATCATAGCATGGATTGGGCATTAGATATTG
>JAQYWI010000254.1 GCA_030145015.1 Desulfobacterales bacterium
GGGGCAGGTCACTTTGTTTGAATAAACGGTGCGTAAGTTCCTAGAAGGATAATTTAAGTTACTTTTCGATTACTGCCAACCTTTTTCTGATTGACTGGAACTTTTACTACCTCTAATATGCATTCCGTCCCGTTCTCTCCCTCTCACCCCTCTCCAGACTTCCCGCACGCGCTTTTATTTAAAAGGGTAGGGATTTGGTACCTGAAAATCAAACTATTTCATCACCTAATCCCGAATCCCATCACCCATAACTGCCCTTCAATCCCAATCCCTTCTCTCTGCCCTCCGTGGCAGCGCCTTTCGTACGTCCTGTACGGCGCTGGTCGCCTCTTGCCATCTCCCCCAAGGGGATTTCCTCCCTCCGGTCGGGGCGCAGGCTCCGATCACACTAGTACATCCATGTACGTCGCGGCCAATTACTCATTCCCTTAAACTCTCCCATCTTCTGTGAAGAATGTTTATCCAAATTGACGATATTTAAAATTTACCCAAGCTACTTGGTCGGCGGATAGGTCCCATAGGCGGTAAGGGTATTCTTTTTATTTGGATCGACTTTCAAAGCTTCAAATATCGTTCCTAGTTCGTTCTGGCTAGCCAGATAGGTAAAGGTAATGGCACCGCCGAGGAGACCGGAAGATTCAACCTCAATGCCCAGGCTATCGAATCTCGAGATCATTTCATCGTGATCTTCTATCCGATCGAAACTCACATGATGAATCCCCTGTCCTCTGGTTTTTAAGAATTCCATATAGGTACTTGGTCCCTTAACAGGTTGCAATAGTTCGAACTGCATCTTGCCCAACTGAGCAATGGCGGCCCTGATATGAAGATTAACATCATCATGTATACCAATACCGTGCAGAGTGACATCAGACAGGTGTGGTGGTTTGAAATCTATGAGGATCCAGGGGCCGACACCCAAAAGCTCCCAGTAGTTTCTGGCTGTTTCTTCTGCATCCTCCACTACGATTCCCAGTTGCTGGATCTCCTTTCCCTTGATGTTGATAGCGCTGGCATCCGGTTTGTTATAAGTTCCCCAGGGACGAAGGGCACCTCGCGCCCGGGATATGACGGGATTCACAACTTCAAATATGGTTCCCAGCGTCTTTTGAGTAGCCAAATAGGTGAAGGTGTCAACATCACCTGCCAGACCCTGCATCTCGATCCCTATACCTCTGGAGGTTAAACCTGAGATGATCTGATCGTGATCTTCGACCGCCCCAAAACTTACATGGTGGATTCCTTCCCCCTGTTCTTTTAAAAAAGACATATGGGTGCTCGGCCCATGCAGGGGTTGGATCAATTCCAGCTGCATCCGGCCCAGATCCGCCATGGCCAGCCTAAGACCGCAGTCCATATTCCTCAGGGTTTCACCCTGCAGAATGAAATCCCTGGCCTTGCCGTCAATAAAGTTCCAGGGACCCAGGCCAAAGATTTCACTATACCGTTTGGCCGTTTTCACGGCATCACGAACCACAAAGCCGATCTGGATGATCGGTTTGTCCCTGATATCCACAGCCGACTGTAAGTTATTCCCCGTTCCCATAAGCTCCCCCTCCACCTTCCGTGAATATAATAGACTTTAACTGATGGTAATTATAATTTGAAAAGGCTAAGTGTTACAAAAAGTATATGTTGTACTAACGTTTGCATAATAAAATAAGTTTTGTCTCTTTAAACTGAGATTATGAATAAAAACTAAAGATTGAATTCATAATTAGAGATATGAACTGATCCTTTGAATGAGTCATGAGTAATTAACAACATTAGTTAGCCAGCTAATTTGGTCAATCGTCCACTTTTGGGCCTTACTTCATGCATCAAACCCTGGAGGGAGCTGGTAAGGCCCGATGATCTCTTTTTCGAGGTTGATAGCAAACTGTATTGGCGTCAGGTCTTCAAGATATGGGCCCACGATTTGAATACCCACAGGAAGCCCACCCGACGTAAAGCCTGCCGGAGCAACCGTAGCCGGGAGATAGGCCACTGTGCTTAAGGAGTTCCAGGGGCCCATCACATCCCAGTATTTCAGGGTTTCACCGTTGAACTGCACCATTCGCGCCACGATAGGGGTGTGGTCATGCGGGTGTGCTGGTATGCGCGTGACCGGGCATAGCATGACGTCAACATCTTTGAAATAATCATCCCACTTCTGGCGTATGTCGGAGCGCATCATGTTCAGGATATTCCAATCGCGGTGCTGCATGGTTATATCCTTGGCCCAGGACTTTATCATTTTATCGTCGCTTTCAAGAGCTTTGTTCGCTAGCCCCCAGAGTTCCTCAGGCTGCATATGACACAAGGTCGCGGTCTCGAACGAGTTTCTAAGTTCGTGACTTTCTTTAAGATCAATGTCAGGTTTTTTGTTTACCAGCGTGACGCCCTTACCAGTTAGCCGATCGATGAAATCACTTAAAACCGCGCGAGTATCATCATCCGGGGGATGGAGCGGATCTTCTATCCACACACCCACCTTGAAGTCTGAAAGTGCATTCTTTCTTGGTTCGGGAAGACTGATCTTTATTGCACTTCGCTGGTAGGCGGGCGGACCGACGATGATGTCCATTGTCAACAGAAGGTCTCCAGCGCTTCTGGCCAAAGGCCCGTTCACCGCCAGGTCAATATCCACAGGAAATTTTGTCTTATATTGGTTCCATGGTTTATTTGCCCCGTGCCTGGACACGATGTTATAAGAGGGCTTGTGCCCGTAGATCCCGCAGAAATGAGCAGGAAAACGGATAGAGCCGCCTATGTCGTTTCCAATCTCCAGCCCGGTTAGACCGGCGGCAAGCGCCGCTGCCGCACCCCCTGAGGAGCCGCCTGGAGTTCGTGAAGTGTCCCAGGGGTTGTTGGTCTGGCCGTACACATCGTTAAAACTCTGCGTGTCCATACCGGACAGCGGCAGGTTGGTCTTTCCGAAAATGACCGCTCCAGCGTCCAATAAGGACTGCACCACATCCGCGTTTTCTTCCGGCATGTGTTTGGCAAAGATCTCGGCCCCGTAGGTCGTGGGCATGCCGATAATTTCCAGATTATCCTTGAGCGTCATTGGAAGCCCGTGAAGAGGGCCTAAAACCTCTCCTTTGGCCAGCGCCTCGTCGGCATCAACCGCCTTTTTTCTTGCCTGTTCAAAGTTCGTGGCAACGATAGCGTTTATCTCCGGATTCAAACGGTCATATCTTTCGATAAAATATTCCAGCAGATCGGAAGAGCTGATCGTCTTGTCCTGAATCGCCTTTACCAGTGCGAGTGCGGGAAGCCTTGCCCAATCATCCATAAGAATTCTCCCTATCCTTAATCATGTTGCATCAGCTTATATGTTTCTTTAAGTACTGAATGATCCGCTAATATTTCTGAATTTAGTCAATAAACTAAGAGAAAGTCAAGTAAAACCCAATTTTCTACATCACCACATCATAAACAATAACATCTCGACTTATCACTTTTACTTTAATCTTATCTTTCCTCTGCCTGCACTCAATCTCTTCACTTACTAATGCTCATGTCGGATGACTTATCAGGATTCCACCTGGTTCACACATCTCCTCAAGCCTTGAAGCAAGGTTCACCTGTCACCCATAACTGCCCTTCAATCCTAGGTTTCGCTAAAGGGCATGATCGTACCGATCAGGAGTCATGAGAGTGCAACTAGAGGTGTCATGAGGAGGTATACCCTTCCAAGGATTCGATGCCGGCGGAGATTCGCATTTCGAATGCGCTGTGAAAACTGCAGCGGTGCAATAACGGTAAAAACAAGAGATGAAAGCATATGGGTGTAGGTCAAAAGGGGGTGTAACCAGCGCAAGAAAAAGGGTCTTATATAGTACCTGGAGCAGTTAAATATTTACCGTTGTATATGGCCTGAAAAGTCCTATTAATAAGTATATAAGTATAGTTGTCCACAGGCATCCCACCAGGATTCGATACGGTGAATCAACGGCAAATTTCTGCTTGATGATTAACATTGCTGATTTTTCAGAAAGCAGTGTTCCCAAGGCAATCGGGACGAGAATCAGGATGTTTTCAGCATGTGTAACTACAAACAACATGACTTAAATCCGTTCGATATACATCTCAGCGACGAAATTTCCCGCATCTGCCGGAACGGAACATTCCTGCGAGCTTCTCAATCGGCCGTTACTTCAATAAGGACCTCGTTTCGGCGGAGAAACCACGGGGTGAACGGCGGGTTGTAACGGGCGAATACGGGAGCACCGATCGTCGTCAGACCCGAGGCCTTAACAGCCGACAGAAGCATGGCCTCGTTTCTTCTGTATCGCTCTTCGGACCACGTTCCCGAATAGATGCGTGCGGCCATGAGCTTTCCGTCAACCGTGCGCAGACGTACGCGTGGGTTAACGGGCTCTGGGAGCGTGTCCATTGTATATTTTGAGGGCATCACGAAGCTGAGCAGGTACGAATTCTCTGTTTTACCCTGTGGGGACTGTGTCACCGGGGCAGTCATCTTGATTTTTTCCCCTGACGTAACCGCCGGTGTCTGGTTAACCGGAGCGGTCATCGAGATCCCTTCTTTTGTACGGTTATTTCCCGAAATGTAAGCAAATAGAATTCGAAATGCTTCGTTGCCTGCCTCATTGAAATCTTTTTTCACAATGGTTTCGGCGACTATATATGGCCTATAACGCCTCAGTTCGAAGTCTTTGTACTTTTGTACAATATCATATTGAGGTTGTTCATAAGTTGTTGCACACCCTCCAATAAATACTGCCAAAAAAACTGTCAGAAACCGATTCATGGTTACCCCTTATTCATGATTCATAAGTTGTATTTAATTAATATGACATCATTATGTAGAATATTCAAATTATTTTTCTTGTCTTGGTCCATCCATGGTTCTAGCTGAATTTTTGAGGGTGGCATGGTGCTTAACCTAACACGGTTTGGCCGTCTTCTCGCTTAACCCTGATGATGATCCGAAAAAGAGGACACCAAGTTAAGCTCAGAATATGATAATAAGCTTAACGGAGGGTCTGACCTGCCCCCCAAAAACTAAACCAATTGTAGTTTGATATTGCGTGTGATAAATATAGTATTGTAGGTATGTCATGTAGGACAAAAGATTTACTGAATAGCATGTTCAAGGTTCGGAAAGAAGCTGAATATGCTATTAAGAATTTATAAATGGATGGGAATAAGGACTTAAAAAGACAAGCTCTAATTCAAGGTGGTAGTTAAAATGGGAGCAGGTCAGTAGTAAAAAATAAAAAGCCATACCATCTTTGCCGCAACCTTCTGGAAGTTACCTTTTAAACTCCAATAAATTTTTAGTTTTTAAAATTAGCGGACTCTCTATTTTTGTTGCCTATAGTTTTAAATCTGTATCTTGTGTATATTTTTTATTTTACCAAACTGTGCGTAAGTTCCTGGAAGGACAAGCCCGCATCCCCTGTTAATTATTGTTTCCATAATTCTCCTCCATAATTTTTAAATTTATTGAGGAGCTTAAATTATTCTTTACATATTCAAATGGCAATTATATAATTATTGCTGTATTATTGATTAACAATAATAAGGGGGCTTATTTGCATGATAATTTGTGACGGCGTAACCGTCATGATGGTTTCTTAGGTATTAAATCCTGAGGCCAGGTTGTTTCTCGTGCTTCCCTGGTTTCAATTAAAATATTCTAAGGTTGCTTATGGAAACAGTATTGGGCGTAAAATGGCCAATTATAACTTCCCCCCAGGTGGCTCTATTAGTTTTAATTGTTTCTCTGGTCCTTCTTATTCTGGTTGTCCTGAAAATCAGGGATATATTAAAGCGAAAAGAGTACCTTGTTTATCAATTGTTCTTTTTCAAGGCCAAGCAATTGGGACTGACCGATTTTCAGACCAGGATTCTCAACAATTTAATTGAATACATCGGTTTGAAAAAAAAGTCCGAAATCTTTCAGGACTATAATCTTTTTGAAAAATCACTCGGAAAATTTATGTCCTTTCTGCAGAACCAAAGGGAACAGGCCGACACATTATACGCGATTAGTAAGACATTGATTAAAATCCACGAAAAATTATACCATCCGACCATATATAAAAAACCGATTGAGAGGATTAGTGAAATCGAGATCAATTTGCTCCTGTCGTTTTTTAACGAGAAAAATAATGTCTATATCGGCCGGATGCTGGCTATTGACCCTGATAAAATTGAATTGCGATTGTTCCGCAAGACCAGGCAATTCACAACTCTCATCAACAATAAAATAAAGGCTTATCTTTTCCGCATAGGCGACGCCGAGTATACGTTCGATTCCAAGGTATTAAAAATCGATAGGGACAAAATTGATATCATTCTGCCGGATAAAATTGTGCGGGGCAAAGAAGTCAGTCACCCGTACGTCGATACTATTATTCCCTGTTTGATCATCGAGGAGGCCGAGAAATTAAAGACCCGAAAAATCCAGGGGATCATAGTAAAGCTCAACCAGTCTGAAGCTATTATCAAATGTAGC